>CBDDTG010000041.1:0-6355 GCA_965233665.1 Bacterioplanes sp. | reverse complement strand
TAATGGCGAGCTGGGCTTTAAACTGCCCGTGCTGGGTGTGCTCGCGCTGCCACTGGAATATTCCGGCGAGCTGCCCATTCCCAAATGGCCCAAGGTTGATATTGCCGACGTTAACGTCAAACAATTTAACTTCAGTGGTGTCGAGCTGGAGGCCAAACTGACCCTCAGCAACCCCAATGCTTTCGCGTTGGATTTGAACCAATTTAACTATCAGTTGAATGCCGCCAGCAACACCATTGGCAGCAGCCGTTTAAGCAACGTCTCTCTGCCCGCTGGCGCGAGCAAAACGGTCACAGTGCCGTTTTCGCTGAGTTTATCGGAACTGGGCAATAGCTTGGTGCAAATGCTGCGCGGCAAAGGCCCGGTAACCTTTGAGTTGCTCGGCGACATGGACATTCAACCGCAGCTACCAGCGTGGAAGCCGCAGCCATTTAGTTTTAGCGAAAAGAAAGATATTTCATTCTAAAAAACCCTTTTTCTCATTATGGCTTCGTTAAAAATCGTCTGAGAATGCTCATTTACAACAGTAAACTCCGCCTCGCAGCCGATTTTTGCCTAGCCAGAATATCGCCTCCGAGGTTTTTTAGAGGCTCCCGCAAACAAAAAACCCGTCAAATGACGGGTTTTTTTGTTTAAAGCCAGCAATCAGTCTTTGACTTCACCGGCTTTCGGGTCATTAAAGGTGCGTTCGTCCAGTGCGCCTTCACTGTGCGCCACAATGGTCGACACTGCTGCATCACCGGTCACGTTGACGGCGGTGCGCAGCATATCCAGCAAGCGGTCAACACCGATAATCAAGGCAATGCCTTCGGCCGGCAGGCCCACTTGATTCAGCACCATGGCCAAGGTCACCAGGCCCACACCCGGCACACCGGCAGTGCCGATCGATGCCAACATGGCCGTTAATACCACCAGCAGGTAATCCACCATGGTTAAGTCTTGGGCAAACGCCTGAGCGATAAAGACCGTCGCCACCCCCTGCATAATGGCGGTACCGTCCATATTGATGGTGGCGCCCATGGGGACTGCAAACGAAGCGACGCGGTTATCCACGCCCAAGCGCTCTTCAACCGTGCGCAACGTCACCGGAATGGTGGCGCCACTGGAGGCGGTGCTGAAAGCAAACATTTGCACGCCGCGCATCTTGTTTAAAAAACGCAGTGGTGACAGGCCAGTCAAGCCGCGCAGCAATAATGGGTACACAATGGTCATGTGCATCGCCAGTACTAAAATCACCGTCAGCATATAAAGCAGCAATTGCCCAACGGTACCCAAGCCCTCAGAGGCAAACAGATTAAACAGCAAGGCAAATACGCCGTAAGGGGCGAAGTGCATGATGATTTCTACCAGCTTCATCATGGCTTCGTTCCAGTCTTCAAAGTGCGCGGCCAAGCGTTTGCCCGGTTCGCCAGCACGGCCAATGGCGGTACCCACCAAAATGGCGAACACAATCACTTGCAGCATGTTGGCATTGGCCATGGCGGCAATACCGTTGGTCGGTACCAAAGCGACAAACACATCTAACAGAGACGACGCCGGTGGCGGGGTATAGTCGGTACTGGCAGGTAAATTAATGCCTTCACCCGGTGCAATTAACGTCGCCATGGTTAGGGCGATGGAGATAGCGACACCTGTGGTCACCAAATACAGCAAAATGGTTTTTAGGCTCAGTCGCCCCAAACTGCTTTGATCACGTAACGCGCCAACGCCACACACCAAAGACACAAATACCAGCGGCACGACCAATAATTTCAAGCCCGCAACAAACACTTTACCTGCCCAGGCGAAAACACCCCCGACCAGCAAACTGTTTAACGTCCAGTCGATCCACTCTGGCAAAGCTTGAGTGTTCATCCATTGCGCCAAGCTGCCTAAGACAACCGCCAGCACCATGGCGATTAATATGCGATGTGTTAATGGCATAGTTTTCCTCGCTTTTATTTCTTATTACGCCCGAAAAAATACGCATGACGATGCGAAAAAATACGTAAAATCAACGCGATATTCGGTGTTTTTTTACAAAGGCCGAAAATACTATGCTAACTGGAGGGCAACCGCCAACACTGCGTAGAAAAACTGTTGGTCGAAGAGTAGCGCCGTCACATCCTGTGGTAAGTCGGTTTAGGAACCTTCAAGCGGATAAAAGGGATACAGCTGCTGAAATTCCTGCAAGCTGAATTGCTGAACAATGGGGTCACAAAATTCTGCCCTTCTTGCTCGCCGCGCATCCAGCCCACGATAATTCAGCAATGCCAAGCAATCGAGACACAACTCACCGTGCGGCCAGTCATGGGTGCCGCAGCGCACGGCTTGGCCCAAGTTGCGAATGTGCTGCACCTGATGGCAATGCGCCAAGTGCAGTGCGTTGTCATTTAACAGCCAAATGCGTGAGTTTTTAAGCGCCAGGGTTTTATCACGCAACGCACGGGTCAAACTGGCACTGATGTGCAATTCGCCCTGCTCTAACGCTTCGCGCTCGGCGTATGTTAACTGGCGCTGCGGATCGAATAATTGAAAGTTGCCGTAATCGTCGGTGCCCATTTGGCGACGCAATAAATTGAGCTGTGAGTCTTGCAAGAAATCGATCAACTTCATGGCAAGACCTCTTCAAGAATGGTGGCAATGCGCCCTTCGGCATCGGTGCGCACACGAAACTCCACCCTTCGTGAACGGTCTTCGTTTTCTTCACCCGCGTCATTGCGCACCACTTTGGCCGACGACAGTCCATTGGCGGTTAAATGAGAAATCAGCCACTGCTTATCTTGCGCCACTGGCTCTAACCCCAATAAAAAAGCCAAGGTCGAGCGGGTGCGCTCTTGCGACAAATCCATATTGCGAATGTACGCTTCTTCGGCACTGTCGGCGCCAAACCAAGCGCTGGAGGTATGGCCTTCAATGCGGACTTCCAGAATGTCTTCTCGGTATTGAGGCTGGGTAATGATGCGCACATAGCGCGGGAAGAAATCCGCCAAAATGGCTTGAAACTCTGGTTTTAACTCGGCTTCACCGCGGTCGAACAAGACGTCGGTATTGTTAAAGCGAAAGGCCAGGTCTTTATCCAACTCAGCGCCCCAACGCGCCATATCGGGCGCAAACTCCGTATTTAAATCTTCGTACAGCTGGGTACGCAAACGATCATAAAGAATCGCCACATCACGGACTTTGTTGCGCTCAATTTCGACGTTGATCATAAACACCACCGAAATCAGCATAAACACCATCATCAAACCTGCCATCAGGTCAGATACGGCAACCCAATGGCCCTCTTGCTCCGGTGGACGCTCCAGCTCGTGACTATTCATCGATGTGCTCGGCCATTTTCACCAACTTCTGCAATCGCTTGGTGAGCGGCGTGTAATCACTTACAAACTTCTCAGACAGTGCCGTTAGCTGCATACCAAAGGATTTAAGGGCGCGGTTGAGCTCTTCTTCCATGCCTTCATCCAATACCGTCATTTGCCGCTCGACGCGCTCACCGAGGCGCTGCAACTGCTGCAAGCTTTGCTGCTGCTGCGCCTCCAGTTGCTGCTGGCTGCTGCTCATCTGCTGCTGCAATTGCTCTTCGACATTGCGTTGCAACTTGCCCAGCTCTTCCACCGCCCAGCGCTGCTGCGACTGCAGTGCATCCGCCATGCCTTGGGTGAGCGCCAACACACGCTCTTCTAGGCGTGGCAGACCGTCGGTGGCACTGTTGACCATATCCGCCAGCGAGCCGAGTTGCGCCTGCAAGTTTTCGCGCTGTGCCTCCAGGCCGTTGAGCAAGTCCTGCAAGGATTCAGAAATGCCGTTAAAGGCATTGGCGTGGCGCACCATGTATTCAAACGCTTCGCTGGCCTCGGCCATACTGGCAGCGGTGCGCTCTTGCTCGGTAATCAGCTCGCTCAGCTGCTGTTTATATTGTTTTTGCCAGGCCAGCATGGCGGTAACGGATTCATTTAAACGCTTAAAGTTATCGCCATACTGCTCGTTGATCTTGGTATTAAATTCGCGCATCACGGTTTCGATGGCCTGAATCAAAGCCTTGGCGTTGGCTTCGGCCATACGCTCTTGATAGGTCTCTAGGCTATTGGCGATGCGGTCTAACTGGCCCAACATGGCGTCATGCTGATGACTGAGCTGTTGCGGCAAACTGGTGTCACTGTGCAGTTGCTGGCTCAACTGTTTAAGAGAGGCATCCAGATCATCAATACTCGCCAGGCGCGCACTGGGCTGCTCGGCACTGCGGGTTTGACTCAAGGCGTGGCGGATTTTCAGCGTCAGCGCACCGAGCAGCCCCACAATCGACGACCAGAAAGCCGTTTTCAGACCGTCCATCAGCTTGGGCACACTGCCTTGAATATCGGCGGTATCGAAATGCCACAAGCCCAGCGCTACGCCCAGAAAAGTACCGAAAATACCGATACTGGTGAGAATATTGGGCGCGATTTCCGCAGTGCGAATGGAGTAGCGAAAGAAGTGAAAGTACAGCGTTAACGCTGTGATCAACGCCATCAGGGCGAGGGTCCAAGCCGAAAATTGGGCCGTCATAAAAGGGTTCCCAGCGCAGTTATTCCCAACAAGTCTAGTTCATCCCATGCCATTCGCTGCTTTTGATATATAGCGTGGCAAGTCAACTGACTGCCAGCATACGTAGCCCAACCAGTGATAATCAAGCAATGCTCACTGGCTGGCGTTTTAAGCGCTCTGACGAGTTCGGAAATAGCGCTGAGCGAGGCGCTATGGAAGCGGGACAACGCAGCCAGGGCGACCGGCTCCAAATCGAGTGTTCATGAAACTAACTCAGCAATGAACCCACAAACCTGACCTACTCTTTCCAGCTTTGCTTCAATAGGCCGAAGCGCCGCCACACAAGGCATTTGCGCCAATTTCAAACGGGCGTTTACAATCAACCATAGTGATGTCGGCAGTGAACATCGGCCTGTCGAACGCACACCCACTCTAACTAACATTGAGGTACTCACTTATGTCGACCGGTATCTGGATTTTGGTGCTGTTAGGCACCCTGCTGGGTCTGGCTTACAAGCGCAGCGGCTTACGCACCGCGGCGGTGGGCATGGCGGTTTTAACCGTGGTGGCCTTTATTGGCGGCGCACCTGGCGTTATCAAACTGTTGAGCGTTTGTGCTGGCCGCCGGTTTTGGCGTGCTGAGCTTGGATCAGTTCCGCGCCAATACAGTCACTCGCCCGATCTTTGCCATTTATAAAAAACTGCTGCCGCAAATGTCGGACACAGAAAAAACCGCGCTCGAAGCCGGCACTGTCTGGTGGGATGGCGAGCTGTTCGCAGGCAAGCCTGATTGGCACAAGCTGACCAATCACCCCAACCCAACTCTCTCAGCCGAAGAGCAGGCGTTCCTCGATAACCAGGTAGAAACCCTGTGCTCCATGGTCGACGAGTGGGAGATCAGCCAAAACGGCGATATGTCGAAAGAAGTGTGGGACTACATCAAGAACGAACGCTTCTTCTCTATGATCATTCCCAAAGAGTACGGCGGCTTGGGCTTCTCGGCTCAAGCACAAGCAGCGGTGTTGCAGAAAATCTCTGGCCTATCGAGCGCCGTGTTTTCGACCGTCGGTGTACCGAACTCTTAGGCCCAGGCGAGCTGCTGCTGAAATACGGCACCCAAGAGCAAAAAGATCATTACCTGCCGCGCCTGGCCGATGGCCGTGAAATTCCTTGCTTTGGCCTGACCGGCCCGCGCGCAGGCTCGGATGCGACCTCGTTGCCGGATACCGGTGTGGTGTGCAAAGGCGAGTGGAAGGCAAAGAAGTGGTGGGCATCAAGCTCAACTTCTCTAAGCGCTACATTACCCTAGCGCCGGTGGCGACTGTGGTGGGCCTGGCCTTTCGTATGTTTGACCCAGAGAAGTTGCTCGGTGATGACTACGACATCGGCATCACCGTCGCCCTGTTGCCTCGCCAGCTGAAAGGCATGGAAATCGGTAATCGTCACAAGCCAGTGGTTCGCCGTTTATGAACGGCCCCATTGTCGGTAAAGACGTGTTCATTCCGTTGGAGTTCATCATTGGTGGCGCCGACAACGCCGGTAAAGGCTGGCGCATGCTGGTGAGTGCTTGTCTGTAGGACGCTGCATTACCCTGCCTTCCTCTGGCGCCGGTGGTGGCAAATACGGCATTGCCGCGGCCGGTGCATACGCTCGCATTCGCCGCCAGTTCGGTGTGCCGATTGCCAAGCTCGAAGGTGTGCAGGACTCCATCGCCCGCATCGCTGGCAACGCTTAAATCTCGGCGCCGCCTCGCGCATTACCGCCATCGCCATCGACCAGGGTGAAAAACCGTCGGTACCGTCGGCCATCTTGAAGTACAACCTGACCGAAGCGGCGCGCCAAATTGCCC
>CBDDTG010000040.1:0-16825 GCA_965233665.1 Bacterioplanes sp. | reverse complement strand
ATCATAACCAAGCTGAATCAGTGCTTGGCAATACCCACGGGAAAACAATAAATAGCTAAGAATGCCGCTGCCACTGTGGGCTGCATTGCCACTGCCGCCCAGCAGTAGGCGCAAAGCTTTTGGCATTTCTGCCACATGTTGACCGGCAATATCGTCTAACGATTGGCTGGGGCTGATTTCGAGTAAGCCGATATGGCGCAGCTCCATGGCTTGGCGTTTACGGAGTTTTTCTGGGATTAAGCTGACGGTACGGTTGATCCTTTGCAAGCGTTCAATGTCGGTTTCCATGCTGTCGAGGAACGCGGCATTGAGCATATGGCCCATTACTTTCGCTGGGGTCGGGTAAGCCTCATCTTGCATTGCTGGCGGGTTAGGGCGGTGGGCGCGGCCGCTGACGCCAATGACCAGCAGTTTTTCGGCGCCAAGATGCAGTGCTGGACTCATTGGCGCCAATTGGCGTACGGCGCCGTCGGCGTAATATTCATGGTGCAAACGCACCGCAGGGAAAATCATTGGAATTGCCGCCGAGGCCATTAAATGGTCGACGGTGAGTTCGGTGCGTCGCCCAATTCGACGTTGTCGCTGCCAATTGCTGAGGCTGTAATGGCCCTGAAAGAAAGCCACGGATTCGCCACTGCTCAGCCCGGAGCAGTTAATCGCTAGGGCATGTAAATGCTGGTTGTTGATGGCATCTTCGATGGCATCAAAGCGAATCACTTCGGCCAGTAGCTGGCGCAGAGGAGCGTTGTTGAGCAAAGCCAGGGGCGCTTCACGTCGGCGCGCACCGAGCAGCAGACCGCCGGTCATGCGCATCAGGGCGCGAGATAAACCGACGGTATCGGTGTGGTAGATTTGGTCGCAACTAAAGTTTGACCAAATGCGCTCCAAATGACGAATGCCGATGCGGTAGTTATCGGCAAAGCTGGCCAATGCGGCGCCATTAATGGCACCTGCAGAGGTGCCAGAAATAATATCAAAGGGATAATAGTGGCCTTTGGGAAGTAGCCGGTGAACGGCTTTTAACACCCCAACCTGATACGCGGCTCGGGCGCCGCCGCCGGATAAAATCAAACCGGTTTTTTGCATCATCAATCTGGCTCCTCAATGACCGGGCGTACATTGCAAGTACGGCACGGCTTGCCAGTTTAGAGTGCCTTTAAATACTGGATGATGTCCATGGATTCATACAGCCACTGCACTTGGCCTTGATCATCCTCAAGGCGCAGGCAAGGCACGGTCGTACGCCCGGTGGCTTGTTGTTGTTCCTGGCGGTATTCAGGCTGACTTAACACATTGCGCAGTTCTACGTCAGCAGCGAGCTGGGGTAGAACACGCAGTACCATCTGGCAAAACGGACAAGCATCGTAATAATGTAGCGCCAACTTCATGTGACTGATGACCTCAATTTTTCAAGAGCGGCAGTATAGCGAACATCGTGGTGTTGTTGTGCGTGGTGTTGTTGTGCGCGGCGCTGTTGTGTGTGGCGCTGGCTCAGGTCTTGAAATGACCGCTAGCGATGCGTTGGCCAATGTCTGGCGTTAGTGAGGTGACGCTCGCTGGTTGGTCGGGTAAGCGAGCGCACCAGCGGCTGATCATCAATCGTAGCTGCTGCATGTTAATGGGCTTGCTCATGTAATCGTTCATGCCGCATTCCAGGCAGCGCTGTCGGTCGCTGGGCAATGCGTGTGCCGTTACTGCAATGATGGGGCAGATGCTTTCTGGCCATTGGCTCTGGCGAATGCGACGCGTGGCGGTGTAGCCATCCATGCCGGGCATTTCGCAGTCCATAAAAATCAGTTGATAGCGCCGGCCATTATTGTTGTTAAGCCGCTCCAGCGCACGTTCGCCGTTGTCGGCCAGGTCAACATCAAACTGCAGCCGCTCCAGCATGGTTTTGATGACGCGCTGGTTGATGGTGTTGTCTTCCACCACCAAAATGCGGCCACGTTGGCCTTGCTCCAGTTTGGCAACGGGCATTCGGGGTAAGTGTTCTTCATCGCTTTGATGCGCTGGAGCCACTTCGGTTGCCGGAAACACCAGGCTAACGGCCAGCCCGGGGTCGCGATTTTCCACTAAAAAGTCGCCGCGCAAGCTGAAGCAGGCGGCTTTGACCAGGGCAAGCCCCATGCCAGGTGGAGCTTTTAAATCTTGATAAGCCGGCGTGCCATTGGCTTGATGAAAGTACTCCTGCCAGCGCTGCAGTTCATGTCGACTGAGCCCAGGGCCATTGTCTTCCAGTGTGATTTGCAGGCCAGCCTCGCCACGTATCGCGCAAGGGCGTACGATTAAATGCACATCACCACTTTGGGTCAGCCGCAGGGCGTTGTCCGCCAGTGCCCTCAGTGCCTGGCGAATGCAGGGTGCATCAAGGCGCAGCTGGGCTGGCAGTGCTTGGCTGATCTCGGTGTGCAGGGTCAGGCCTTTGCTGTCGCAGCCGCTGCTCAGTTGTTGCAGTACCGGTTCTAACAGCACTTCAATTGAGACATCTTCGAGAATCAGTGGATGGTAGCCTGCTTCCAACTCGGTATGAGTAAGGATTTGATTGACCAGATCCAGCACTTCTTCGGCGCTGCTGCGGGCATCCAGTAGCTCATCGCGGCGTTGGTGTGAAGGTTGTAGTAGTGCGTTTTCAATCGAGCCAAGAATGCCATTCAGCGGGCCGCGAAACTCATGACTGACCGTGGCCAAAAAATGATTCTGAGATTGGTTTATGAGCCGCAAACGCTCCACTTCATCGCGCAACTGTACTTGTTGTTGCAGCAGTTGTTGCTGTTGCTGTTGCCGTTGTTGGTGCTGGCTGCGGGCATAATGAAAGGCTGGCAGCGCATGGCAACCCAGGAGTGAGAGAGCGAGTAGGATCAGCGGCCAGTGCGACAAAGCGCCCGTCACTAATGTGCTGAGCTGCCAGCCGATGATACCGACAATTAGCCCCAGGCTGGCGGCCATTAAACGTTTTTGTGTGGCCAGTGGCTGCGGACGCAGAATGAGCCACCACAGTAATGTGAACAATGCCAAACCGCCAGCCATAACGACTTGGCGGGCAGCGGGTGGGAACAGTGGCAGCGTTGCGGCCACCACGCTGCAGGCGAATACCGGTAGCAGCAGTACCGCCAGAGAGCGCTCATCGTCGTGACTTAAGGTCAATACCAAGCCGTGCATGGCTGCCAAAATCATTGCCAGTAACGAAAAAGACAACCAGCTCTGGTCGGTATACAGCCAGCCGGTATTGACCGTCAGCCAGGTAATGCTGAGCAACAAGGACGCCGATAACCATGCCAAGGTGGCATGGCGCTGACGCCATAGGGTCGCGAGTGCGGCGAGTAGCATTAAGGTCAGCAGGGTTTGGCCGCAGGCAACGATGAGTGTCTGGTTTTGTGCGAAGCGGTTGATGTGTGCGGCATTGCTGATGGCGACATCGACCTTGCCCCAGCTGCTGCCCTGTAAGCGCAACAGCAGCGTTTGGCTGCTGGATCGCGGTGGCAGCGTCATGCTGTTGATGGGGCGAGTCGGTGTGCTGGTGTCACGCACGAGTTGATAGCCATCGCTGGTAAGGCCATACAGCGTCAGACGATCGAGCAGGGGTTGGCGCACAACTAAGGTATCTTGCTTACCCGGTGGTAGGCTGAGTTTTAGCCAGATGACATCGGCACTGCGGCCAATGATGGTGGTACCTTCCTCGGGCTTAAAATCAGATAAGTGTCGCTGCACGTAATCGATGGAGAGGCTGCCGGTTGGGTCTGGCAGCTGCTGCAGGTTGGGGACTGCCCAAGTGGGCAGCGACCAGGTCAGCACAAATAAGAAAAAAAGGGTCTGGCGAGCAACCGCGGCCATAAGATGCATCCCTGTAAGCAGCCACAACGTTCCTTAGTATTGGCTGCGATACAGGGGTTTGCCAAGCCGGTGATACAAAACGTCACCGAGACCGAGATTCCTCAAAGACTATGGCGCAAAGCTTCGGTGAAGCGCGCCAATAAGTCGTCGGGACGCTCGCTGCACAGCCAGTGGTGCACTAACTGTAAGCGCTCAGCATTGCGATCAAGGCCTTTGCCAAGACCGTCGGCCAGGCGCTGTACTTGCACCGCCATGCGTTGGGCCTGATCTTCTGCCGGGCTGTCCAGGTCGGCTAGCAGTTCTAGGCGTATGCACAGCTCACGCGCATCGTGCTCGACCGACAGCTGACCTTGCCAAGCCTGTTCGAACAGTTGCGGATCACAGCCGGGTGGTAGTTGCGCCGCTTGCCAGGTCGACTCATCGTTGGCCTGCAGTGCTTTCAGTTTATCCACCAAGCCTTGCCAGCGCGCACGCTCGGCTTGTCGGCGAGCGTTCTGCTGAGCATCTTGCTGTTGTTGTTCCACCTGCTTCATACGCTGCGATAGGCGCTGATGAGCGCTGCGCGGCAACTGTATGGCTTGGAACTGCTGCTGCAGTTGAGTCAGCCCTGAGGCATCTTCGGCGCTGAGCGCTTCGGCTTGCTCAACCAGTGCTTGCGCTTGCTGAATCGTTTCTTCGATATCGGCCTTGCGTGCTTGACGCTCCTCATTCAGGCGGGCGAACAGGGCATCGCAGTGCTGGCGGAATTGCTTCCACAGCTTTTGATCGTCGCGACGCGGCGTCACGCCGACCTGTTTCCAGTCATGCTGCAGTTGTTTGGCGTGCTCGATGGCGGCATCCAGGTCGTCTGCTGTTAGCAAGGACTCTGCGGCATCGACCAGTTGACGCTTGCGCGCCAAGTTGGCGTCGTACTCGTGCTGCAATTGCTGCTGAATGGCATCGCAAGCGCTGCGAAACTCGGCTTGGGTGGCCTTGTGGGAGGCACGATCAACCGGTGAATACTGGCGGAAGGCGTCGCGCGCAGCATCGAGGGTTTTTTGCACCGCTTTCCAGTCGGCGTTATTCCAGTCCATGGCGGTTGCGTAGTGCTGCAGCTCAGCAATCAACTGGCGGCGTGCGGCAACAAACTGCTCGCGCTGGCGCGCCCGCTCGGCAAAAAACGCTCGGCAGGGTTCAAAGGCTCGGTCACCTGCGGCTTGGAATTTATCCCACAGCGCTTGATCCGGCTTACCACTGGCCAGTTGCTTCCATTGCTCTTGCAGGTCGTGAATCTTTTCCGCCAACAGCTCTGGTGGGAGCTCGGCATCCACCAGGCTCTCCATGGCCTCAATCAGCGCTTCTTTCTTGGGGGTGGTGACAAAACCTTGCCAGTCGCGCATCTCATTCAAGCGTGCCGTCAGTGCTTTAAGGCGACGTTGCTGGCTCACTTTGCTGCCGGCCTGTGTGAGCGAATGCAGTCGGCCCAACACACGTTGAGCCTCTTTGACGTGGCCATCATCCAGTTGCTGCTGCAGGGTGTTCAACTGTTGGTCGATGTCCGCTAAGCGACTGCTTTCACTGGCTTGCAGCTGTTGTTGCTGTTGCTGCAGTTGTTCAAGGCGTTGTTGCAGCGGTTGGCGCCACTCTGGCGCTGGGCTGATCGGCCAGGGCAGTTGTTTCAACCACTGTTGCGCCTGGCGCAGTTGCTGTTCCAGCGCTTTAGGCTGTTCGGCAACGTCGGCTGCCAGCCAAGCGTCTAGGTCGGCCTGTTGTTGCGCCAGATAAGTGAGGGTGTTGAGCTGAGTCAGCAAGGCTTGTTGGGTGTTCTCAAACAGCCGGATGTGCTCATCGCTGGGGCGTGCCTGGACAAAGGCTTCGTCCCATTGTTGTTGCAGTTGCTTCAGCTCGGCATTAAGAGGCTCGACTTGAGTTTCCTGCTGGCAGCGTTGCTGCAGCGTTTGCAGTTGTTGCAACACACGCTGCTGCTGGCTGCTGGCCTGTTGCTGACGTTGTTGTTCTTGCTGGCGCTGCTGCTCTTGCTGTTGGTGCTCAGCTAAGACGTTGCGGGCTTGCGCTAAGGCGGTGTCGATGGCGGCATGTTGGTCGTTGCTGAGCTGTGGCTTGAGCTGTTGCCAGTCTTTTTCTAGCACTTGCAGACGCGCATAAAAGTCAGGCTGATAACCCAGCCGAATCAGGTAGTTCAGCTGTTGTTGCAGCTGTTGCTGTTGCTCTATCAGCGCTTGTTGTTGCTGTTGCTCAGCCTTCATCTGCGCCAATTGATCTTTGCACCAGCGGTAAACGGCTTTGTCTTTGCCTTGGGCATGTTGTTGTAACTGCTGCAGTTTGTCGCCATCCACAATGCCTTCGGCGGCGGCCAGGCGCACTTTCGCAACAGGGTGCTCCATGGCCAGCTGCAAACGCTCTTGCTGGTCGGTGATGCGGCCAATGGCGGCCAGGCGCAGTGCTTGGTCGTCGGTTAACGCGGCGATTTGCACCAGCTTGCGATTGTCACTGACCTGCTCGATGCCTTGCTCCGGCAGCAGTTGCTGCAGCCATTGCTGCTTTGCTTGTAGGCGTACTTCTTTTACCTGGTGCTGGCTTAAACGCTCCAGCAGTGCGGCGTTGCGAATTTTACCCAGCGCTTGCGAGCGCAAATCCACCTGGCTTTCGCGCTCGATAAAGGTCAACAGTGTTTGCTCGTCCTGTAGCTCGCTCAGTGCCTGGCGACGGACTTCCGGGTTGTCGTGTTGCCACTTAGGTTTAAAAAACTTCTTCAGTAATGCCATTGACCCGTTCCACTATCCCACTGTTTGCTGGCTGCTACGCACAAGGTCGTAGCATGTTCGGTGTTGCCTAACTGGGAAGCTTGCATTGCTGCTTGCAGGCGAACCCAGATCATCGGCGGGCGCCCATTTTAACGCTCAATGGCCAAAGGGGAAGTGGTGGCATGAATATGATAATCTGCGCGCCCAACGATAATAAGAAAGAGACTCACCTTCATGACGCGACTGGGGCTACTGCTATTGCTGATATCGATGACGGGTTGCACGACGCTGGGGCTGTCAGATCAGCCGCTAGAAACCTTGCAAGCACGTTACACCAACGACGACTCACACTCGCAGCGGGTGGGCGAGTTGGCTATTCATTACCGCGACGAAGGCCGTCGTGACGGCCCTGTGCTGCTGTTACTGCATGGCGTGGCATCGTCTCTGCACACTTGGGATGGTTGGGTCGAGACGCTGGCGCCACACTATCGCATCATTCGGTTGGATTTGCCGGCCCATGGCCTCACCGGTCCGGACCCTGAGCGCGAGCGCTATGACATAGATTACATGGTGTCGGTGCTGCAACGTTTTACCCAGGCGCTAGGCTTGGACTCTTTTGTGTTGGCCGGGAACTCTCTGGGCGGCTACATCAGCTGGAACTATGCCGCCGCGCACCCTGAGCAAGTCAGTAAGTTGATCTTGGTGGATGCCGCCGGTTATCCGCAGGATATGCCGTTTATCATGTCGCTGGCCTCATGGCCGCTGATAGGCGATATGAGCCAATGGTTTATGCCACGTTTTATTGTCGGTATGAACATTCGAGCGGCCTATGGCGATGCGGACAAAGTCGATGATCAGCTGGTGCAGCGCTATCACGATTTAACGCTGCGCCCCGGCAACCGAGCCGGCTTGACCGCGGTTTTTCGTACCATGAGTGAGCAAAGTGATAATCCGAACTTAGGAGCGCTGGTGCCCAGCATTCAAATGCCCACCTTGCTGATGTGGGGTGAGCAAGACGATTGGGTGCCGCTGGCGGTGATGCAGCGCTTTGCTGAAGATCTGCCGCATGCTGAGCGCATTGTGTATCCGGGTGTGGGCCATATGCCGATGGAAGAAATCCCCCAGCGCAGCGCCCTCGACGCCCACCGATTTATCCAACGGCCCAGTGTGGCCGCCGACTGAACAATTGGAGACTGTGTGAAGAGCATTGTCTGGTATGACTACGAAACCTTTGGCGCTCATCCGGCGTGGGACCGACCGGCACAGTTTGCCGCCATTCGTACCGATGAAGACCTAAATGAAATAGAGCCGCCGGTCGAGCTATTTTGCCTCCAGGCAGACGACTATTTACCGCACCCGCAAGCGGTGTTGATCACTGGGTTGACGCCGCAGGAATGCAATCAGCGCGGTGTCGCCGAAAACGAGTTTATTGCTCGCATCAACGATATGCTGGCGCAGCCTGGGACCTGCAGTGCCGGCTACAACAGCATTCGCTTTGATGATGAAGTTACTCGCAATGCTTTGTATCGCAACTTTCACGACCCCTATGCCCGTGAATGGCAAAACGGTAATTCACGTTGGGACATTCTCGATGTGGTGCGCTGTGCTTATGCCTTGCGCCCGGATGGCATCGAGTGGCCCAAGCATGAAGACGGCCGCACTAGCTTCAAACTGGAGCATTTAACCGCCGCTAATGGGCTGGATCATGGTCAGGCCCATGATGCCGTTTCTGATGTTCGGGCCACCATTGCTTTGGCACGGCTGATTCGCGATAAACAGCCGAAATTATACCGTTATCTGTACGGTTTGCGCTTGAAGACAGAAGTGGGCGCCTTGGTGGATGTTCAAAATCACAGGCCATTGGTGCATATCTCTGGCATGTACCCGGTGGAGCGAGGCTGCATGGCCATCGTCGCGCCGTTGTGCTGGCACCCCAGTAACAAAAATTCCTTTGTAGCGTTTGACTTGAGCCAAGATCCAACGCCGCTGTTTGAGCTCAGCGCCGAAGACATTGCCCAGCGTATATTTACCCGCCAAAGCGAGCTGCCAGAAGGTGTCGAGCGCTTAGCCATCAAAGAGGTCCACATCAATAAGGCGCCGATTTTGGCTCCAGCCAAAACCTTGACGCCAGACCGCGCCGAGCATTGGGACATCAGCGGCGATACCTTGCGCCGCCATCTGGCGTTGATCCAAGAATATGAAAAACAAAACGGCAGCTTAACGGCTAAGTTGCATCAGGTGTTTGCCGCACGAGAATTTGGCGCCGTTGAGGATGTCGACGGTCGCCTGTATGACGGTTTTTTCTCGCGCAATGACAAGCAAGCGATGGAAGATGTGCGGCGCTTAAGTGGTTGGGATTTGGTCGATTGGCCATCACCGTTTGCTGACAGTCGCGGCGAGGAAATGCTGTTTCGCTATCGGGCGCGTAACTACCCAGAAACTCTCGAAGGCGATGAACGTCAACGCTGGGAAGACTTTCGCCGCCAGCGTTTGATTCATGGTGTGAGCGGCACACCACTGTTAACGTTCGAGCAGTTTGCCAGCGAGTTGCAGCGCTTGGCCCAGCAGTTGATGGAAGCAGGGGATGAGCGCCGCTTAATGTGGCTGCAAGAGTTACAGTTTTACGCCGAGTCGCTTTACCCGCTTGATGAATAGCCATCGAGCCGCCGAAGCGGCTATTAGCAGACGGTCCGCAGCAGCGGCCATTACCAGATCGACCGCAGCGGGGGCTATTGACAGATGGAGCGCGGCTGTTAGTGTGCGCCCATCCTGGCCACCAATGGCCATTTATAGAAGATAGGTACTGCTGAAATGAAAATTGCCGTTGCCGGAACCGGCTACGTGGGTTTGTCCAATGCCATGCTGTTGGCTCAGCACAATGACGTGGTGGCCCTCGATATCGACGCGCACAAAGTTGAGTTATTAAACCAACGTCAGTCGCCCATTGCCGATGACGATATCGAGCGTTTTTTGGCGCGCGATGATTTGCACTTTACCGCCACGCTGGATAAGGAGCTGGCTTATCGTGGCGCCGATTACGTCATTATTGCCACACCAACGGATTACGACGTCGATACCAACTACTTCAATACCAGCAGTGTAGAAGCGGTGATGCACGATGTGATGCGCATCAACCCCGACGCTGTGATGGTGATCAAATCGACGGTGCCGGTCGGTTTTACCGCCCGTATTCGCCATGAGCTGGCCTGCGATAACATTATTTTTTCGCCAGAGTTTTTGCGTGAAGGACGTGCGCTGTACGACAACTTGTATCCATCACGCATCATTATTGGCGAAGACAGCGAGCGAGCACGCCGCTTTGCTGGCTTATTGGTACAAGGCGCTGTGGCGGATAATATTCCACAGCTGTTTATTGATTCGACCGAAGCCGAAGCCGTTAAATTATTTTCCAATACTTATTTGGCCATGCGCGTGGCTTATTTTAATGAGCTAGACAGCTACGCCCAGGTACACGACTTGAATACCCGGCAAATTATTGAAGGTGTTGGCTTGGACCCGCGCATTGGCCAGCACTACAACAATCCATCGTTTGGTTACGGTGGCTATTGTTTGCCCAAAGATACCAAGCAATTATTGGCCAATTTTGAAGACGTACCGAATAACATGGTGCGCGCCATTGTTGATGCTAATCGTACTCGAAAGGATTTTGTCGCCGATTCTATCATCGACAGAAGACCAAACGTGGTCGGCATATATCGGTTGGTGATGAAATCTGGCTCGGATAATTTCCGCGCGTCTGCCGTGCAAGGCATTATGAAGCGCATCAAGGCCAAAGGCATCGAGGTCGTGGTGTATGAGCCAGTGCTGCAAGAAGA
Source organism: Bacterioplanes sp. (assembly GCA_965233665.1). Classification (GTDB taxonomy): domain Bacteria; phylum Pseudomonadota; class Gammaproteobacteria; order Pseudomonadales; family Oceanobacteraceae; genus Bacterioplanes. Next base: position 6,414 of record CBDDTG010000040.1, on the reverse strand, counting down.
GCATTTTTTCCATTCACGGGTAATCAATGACTTGGATGAATTTTTAGCCTTGTCGGATGTGATCGTAGCGAATCGTCTGGCAGATGAACTGCTACCGGTAAAAGAAAAAGTGTATACGCGTGATTTGTTTGGTCACGATTAAAATGTTTCAGGCACCTCTGAATAATTCTGCACAGCTCTGCACGAGTGCGCAGGCTTTCAGAGCTAGGCGGTGATGGCAGGAAATGGCCAGCCCTTTTCAACATCGCCAACGACGTTTGGAGGCCTGCCGCCCGTGCCCTACAGGGAGCGCCAGGAGAACTCCAGCTCTGTGTCGCCGATTTTTGCTGTAGCTGGCTAGAGCGGCAAACCGGCTTCGAGATCTGAAGCCCCCTGGCGATCCAGAGCAGGCACTGAATTATTCAGAGGTGCCTTAAAAGAGTAAAGATGGTACTTTTAGTATCGTTGCATCTGATAGAGCGCTAATATGCGCTCTTCTTTTTAACTGGCTGGAGGATATTTGATGATTGTAATGACTTCCGGCCGGGCCTGCCGCTAACACAAGCTACCGTTAGCTCGCACCGCTGCCCGGCACTCGCCGGGGGCTTTCGCCCCTGATATTGCTGTACTGATTTGCAGTACTAGGCAAACGATGACGCATTGCGTCAGGGGTTATCATGTCTAATTTTTCTTTGCTCAACTTGGGTTGGCATACGTTTTTTCAACAACAACTGTCTTTGCAGGAATGCACCGACGCTGAACCGATGCGCTTAATGCACCAGCATCGCGATCGTTGGCACCTATGTGGTGAAGCGGGGGAGTGCATCGTCACCGCTGTGCCGGATTGGCACGTTTGTGTGGGTGATTGGATGCTGCTGCAGGAATCACGTCCGCTGCGCTTGCTGGAGCGCCAGTCGGTGTTTCAGCGGCGCCGTGCTGGCAATGAATCGGTGGCGCAGTTAATTGCGGTAAATGTCGATACGGTGCTCATTGTGATGGCGCTGAATCACGATTTTAATCTCAATCGTCTGGAGCGCTATTTGGCGCTGATTAACGAGGCCTGTGCTGAGGCCGTGGTGGTTCTGACGCGCGCAGATGAATGCAGTGAGATCGACGATTATGTCGACGCTGTGCAGGCCATTGACCCGCTGCTGCCGGTGCTGGCATTGAACGCCTTGAATGAGGCTGATGTGCGCCAGCAGTTGCAGCCTTGGTGTCGTCCAGGGCGAACACTGGCGGTGATGGGGTCATCCGGGGTGGGTAAATCGACGCTGAGCAATGCCTTGCTGGGCAGCGATCTGCAGCTCACTGGGGGTATTCGGGCTGACGATAGCAAAGGGCGCCATACGACCACCGGCCGTTCGCTGTTGTGTTTGGACAACGGAGCCTTACTGATGGATATGCCTGGCATGCGCGAGCTGCAGTTGACGCAATGTCAGCAGGGGCTGGAGCAAACATTTGCCGATGTGGGCGAGTGGGTGGCGCAATGTCGCTTCAGCGATTGTCAGCATCAGCAAGAGCCTGACTGCGCCATACGAGCGGCGTTGGAAGACGGGCGTTTAGATGAGCGCCGTTGGCGTAACTACCTCAAGCTGCAGCGTGAAGAGGCGCGCAACAGCGCCACGTTGGCAGAAAGGCGTCAGGCAGAACGGCGTTTTGCCCATCATGCCCGAACCGTCGTGGCGCAGAAAAAACTGCTGCGCAGTTAAGCCGTCAGCGCTTCAAAGTCAGCGCCTCAGATTGAATCGAGGCGCTGGGCAATTTCCGGGTGGTGTGGGTAGCGTTGTTGCAGCGTTTGCAATCGCTGCTGCGCCTGCTCCACTCGGCCATACGCCAGCATGACATCGATCTCATGCAATTGTTGATCGACTTCCCTTTCGCTGGAGTGGCCTGGCTGTAGCCAGCGTTGCAGCACTACCCAAGCCAGCGCTGTTAACCCAAGTGACAAACTCAGTATCGATAAGCGCGGTAATGGCAGCGTTAACAATGCGGCGACAATGGCGCCTGCCAGTATTAGCAAGAACAGCGTGGTGGTCAGTCGAGGCGCATTTGAACGCCGCTTCACATCATTATTGAACATCTTATCAGCATACGAAAAAACAGCGTCTCCGACAGAGGATTGAGTCACAAAGTGACGCCGTGCGTCACGTTGCTTTGCAGTGGGTGGACGGTTTACGCAGTTGGGTTGGCAAATGGCGCAGCCGAAGGGCGTGACAATGTAGGTGCTTTGTCTAGGCTGATGCTTTACAAGGAGGTCTTCATGTCATTGTTATTAAGTTGGTCTGTACGCAACAAACTGCTGTTGTTGGTTGGCGTCCCGCTGGTTTCTCTGGTGTTACTAGAAGCCAAAGATCTGCGCTCGCAATGGCTGCGCATGCAAGAAATGAAAAGCACTGTGGCGTTGGTGGAGTTATCTGCCATCAACAGCGCATTGGCGCACGAGCTGCAAAAAGAGCGTGGCATGTCGGCTGGCTTTTTGGGGAGTCAGGGCCGGCAGTTTGGTCAGCGTTTGACCCAGCAACGTCGGCTGACGGATGAAGCGTTGGGGCGCTGGCGCGACTTTCTGCAGCAGCCTGACCAGTCGTTTGGCAAAGACGTCAGTCAAAGTCTGGCGGCGGTCGAGCAGGCCAGGCGACAGTTGGCCGCGCGTCGCCAGGCGGTGGATGCGCAGTCTGTGGCGCTGTCAGAGATGCTGGGTTTTTACACCGCAGCCATTCAAGATCTGTTGCTGGCGCCAGCACAAGCTGGCAGGCGCATCGATGACGGCGCCATTTCACGCCGGTTGCAAAGCTATTACAGCTTTTTGCAAGGTAAAGAGCGTGCTGGCATTGAGCGAGCTGTGTTGAGCAATGCATTTGCAGCGGATGCTTTTGCGCCGGGCTTGTACCAACGCTTCGTGCGCTTGGTGTCGCAGCAGCAGTCCTTTTTGGCCACCTACGCTTTGTACGCCAATGAGCAACAACGCCAGGCTTTCGATACCTTCATGGCCTCTGCAACCCAAAAAGCGGTAGAGCAATATCGACAGCGCGCCCATGAGCGGGCCTTTGACGGCGGTTTGGATCGCTCGGCCGAGCAATGGTTTGCAGCATCGACCGCACGGATTAACGCCCTCAAGCAGCTTGAGGAATCCTTTGTAGTGGGTCTTCGTGAGGCAGTGCGGCAGCGCTACCAAGACTCGCTGTTCGCCATTGTGATAGGACTGTTGGTGGCCGGTACGGGTGGCGTGTTGGCGTTGGTGTTGGCTGCTTGGTTGTCGCGTCTTTTGATCAAGCAAATTGCAGAGCTGCATGAGGGGCTGCATGTGGCGGCAAACCAGCTCGATTTGTCACAGCGTATTGACGTGGTAATGCAAGATGAACTGGGCGAAACAGCCGCATCGTTTAATCGCATGTTGGATGTGTTTGAGCAACTCATTCGCGATTTGGAAGTGGTGTCACGACAGTTATTGCTAACCTCGGTGCAAAATCACTGCACCATTTCTCTGAGCTCCAAAGGCGTTGCGCTTCAAAACCAGGAGACCGAGCAAGTCGTTGAAGGCGTGATGCAGCTGGAGCAAGCAACTGGCGAAATTGCACAAAGCATTCAGGCGTTGGCTGAACATGCTGAACATGCCGTGTCTACTGCCAACGGCAGTGCCACCGTGGTGCAAGCGACCATTGATAATAATCAGCAGTTGGGCCAGGTGATGAGCGATGTGTCGGAGGCTATTCATGAGCTGCACGAAAACAGCAATGCGATCGGTCGGGTGTTAAGTGAGATTCAAGACATCGCAGCGCAAACCAACTTGCTGGCATTGAATGCAGCGATCGAAGCCGCTCGCGCGGGTGAGCAAGGGCGCGGTTTTGCCGTGGTGGCCGACGAAGTGCGCACGTTGGCGCAGCGTACGCACGATTCAACCACGGAAATCAGCACCATCGTTACCGAATTTCAAACCAGTGCCGAACAGGCTTTTAATACCATGCAGGGGTCCCGCCAGACCATGGATCAATCCGCTCAGGATACCGAAAAACTTGGTGCTGCCTTGCAATCTATCATGACGGCGGTTGAGGGAATGCGCAGTCGTTCCGATCAAATTGCCGCAGCCGCAGAAGAGCAAGTGCACACCAACAGCAGCGTTGCCAATACCGTGCGCAGTATTCACCGCACAGCCTCGCATACGGGGGCCAGTACTCAATTTATGGCCAAGACTGCGCGCGAGCAAAAAGAGCTGGCGAATCGACTCAGTGAGCGAACGCAAAAATTTAATTTGTCTTAGAAGCCGCTGTGTTGGTAGTTGTAGCGCTGCCAGTCATCGCTTTGTGCCGTGGTTTGTATTGCTTGCTCAAGCGCCGCAAAAAAAGCGGTTTTCTCTTTTTCGCGTTTGACGCTTTGAAAGACGGTGGCGATGGCATCGGACTGCATCGAAAAATAGTGCAGCCACTGCTTCAGGCGGTCTGTCAGTGCTTTGTCGTTTAAATCTTCGAGTCGCTGCGCCAGTAGCAGTAACAGTTGCAAGCGGTGCTGCCAACTCTGGCCCTGGTAATTTGCGTCTTTGATGCGCTGGCCAAGGTCTGGTGTTGCGACCAAGCCGCGACCAATCATCAGCAAATCACAGCCGCTTTGCGTTAAGCATTGACGAGCGTCTGCTTCGTTCCAAACTTCGCCGTTGGCCAAAACCGGCACAGTGATGTGTTGGCGAATTTTATCAATCCATTGCCAATGGGCCGGCGGTTTGTAGCCTTCTGTTTTGGTGCGTGCATGCACGGTCAGCCATTGAATGCCGGCGCTGGCCAAAGCGTCGGCATTTTCTAATGCCAGGGCTTTATCGGTAAAACCTAAACGCATTTTGGCGCTGACGGGAATGTGCGCAGGCACCGCTTGTCGCACCGCGCGGGTAATGGCATGAATACGCTCTGGCCATTGCAGTAAAACAGCGCCACCTTGGCTTTTGTTGACGGTTTTGGCTGGACAGCCAAAGTTTAAGTCGATGGCGGGCGCGCCCAATGAGGCAGCTTTTTGTGCATTGGCGGCCATCATTTCTGGATCTGAACCCAATAATTGTACGTGAACAGGCGTACCGTTGGCGGTTTTGCCGCCTGTTAATAGTTCAGGGCAAAAACGCTTAAACACGCGCTCGGGCAGCCGTTGATCGGTAATGCGAATGAACTCGGTCACGCAGTGATCGATGCCGCCTTGTGCCGTCAGCAAGGCGCGCAAATTAAAGTCCATCAGACCCTCCATCGGCGCCAGGGCGATGTAAGGAGAGCTGTGTTGCTGATCAAAAGGCAGGATGCCGCAAAAATCGCCGTGACAAGACATACAAACAGGCCGCAAAGAGGGGTGCGAAGTATAGCGATGGGGCGTTTTTTGCACCAGCTTGAGGGAAATTCGTACGTGTATTTACGGTGGTTTTGCCCATGGAGGGATGCGATGCATCTCAGTGCTGGCAACGCCTGGCGCCAATAGATGTTGTTTTTAATCAGTGGTTTGCTCTGATAAACCCGACTAATCAGCAGGGCTGGTCTTATTGCTTAGGTTGTGGCTTTTAAGTAATCTAACCGCGCTTACTGCCTGCTGACAGTGCGCGCATGGGCCAAATCTGTGCAGCGAAAGCGTCGTGGCGGTGAGCCCAGATACAGCCAAAAAAGGAGTGCCTGCATGACTGAGCCTAGTCTCGTGTCGCAAGGTCTGGAACTGATGGTGTTTGGCATGGGCGTGGTGTTCGTCTTTTTGACGATGCTGGTGTTCGTGACCACCTTCATGTCCAAACTGGTAAACAAACTCGCACCAGAACCCGAGGTGGTGGCTGCTCCGGCACCTGCTGCTTCAGCATCGGGTGTGGATCCGCAACTGTTGAAAGTATTATCAGCGGCGGTTAAAGAGCATCGCGCACGCCAAAAGTAGCCGCGAGTGGGATAACAAACGTCAGGGCCCGGTTCTGCAGTCGCCTTCGGCCAACGGCATCGTTACCATCGAGCCGCTTCAGAAACGCATCGCCCCTACCAATAATTAAACGGAAGAGAAAAGGCCATCACCCATGACCGATTCTAAGAAACCTCTAGGTATTACCGACGTCGTGCTGCGCGACGCGCACCAGTCCATCCTGGCCACGCGTATGCGCATCGACGACATGCTCCCCATTGCTGCAAAATTGGACCAAGTGGGCTACTGGTCCACTGAATCCTGGGGCGGCGCTACGTTTGACTCCTGTATCCGCTATCTGGGCGAAGACCCCTGGGATCGCATTCGAGAATTTAAAAAGGCCATGCCTAATACGCAGCAACAAATGCTGTTGCGTGGCCAAAATTTGCTGGGCTATCGTCACTACGGTGATGATGTGGTGGAAAAATTCGTTGAGCGCGCTGCCACCAATGGCGTGGATGTGTTCCGCGTATTTGACGCCATGAACGATCCGCGCAATTTAGAAACCGCGCTGAAAGCGGTCAAAAAACAGGG
>CBDDTG010000039.1:0-8517 GCA_965233665.1 Bacterioplanes sp. | reverse complement strand
GATATTGGCGCTGCCATTTTAATTCGCCACTCGCTGATTCATTTGCGCGATCAAGGCGCCGCGATCTTGGTGATTTCCGAAGATATTGACGAGCTGTATCAGATCAGTGACCGCATTGGCGCTATTTGTGACGGACGTTTATCCCCCATCGTGCCAACACAAAGTGTTTCTATTGAACAACTGGGCCAGTGGATGGCCGGTCAGTTTTCTGACCCACAGCCGCAACAACCCGAGGTAAGTCATGCTTAAACTGGAAAAGCGCCCGTCCGACTCGCGCTTAATGGCTTATTTATCGCCATTGATTGCCATCCTGCTCACCCTGTTCTGCGGTGGCATTTTGTTTGTCTTTTTAGGGCACGATCCACTCGCGGCCTTACATACGTTTTTTATTGCCCCATTGACCAGTGTGTATGGCTGGACCGAGCTGGGGATCAAAGTCGCACCGTTATTGCTGTGTGCCATGGGCCTAACATTGTGCTTTCGCGCCAAAATTTGGAACATCGGCGCCGAGGGTCAGTTTATTATGGGCGCCCTGGGTGGCAGCATTGCCGCACTGCAGTTCCTCGATGCCGACAGTCGTTGGGCACTGGTGCCTATTTTATTAGCCGGCACTTTAAGTGGATTGGGCTGGGCGGCGTTAGCCGCGTGGCTAAAAACCCGCTTTAACGCCAATGAAATTTTAACCACCATCATGCTCAACTATGTAGCGCTAAATGCGCTTTTGTACGGCGTGCATGGGCCATTAAAAGACCCTGAAGGCTTTAACTTTCCAGAATCTGCGCTGTTTGCCGACGCCACCTTGCTGCCGGTATTTAGCGACGATTATCGCTTAAATATTTCGATCTTATTTGCCCTGCTGGCGATGGTGGCTATCTGGACACTGATGGCACGCAGCTGGGTTGGCTATCAAATTCGCGTGCTCGGTGAAGATGCCAAAGCCGCACGCTACGCCGGTTTTAAAGACAAGCAACTGACCTGGTTCGCCTTGCTGGCCTGCGGTGCACTGGCCGGTTTAGCCGGTGTTTCCGAAGTCACGGGGCCGCTCGGGCAACTGGTGCCACAAGTGTCGCCCGGCTATGGCTACGCCGCCATTATTGTGGTGTTTTTAGGCCGAATGCAGCCGCTGGGCATTTTATTCGCCTCCATGTTATTGGCACTGACCTACATGGGCGGTGAAATGGTGCAAATGGAAATGACTTTGCCCAAATCCATTACCGGGCTGTTCCAGGGCATGTTGCTGTTTTTCTTGCTGGCAACGGATTTTCTGATCGCCTATCGACTGGTCTGGCGCCGCCAGCCCGCTTCCCATTCGACCACCGCAAGCCAGGCCTGAGTCATGGATATTGATCTAATTACCAATATTTTATATGCCACTATTCGCACCGGCACGCCGTTAATTCTGATCGCCCTAGGAGAAATGGTGTGCGAAAAATCCGGTGTATTAAACCTCGGCCAAGAGGGCATGTTGCTGGTGGGCGCTGTGATCGGCTTTATCGCCGCCACCGTCACCGGCAACTTATTTATTGCCGTTTGGTTTGCCATATTTGCTGGCATGTTGATGGCCTTGCTGTTTGGCTTTTTGGCCATTTCACTGGCCTCCAACCAGGTGGCCACAGGTTTGGCGCTGACCATTTTTGGTACGGGTCTGAGTGCGTTTTTGGGCAGCAACTATGTTGGCATTGGCTTGGATGGCATGCAGCCGCTGGCCATTCCATTGCTCAGCGACCTCCCAGTTATTGGCAAGGTGCTGTTCCAGCACGATGCTCTGGTGTACGTGGCGTTAACCCTATTTGCGTTGGTGTTTTGGCTGTTTAAGTACAGCCGCTTGGGGCTAAAAATTCGCGCCGTAGGTGAAAACCCAGAAGCCGCCAATGCCATTGGCATTAACGTGCAGCTGCTGCGCTACGCCGCGGTGCTATTTGGCGGTGCCATGACCGGCTTAGCCGGGGCTTATTTATCGCTGGCGTACACGCCTATGTGGTCAGAGGGCATGTCAGCCGGGCGCGGCTGGATTGCACTGGCACTGGTGGTGTTTGCCAGCTGGAAAGCCGAGCGCATTTTGTTAGGTGCGTACTTATTTGGTTTTGCCAGTATTTTGCATTTGGTGCTGCAAGGCACGCGCTTTGAAGTACCGCCCAATATTATGGCCATGTTGCCGTATGTTGCGACCATTGTGGTGTTGGTATGGCTATCCAGCGATGCCGTTAAAACCCGTTTGAGCGCACCTAAATCCATCGGCCGCCCCTACCGGCCAATGAGTTAATCTGGAAGGAGAGAGACATGACAATTAAAAAACTGATGGTCGCCGCCGGCCTGGCCTTTGCGGCCAGCGCCAGCCAGGCAGAACCGCTCAACATCGGCTTTGTTTACGTTGGCCCAGTCGGCGATGCCGGTTGGACTTACGGCCATGACGCAGCGCGTAAAGCGGTAGAAGAAAAATTTGGTGATAAAGTCAAAACCACCTACGTCGAGAGCGTGGCAGAAGGTGCTGACTCGGCCCGAGTGATTCGCAACCTGGCACAAAAAGGCAACGAGCTGATTTTTACCACCTCGTTTGGCTACATGAACCCAACCCTAAAAGTGGCGCGCAAGTTCCCCAAAGTAAAATTTGAACACGCTACCGGTTACAAGCAGGGTAAAAACGTCGGCAACTACATGGCCCGTGCGTATCAAGGCCGTTATTTAACGGGCTTAGTTGCTGGCAGCATGACTGAAAGCAATACCCTGGGTTACGTTGCGTCTTTCCCTATTCCTGAAGTGGTGCGCGGCATTAATGCCTTTACCAAAGGCGCGCGTGAAGTGAACCCAGATGTAAAAGTAAAAGTCATCTGGATCAGCAGCTGGTACGACCCAGCCAAAGAGCGCGAAGCGGCTGAAACCTTGATGCTGCAAGGTGCTGATGTGCTTACTCAGCACACAGACTCTGCGGCCGTTATTCAAGCCGCCGAAGCCAAAGGCAAATACGCCATCGGTTATCACACCGATATGTCGGCCTACGGTAAAAGTGCTCACCTGACTTCCACCATTCACAACTGGGCGCCGCTTTATATTGCCAAAGCCGAAGCCGTAATGAATGGCACCTGGGAGTCACAAAGCCTGTGGTATGGCCTGAAAGAGGGCGTTACCGATATCGCACCATTTAACGCTGCGGTACCGGCCGAGGTGCGTACCTTGGTAGAAGAGAAAAAAGCTCAGATCAAAGCCGGTGAACTGCAAGTGTTCGCAGGCCCGATCAAAGATCAGCAAGGCACAGAGCGTGTTAAAGCCAATGAAAGCCTGGCAGATGACGATCTTAAAGGCATGAACTGGCACGTCGAAGGTGTCGATAGCAAATTACCCGAAGCTTGATAAAGAGAGAAAGCAGTCATGAAAAAAGTAGTCATTGGCACCTTGTTAAGCGCCGCCATTGCCGTCCCTGCTCAAGCAGAGCAATACTGGGCAGATAACAGTGTGTCTGTGTTGTATGGCGAAGATTACAAGCTGGTACCTGAAGAAAAACTCACCACCATGACACTGGAGCACGCCTCTGGTCATAGCTGGGGCGGCTTGTTTTTCTTCGTCGATCGCCATGTTGGCGAAACGCCAGAAGGCGGCACTCAGTTTAAAGAAACCTACGGTGAGTTTTCACCCAAGGTTCACCTGGTGAAAATGGACGGTTTTGTCAGCGCCATTAACGCTGCCTTTACCTACGAGTTTGGCTCGACCAGCGATGCCTCTGGCCAGCAGGACAACTACCTGTACGGTGTGGGCGCTGACCTGGCCGTGCCGGGTCTAAACTACGCCAGCGCGACCTACTTCTACGCCAACAACGAAAATGTTGAAAATGATCATCAGCTGACTTTGACCTATGGCTGGAACCAGGGCAATTTCAATATTGATGGTTACATCGACTATTCCACCGCGACCGAAGACCTGGACGCCCAATTCCACTTCAACCCGCAAATCACCTATAACGTTGGCCCGGCATTGGGGATCAGCAACAAGGTGAAAGTCGGCGTGGAATACAGCTACTGGAACAACAAGTTTGGTTTGAAGTTCATCGATGATGAAGACAAGGACCAAAATGCAGTAAGCTTTATTATCAAAGCGCATTTGTAAGCGTTAATGATAACCTAGGGCAGCACTGGCTGCCCTTTGTTGTTACCAGCTGTTGTAGGAAGTTGATCATGACCACACAGAAGTATAAGCCGGGCAAAATTCGCGAGCGCAATGAGGAAAACATCCTCGCCGCCGCTGAGCGTGAGTTTGTTCGCAATGGTTTTAAAGGCACCAGTATGCAGGCCATCGCCGATCGTGCGGAGGTTCCCAAGGCCAATGTGCATTATTACTTTAAGAGCAAAGCCAATCTGTATAAGGCATTATTAAGCCATATTATGCAGAGCTGGAACGAAGTGCTGGAAGACATCAGCCCAGCCGATGACCCAGCAGAAGTGCTGAGCCGCTTTATTGCCGTTAAAGTTCAACAGTCCTACCTCAACCCCAATGGCTCCAAAATCTTTGCCATGGAAATCATCCAGGGTGCACCGCACTTAAAAGAACATTTAAGTCAGGAAATGCGCCATTGGGTGAAAGACAAAAGCGCCGTGATTCAAAGCTGGATTGACCAGGGCAAGCTGCGGCCAGTGGACCCCATGCATTTGATTTTTATGATCTGGTCCACCACCCAGCACTACGCCGACTTTGAAACCCAGGTATTGGAGGTGTCGAATAAGCGCCAGTACGAGCTAGAAGACATCGAGCGCATTACCCACTTTTTGCAAGACATGATTTTGACCGGTTGCGGTCTTAAGCTCAGCCCTCGATAACAGCGCCTTCAGTGACAGCGCCTACCTGGCAGAGTCAGATGATTCAGAGGAGCCCTTCGCTAAGGTTTGCTCCTCACGCGTCACATCCACCGGAATCGTCAGCACCAAATGTGCACCACGAGTGCTGTTTTCAGCGCGTATCTGGCCGGCCAAAATCTGGCTGACCAGGTTATACACCAAATGTAACCCTAGGCCGGTACTGCCTTGTGAACGGCGGGTGGTGTAAAACGGGTCAAAGGCGTGCGCACGGATTTCCTCAGACATACCGATGCCATCGTCGATAAATTCCAGCGTTAGCCAATCTTCCTCATCACAGCGCGCGGTAACGCTAATCTGCATCGGCCCGCCTTCAGGGTAACCATGCTCAATGCTGTTAGCCAAAATCGAGCGAACCACGGTAATAAAACTGCTTTGATAGGTGTTGAGCCAAACATCGGCCAGCTGCACATCCAGCTGCAGCCGATCAGCCACGCCATAATCTGCCACCAGATCAAACAGCTCAGGGCCGAGTTCAGATAAACGAAAGCGCCGTCGAGCCTCTTGCTGCGGCTGTACTGCCAGACGTTTAAAGGTATTAACGATGGCAATCGCACGCTGCAAGTTGTTTTCTAGCAGTGCCAGTGCCTCGTGCATATCGTCGTCGCTTTGTGCTTGCTGCAGCTGCTCTTTTAAAAAGCTGTGTGCTGTTAAAGCTGTGCCCAGCGGGGTATTTAATTCATGAGCAACGCCGGCAATCAAACCGCCCAGCTGCGCCATTTTTTCTGACGTAACAAGCTGCTGCTGGGTACTGCGCAGCTCCTCCATCGATTGTTGCAAACTCTGAAACGCCTGGCTTAAGCGCCGCGTGCGATTTTCAACTTGCTGCTCCAGAGTGTTGTTCAACTCTTGCAAGCGGGCACTGGCCAAATCACGCTCCGCCAGTGTTTGCAGCACACGCTGGCGTTGCTGATCGATCGCCTGCACCAAACGGGTCAGCTCATCAGGTCGTCCACGACGTTGCAATGTCGGCCCAACACTCAAATCATCGCGATCTGCCCAAGCGGCTAAGCGATCAAGGTGGCGAGTGATCATGCGGTTCACCAGCAGTAAGATCACACCCGAGATCAATAATGTGCGCACAAACTGGGAAATCAAAATCGTCACGGCCTTGCCGTACACCGCCGCCAAGATGCGCTCATGATCTACCTGCAGGGTCAGCACGCCCAGCTGATGATGACGTTGCTTGGCCGTATACAGAAGTTCAAAATCTTGCGCTTCTAGCTGCTGATCAGCGCTGGTTTCTCCCACCTCGATCACCACGCCAAATTCATCGCTGACGGTCGCTTTTTCGACATAAGGCAGGTTGACCATGCCCTGCAGCTGAGCTTCGAGTTGGGTTTCATCCATGTTCCACAAGCTGATGGCAACGCTATCCAAATAGGTCAGTTGAATGTGCTCCAGCGCTTGGCGCGCATCCGACACTTCGCTTTGATAATCGCGCCAAAGAATAAAACCCGTCATCAGCAAAGTAACCAGGGAGCTGCTGAGCAAGATCGCCAGCAGCAGTTTGCGGCTTAGAACGCCAGCTTTGGACATGCATCAGCTCCACCTAACCAGCCGCCCCAGCGACCCCTGCTGTGAGCCTAGCAGTGACCCACTTGAACCGCTACAGCCGCCTCAAGCGCGCGACAGTACTGACGTGGAAACATTCTCTTGGCTGACGGATTCATCACGACTGCGCCCAGGTAACAAGCTATTGAGCAACAACGCCGATAAACCACTCACCGTGACCGCCGAACCAAACACATTCTGCACCAGCGCTGGCATCTGCTGCAGCAACTCTGGCACTGCGGCGACGCCTAAGCCTAAACCAAATGAAACCGCCATGATCATCATGGAGCGGCGATCCAGCTCAACCGTAGCCAGTATTCGAATGCCTGCGGCGGCCACTGTGCCAAACATCACCAGGGTTGCACCGCCCAAAACAGGCTTAGGCAACTGCTGCAACACCGCCCCCATCATCGGCAACAACCCCAATATGACTAACAATGCTGCCACGATGTATGCAACATGACGGCTAGCATTGCCCGTCAGCTGAATGACGGCATTGTTCTGACTGAAAGTGGTGTTTGGAAAGGTATTCAAACTGGCCGCAATCAGTGAGTTAACACCATCTCCCAAGACACCCGCACGGATGCGATCACGATACACAGGGCCATCAATCGGTTGCTTCGATACCATCGACGTCGCCGTTAAATCGCCCGAAGACTCAATGGCGGTAATAAGATAAATTAACGCCACAGGTAAAAAGGCCTGCCAGTCAAAATCAAAGCCGTATTTAAATGGAACAGGAACAACAAACCAGCTTTGCTGGGCCAGCCCACTGAAATCGACCTTCCCCATCCCTATGGCCGCCACAAACCCAACCAACAAACCGAAAAAAACAGCCCCCGAACGAAGCCACGTCAGTGACGCTTGGCTGAGCACAATAATAAGCAATAGCACACTGCCGCCCAGAGCCAGATTGGCTGGAGAGCCAAAATCTGGTGCGTTAAAGCCACCAGCCAAATCCGTCATCCCCACTTTAATCAGATAAAGACCGATGGTGGTAATCACTATGCCGGTCACCAGCGGTGTAATAAATGTCTTTAATCGGTGCAGGAAGCGACTCAATAAAATCTCAACAAACGCGCCAAAGAAGCACACCCCAAAAATCAAACTGAGGATTTCCTCTGGCCCACCACCTTTGCCCTTAGCAATAAAGCCTGCGGCCAAAATAGAGCTCAAAAATGCAAAGCTCGTTCCTTGTATCGCCATCATGCCAGATCCCACAGGGCCAATTTTTTTAGCTTGGATAAAGGTACCGACTCCCGACACCAACAGCGCCATAGAAATCAAATAAGGAACTTCGTCCGCCAACCCTAATGCACCGGCAATAATTAAGGTCGGCGTAATGATGCCAACAAAACTGGCCAATACATGCTGTAAAGCGGCCAACACAGTTGCAGAGGCAGGCGGTTTATCATCGAGGCCAAAGATCAGCTCTGGAATAGGTGCAGTCATAAAGGTCTCCTTAAAACTGCAACCTCTGCAATTATCTGACCAACCAGTCAGCCCGCTATTTATCCAGCAATACGGCTTTGCTGTCAGCCAAAGCGGTGCGATTACCTAACTAACAGCACCAAAACAGCACATACCGAGCCTGACTCTGATAAACTGCGCTGAGCAGATTAACACGCAAGTCACTGCTGTTGATGGCGCTAATGCGCCCTACAGAAACAGAGTGCGGCGTGTCAGTGTGTCGCATGAATAACGGAGACGCCTGTGACCACTATCTGGATCAAACACCCCCGCGCCTGCTATACCGCCAATGCACAAAATGCCGACAACGGCGTCGTCATTTGCAACGACCGCATTGTGGAACTGGTGGCCAGCGGCCAACAACCTAACACCGTGATCGATCAAACCTGGGATGCCAGCGAGCACGTTCTGTTGCCCGGCTTAATTAATAGCCATCACCATTTTTATCAAACTCTCACCCGTGCCTGCCCAGTGGCATTAAATAAAAAGCTATTTCCCTGGTTACAAAGTTTATACCCCATCTGGGCCGGGCTGATGCCAGAGTGGCATGCCGTCGCCACGGAGTTGGCGCTGGTCGAACTGCTGCTCTCTGGCTGCACCACGGCTGCAGACCATCACTATTTATTTCCCCAAGCGCTCAATGCAGCCATCG
>CBDDTG010000038.1:0-12229 GCA_965233665.1 Bacterioplanes sp. | reverse complement strand
CTTGTTCCAGGTGTCCATGTTGTTTGGTCACAATGTTGTTCTTCTAGCCTTGTTTACCTTCTATGTTGTTCGTGTTGTGTCGCTTCGTTCACGCTAGTGACAGTTTCTTCTATTGAAGCCATGTAATCTAAAAACACATCTATATTAATAATCAAATCATAAAATGATATGTCACTAGCATCATCGTTATGATGAATTATGTTATTTCTTTTAATTACAACCGAGTTAATTACGTCCTTGTTTTCTTGGAATTTACCACTCGAGTTCAAATCGATGCCAATAAATTTAAATGCTTTGATAGTCTTATAAGGATTTCCTGAGATTGAATCAGACAAATCTTTTTTAGTTACCTTATATTCTGCGTATTCAAACGACAAATCTTTATCTTTAACATCCTTTGCCAGCCTCCAGTATAAAAAATTATGCGGCACAGAAATACTTTTCAGTCGATTACTGATCCTCGATGTGTGCTCAAAAGCAACATCCTGCAAATAGGCTTCAAGGTATGTACAGATATTAATCAAATACGATTTCACAAAGAAATTTACATTGCCTGAAAAAATCTCATCGGGTTCTTCTGCAAGCACCCTTTGTTGAGATTGCATGATGATTGCTTTCAACTTACTTAGTAGCCCTTCATATTTATCATAAATATCCTTAAACTCCATTTAAAGCGCCTTCCAATAGCTCAGCCCATTTTTCTTTTCGCCTTTGTATTGAACCTTTGTTTTGTAACCCGCCGGATAAGGTTCTTTTAAACTCATCGCTTTCACACAAACTCGCATATGCATTGCGTATAACTTCAGCTTTCTCCTTAGCCACTTCAGGATCTAGCTCTCCGACAGTAGTCATTACAAGATCATAATGTACCAAACCCTTACGCTTTCTTTGCACTGTCGGGTTAACAAATACATCTTCAGCAAACACTTCTTTACAAGTATCTAGGGCAGTAATAAACCTGCTTCTATGCTCGTTTACTTGCTCTTCAGTTAGTTTACTATTTTTTTCCATATAGCTATCTAGAAAAGACTTTAGAGTTCCATCAAAGCCATTCAGTTCCTTGTCATCTGAAAACGCAAAGTAACGCAATACCTGCTCTTCTGGCTCTAGCCCATCCCGAGTAGCGTTTGAATCAACAGCTAAGCCAAACCTTTGAATCTCATCATCAGCTGATAGCTCAGTAAGCAACGCATCTAACTCTCCAGGATAAATTGCATGCCGAATTTCTTGATCCGACAACTCAACCGCACCTTGATTAAGGCGAGAGAAAATCTCCCTAATCAAGCTTTTGGGATTGTCTTTCCGAAGAACGATACATCGAATGGTCGTAGTTTCTAGTTCAGTTTGATACGAACCCAATTCAGAGAACTTTTTTCCTTCAAGCTCTTTAAATGTAGTTAAACCCTCTAATGCAAATTCATCGTTAAAAAATCGATTGATTGTAGTTAAGCGCTGTAAACCATCAATCACCATATGTTTTCCTTCATCATCTTCTGCAAAATAGCATGAAGGCAGAGGTATTCTCATCAAACATGATTCAATAAACTTGGAAGATCTTTCCCAACCATCTTTATCCCACTTATATTTTCTCTGAAAATCTGGATCCAACTGTAATTTAGGTGGAGTAGAATTAATACGATTAAATAGCGTTTCAAATGGATAATCTAATGGATATAGGCTTAACATTTTTTCCTGAGTCGACTCGCTCATCTTTTCTCTTCCTTAGTTCTAAACATAACTATTCAGTTCATTCGCAGTGATACATAACAGCTTCATAGTCTGCGTGCCTGTTTTCCTAGCTAGAACCATTCTAGGTACCTCTACTAACCCATTGATTCACGGTTCGATACACTTCTCTCTCACACTCCCTCTTGGGAAAGCGTACCCGCCTGCCGTCCAGACGACCAATGGACTCAGACCATCAGATTGCTGACACTATTGACGATAAGCTATCAACAAGCGAATCTGCTAGCAAGGCTGGCATGCGACGGGGTATGTCGGCAGTTTTAGCGTGGCATCCATTCTAAGTTTCAAACTCCCTCTCACCCCCAGATTTCCGCGCCTTAGCAGGCTACCTGCGTTAGCAATGACGGTATCCGCCCAGCGCGAGGAATAACCTCAAAGAGAACATAAGATTTAGCGCTCCCCCTACAACTTAAAACTCTCCGCATGATGCAATTGCCCCTGCAACTGCGCCGCGGCATCTAACGCTTGATCAAGGCTTTGTTGCTGAGCGTCTAACAATAAGCGTTTGCTTTCGCGCAATACCCGGCCGTCGTGCACTGCCATTTGCCGCGCTAAGCCCAGGGCCGTGCCCAATAGCTGATCGTCGGCCACGACCTGCATCACCAAGTTCATGGCCAGCGCTTCGTCGGCGCTAAAACGCCGACCCGTCAGTGCCATGGTCATGGCATGTTGCATGCCTACCCGCCGTGGCAACAGCCAGGCACCACCGTCGCCAGGAATCAGCCCCAGCTGAATAAAGCTTTCGGCAAACACCGCAGAACGGGCGGCAATGGCCATATCGCACATGCACACCAGATCATTGCCAGCGCCAATGGCGGCGCCGTTGACGGCGGCTATGGCCGGCACTTGCAGGCGGGCAAAGGCGCGCGGAATGCGCTGAATGTAATTGCGGTAATTGTCGCTTAGCTGGCGCTCATCGCCAGCAAACATGCCGCTGCGCGCCTGCATGGCTTTGATATTGCCGCCACCACTAAACACACCGTCGCTGCCGGTTATCACCAATACTTTGACTGCCTGCGGGCCAGTTAATGAGGCATTGATTTCATCGATCAGCTGTTCGATGGCGTCGATCATATCGGCATCGGAAATCGCATGTTTGAGCGCCGCCCGGTTAAAGGTCGCCAGTACGATACTGGGCTCATCATTGCCGTCGTGGCAGCGTTCTACCAATAATGCCGGGCTGCTGTCAGTCATGCGGTTAGTCCTGTTTGAGTTCGGCAATGTCTTTGAAGTAATCCAGCGTCTGTGGGTTAGCCAAAGCATCGGTGTTTTTCACTGGCTCACCATGCACCACATTACGTACCGCCAGCTCCACCAGCTTGCCGCTGATAGTGCGCGGCAGCGCCGGCACCTGAATGATTTTGGCCGGCACATGGCGCGGCGTGCAGTGTTGGCGAATGCGTTGGCGAATTTGCTGGCGCAGTTCATCGTCGAGCTGCAAGCCATCGGCCAGCACCACAAACAGCACCACGCGCACGTCGTCTTGCCATTGCTGGCCAATCGCCAGGCTTTCCTGCACTGTCACTAACTGCTCTACCTGACGATAGATTTCAGCGGTGCCAATACGCACCCCACCTGGGTTTAACACGGCATCGGAGCGACCGTGAATAGTCAGGCTATTCCAGCTATGGCCATCTTGCTGATGGGCGCTGAACTCGGCGTAGTCGCCATGGGCCCACATGCCGTCAAAACGATCAAAGTAGGCGCTGCGGTAGCGCTCGCCGTCGGCATCGTTCCAAAAGCCCACCGGCATAGAAGGGAAAGCATGGCGACACACCAGCTCGCCCTTTTTGCCGGGCGGGCAGGGTTGCCCCTGCTCATCACACACATCCACCGCCATGCCAAGGCCCGCACATTGCAACTCACCGCGATACACAGGCAGCAGTGGATTACCTAAGGCAAAGCAGGAAATGATGTCGGTGCCACCGGAGATGGAACACAGCGCCAAGTCACGGCCAATGGCGTTATAGACGTAGTCGAAGCTTTCATGGGCCAGCGGCGAGCCTGTGGATAACAATGTGCGTAATTTTAACGGCCGTTCGATAGGCCGTTGCTCGGCCTTTTCCAGTGCACTGATGTATTTAGCACTGGTGCCAAATACGGTCACACCTTCGTCCTCGGCCATTTGCCACAGCACGTCAGGCCCCGGATGAAACGGCGAGCCGTCGTATAGCACCACAGTGGCACCGGTGGCCAAGCCCGACACTAGCCAGTTCCACATCATCCAGCCGCAAGTGGTGAAATAAAACAGCACATCGTCTGGGCCAACATCGGTGTGTAAACGCAGCTCTTTTAGGTGCTGCAATAAGGTGCCGCCAGCGCCGTGCACAATGCACTTAGGCACACCGGTCGTACCTGAGCTGTACATGATATATAACGGGTGATCGAATGGCAGTGAGGCAAACTGCAGCTCGCTGAAGTCATTATTATCTTCATGGGTCGCTAGAAACTCGTGCCAGCTCCAAGCGCCGTTGGGCGTGCTATCACAGCCCGGGTAAGGCACAGAAATTAGCTGCTCGGCCGGCAGCTGCAAGGCATCACGCAAGGCCGCTACGCGCTCGCTGCAATCGATCCATTTGCCGGCATAAAAATAGCCTTGGGTAGCGATCAACAGCTTTGGCTGAATCTGGCCAAAGCGATCCAAGACGCCATTAAGGCCAAAATCCGGCGAGCATGAAGAAAACAAAGCGCCGATGCTGGCGGCTGCCAACATACTGATGACGGTTTCTGGCACATTGGGCATAAAGGCAGCGACACGATCACCGGCCACAACGCCGCGCTGGCGCATAGCGCTGGCGGCTTTTTCGACCTGTTGGTAGAGCTGGCGGTAGCTCAGGCTGGTGCGAATGTCCTGCTCACTGCGAAATACCAGAGCGATTTTATCGGCCGTGTCATCGTTCATGGCGGGGCGTAATAAATGCTCGGCAAAATTTAGCCGCGCGCCTTCAAACCAACGTGTTTGACGCAGATCACTCGATTCTTGCAGCACCTGACTGGCTGGCTGATGGGCTTGAATATCGAAATATTGCCACAGCGACTGCCAAAACTCGCCGCGCTGCTCGATGCTCCACTGATAGAGCTCGTTGTAATGCTCAAAATTATGCTGTTGCTGCTCTGCCAGCCAGTGCATGTAGTGCTGCAGTTGGCTGTGCTGGCGGCGCTGTTGTGAGGCCTGCCAAAGCGCTGTTGTGCTCATCCTTGTGACTCCCTGACTGCTGCAGCCTGATTGGCTGCGATGGCTTTACCGGCTTTGCTGCTGTGATCGCGCTGCAGTTGTTGTGAGATCCAAGCGCCTGTTATGGCCAGTTGCTGAAGATCGACGCCACAGCTTAAACCCAGACCTTGCAGCAGGTACACCACATCTTCACTGGCAACATTGCCCGACGCACCCGCGGCATAAGGACAACCGCCTAAGCCCGCCACCGAACTGTCGACGGTGCGTACACCCAGCTCCAGGGCAGCATGAATATTGGCCAACGCCTGGCCATAGGTATCGTGAAAATGCACCGCCAGCTGAGCAACAGGTAGCTGCATGGCCAGTGCACGAATCAGTTCACGGGTTTGCTTTACTGTGCCGACGCCTATGGTGTCGCCCAGCGAGACCTCGTAACAGCCCATTTCCAATAAGCTCTGACTGACATCCAGCACCGCATCAATGCTGACGTCACCCTGGTAAGGACAGCCCATCACAGTCGACACATAACCACGTACCGGAATGCCGGCAGTGCGAGCCGCATCCACCACAGCACGCGCCCGCTCCAATGATTCAGCCACGCTGCAGTTGGTGTTTTTCTGGGTAAAAGCATCGGAAGCGGCGGTAAATACCGCCACTTCTTTGGCATCGGCACTGAGGGCGCCGTCTAGCCCACGTAAATTGGGGGTTAACACGCTGTAGCGCACGTCGGAGCGGGCTTTCAGCTGCTGCAGTACAGCATCGCTGTCCGCCATTTGCGGCACCCATTTCGGCGATACAAAACTGCCGGCTTCAATGCGGGTCAGGCCACAGTCTGCCAGCCGTTCGATCAGCTCACAGCGCAGCGCCACCGATAGGGTTTGCGCTTCATTTTGCAAACCATCACGGGCGCCGACTTCAACCAGAGTCACGTGATCTCGCATTAGGCCGGCTCCTCAGTTTGCACAGCATCACTCAGCACCACCAGCTCGTCGCCCTCGCGCACGCTGTCACCGGCTGCACATAACAGCTGTTCGACCACGGCATCGTGACCGGCGCGAATGCTGTGCTCCATCTTCATCGCTTCCATAATCATCAGCACGTCACCGGCCTTTACGGTATCGCCGGCGGCAACGTTAACCGCCAGCACATGACCAGACATAGGCGCATGCAAGCCACCATGGTCGTCTTCATGCTGTTCACCTAACCAGCGTTGGCGTACAAAGCGCTGACTGCCGTGTTGATCAAACAGCACCATATCGTCATCGCTGAGCAATACCCACTGGCGCTGTGGCAACAGTTGGTACAAGTCCTGTTCAACCCGCTGCAGCTGGCTACAATAGCTCTGACCGTCCATCTGCCAGGCCTGATCAATACGCTCAGCACTGACACGCGTTTCACGGCCATCGGCCAGCATCAACGTCAGTTGTCGGCTGGCGGCCAAGTTGGGCTGGAAGCCGTCGGCAAACCAGGGGCTGTGGGCATTGGAGTTCAAGGTTGGCAGCAACAGTTCAACCAGTGCGGCACTGTGCCAGTCTGGTGCTTGGCTGGCTTGCCAATCACTGCGGTCGATTAAATCGGTGCTGAGGTCGGCGTCGACAAAGGCCGGGCAGCTGAGCAAACGCAACAGAAAATCGCGATTGGTTTTGACCCCATCGATCAGCAAGTCGGCTAACGCCTGGCGCATTAAACGCAACGCTTGCTCGCGGGTATCGCCATGCACGATCAGTTTGGCCAGCATGGGGTCGTAATGCGGGCTGACTTGATCGCCCTGGCGCACACCGCTATCAATGCGCACCTGGGTGGTAGCACGTGGTTCGCGCCAAAGGTTAAGGGTGCCAAGGGCGGGTAAAAAGCCATTGTCTGGGTCTTCGGCGTACAAGCGCACTTCGATGGCATGGCCATTACAGCGCAGTTGCTCCTGGGTTAGCGGCAGGGCATGGCCACTGGCGACCAACAGCTGCCAATGCACTAGGTCTTGGCCAGTGATCATTTCCGTTACCGGATGCTCCACCTGCAAACGGGTGTTCATTTCCATGAAATAAAACGAGCCGTCGGTATCGAGCAAAAACTCCACTGTGCCGGCGCCGACGTAGCCAATGGCGTGGGCGGCGGCCAAAGCCGCTTCGCCCATGCGCTGGCGCAATTCCGAGGTCATGCCCGGAGCCGGCGCTTCTTCAATGACTTTTTGGTGGCGCCGCTGCACTGAGCAATCACGCTCAAACAGGTACACGCCATTGCCCTGCTGATCGCAGAACACCTGCACTTCAACATGGCGAGGCTTGCGCAAAAAACGCTCAATCAGTAACCGATCATCGCCAAAAGCACTGGCGGCCTCACGCCGGGCAGCGGCAATTTCAGCGCCCAACTCGCTTTCTTGTTCGACGATGCGCATGCCTTTACCGCCGCCGCCAGCACTGGCTTTTAGCAGTAATGGAAAGCCGCAGTTCAGTGCTTCGGCTAACAGCCGTTCGTCACTTTGCTCATCTCCGTGGTAGCCCGGCACCAAGGGCACTTCTCGGCCACTCAACAGCGCTTTGGCGCTGGCCTTATCGCCCATGGCATCAATGGCATCGGCGGGCGGGCCAATAAAGATCAGTCCGGCTTCGGCCACGGCGCGGGCAAAGCCGGCGTTTTCACTTAAAAAGCCATATCCGGGGTGAATAGCGTCGGCGCCGACCGCCTTGGCAGCGGCGAGAATTTTATCGCTGCGTAAGTAGCTGTCGCTGGCTTCATTGGCACCAATGTGCACCGCTTCATCGGCCATATCGACATGCATGGCGTGGCGATCGGCATCGGAGTAAACCGCCACACTGGCAATGCCGAGGTCTTTTAAAGTGCGCATAATGCGCACGGCGATTTCACCACGGTTGGCGATTAAAACTTTTTGCATCATGCCTTGTGCTCCTCGACGGGCGTTGGCTGCTCGGCTGGAGCAGACTCCTTGTCCGGCGTTACCTGCCAGCTAGGCGATCGTTTTTGTAGAAATGCTGTTAGCCCTTCCTGCCCTTCGTCACCAACACGCAGGCGGGCTATCAAATCGCTGGTGGAATACAGCAGTGCGTCATTCAGTTCACGGCCTTGCTGCTGAATCAAGTGCTTGGTCGCCGCCATGGCCTGGGGGCCATTGGCCAGCAACGCCTGACACCACTGCTGCACCTGATCGTTTAAGTCGTCTTTGGCCACCACTTCATGCACCAGCTGCAGTTGCTGCGCTTGCTGCGCGCTGATCAGCTCGGCCGTTAGCCAATAGCGTCGCGCTTGTCTGGACCCCATGGCCGCCAACACATAGGGGCTGATGGTGGCCGGGCTTAAGCCGAGTTTGACTTCGCTTAGGCAAAAACGGGCATCACTACTGGCGACGGCCATATCGCAGGCACAAATCAGCCCCAAGGCGCCACCAAAGGCCGCGCCTTGCACCATGGCAATGGTGGGTTTGGGAAATTCATACAGGGCTTTTAGCATCTGTGCCAACGCCAGCGCATCGGCTTGGTTTTGTTGCTGGCTGCCGTCTTTTTGCTGCTTCATCCAATTTAAATCGGCGCCAGCACAAAAGTGCTTGCCCTCGCCGGCCAGCACCAATACACGCACGCTGTCGTCGTCTGCCAGGCGTTCAAATTGCTGTTGCAGCTCAGCAATCAGCTCGGCATTAAAAGCGTTGCCAACTTGCGGGCGGTTGAGTGTTAGGCGGGCGATGCCCTGTTCAATTGCAACGGTGAGCATAAGGCCTCCTACATGCGGAATACGCCGAAGCGGCTGGAGCAGGCTTCGGCTTGATAACAGCTAGACAGTGCCAGCCCTAACACCCGACGGCTATCGGCTGGGTCGATCACACCGTCGTCCCATAGGCGGGCCGAGCTGTAATAAGGGTGACCTTGGCGCTCGTATTGCTCGCGCACCGGCTGCTTAATGGCTTCTGACTGCTCATCGCTCCAGCTTTGGCCTTTTTTCAGCGCCGCTTGCTGTTTTACCTGTGCCAACACGCCGGCTGCTTGCTCACCGCCCATCACAGAAATACGAGCGTTGGGCCACATAAACATAAAGTTGGGGTCGTAAGCGCGGCCACACATGCCGTAGTTGCCGGCACCAAAGCTGCCACCAATCACTAAGGTCAGCTTGGGCACATTGGCGCAGGCCACGGCGGTCACCATTTTGGCGCCATGACGGGCAATACCTTCGGCTTCGTATTTAGGGCCGACCATAAAGCCGGTGATGTTTTGCAAAAACACTAGGGCAATACCACGCTGGGCACACAGTTGAATGAAGTGCGCGCCTTTTTGCGCCGACTCAGAAAACAGGATGCCGTTGTTCGCTACGATGCCAATGGGCATGCCATACAGGCTGGCAAAACCACACACTAAGCTAGTACCAAAACGTGCCTTAAATTCATCAAACTCAGAGCCGTCAACCAGCCGCGCAATCACTTCACGCACATCAAAGGGCTGGCGGGTATCGCTGGGGATAATGCCGTACAAATCATGAATATCATGGCGCGGTGGCGTAATCGGCTGGCTTGGTTCTGGGCTGGCCGGCCAATTCAGCCGAGCAACGGCTTGGCGCGCCAGCTGCAGTGCATGGGCATCGTTCTCGGCCAGATGATCCGCCACGCCAGATTGCTGGCAGTGCAGCTCACCACCGCCCAATTCTTCGGCGCTAACATCTTCGCCGGTGGCCATTTTCACCAACGGTGGACCAGCCAGGAAAATGGTGCCTTGGTTGCGCACAATAATGGATTCATCGGCCATCGCCGGCACATAGGCACCGCCTGCGGTACAAGAGCCCATAACCACAGCAATTTGTGGAATGCCAGCGGCACTCATATTGGCCTGGTTGTAAAAGATGCGACCAAAGTGATCGCGATCGGGAAAGACTTCATCCTGGCGCGGCAGGTTGGCACCGCCAGAATCGACCAAATAAATACAGGGCAAACGGTTCTGGCGGGCAATATCCTGCGCCCTGAGATGCTTTTTCACCGTGATGGGGTAATAACTACCGCCTTTGACCGTGGCGTCGTTGGCCACCACCATGCATTCGACGCCATGAATGCGGCCAATGCCCGCCACCACACCAGCAGCGGGCACATGTTCGTCATCGTACATATCATGGGCGGCCAGCTGGCCAATTTCTAAAAATGGGCTGCCGGCATCCAACAGTTGGGCAACGCGCTGGCGCGGCGGTAATTTGCCACGTTCGATATGCCGCTGCATGGCGGCTTCGCCGCCGCCTTCAGCAATGCGACGTGCCTGCAGGTTAAGGTCATCAACCAAGGCCTGCATATGGGCACGATTTTGATCAAAGTCAGGGCTTTTTAGCTCTGCCCGGCTGCTCAATACCGGCATTACAGATTCTCCTGCAACATCTCACGACCAATCAGCATGCGCCGCACTTCTGAGGTGCCAGCACCGATTTCGTACAACTTGGCATCACGCAGCAGTCGGCCGGCATCGTATTCATTGATGTAGCCATTGCCGCCCAACAGTTGGATGGCATCCAACGCCATTTGCGTGGCTTTTTCAGCGCAATACAGAATCACACCGGCGGCATCTTTGCGGGTGGTTTCACCGCGATCACAGGCCGCGGCGACGGCGTACAAATAGGCGCGACTGGCGTTCATGCTGGTGTACATATCGGCCAGCTTGCCCTGCACCAGCTGGAAGCTACCAATTGGCTTGCCGAACTGTGTGCGCTCGGCAACGTAGGGCTTAACGATATCCATGCAGGCTTGCATGATGCCGGTCGGGCCGCCCGACAGCACCACACGCTCGTAATCGAGGCCGCTCATCAATACCTTCACGCCTTCGTTTAGGGTGCCAAGAATGTTTTCCACTGGCACTTCAACGTTATCGAACACCAACTCACAGGTGTTAGAGCCGCGCATGCCCAGCTTGTCGAGCTTAGGACTGCGCGAAAAACCGGCCCAATCGCGCTCAACGATAAAGGCGGTAATGCCGTGCGGGCCTTGATCAAAATCGGTTTTGGCGTAAATCACGTAAACATGGGCATCTGGGCCATTGGTGATCCACATTTTGCTGCCATTAAGCACATAGTGATCGCCTTTTAAGTCGGCGCGCAGTGTCATGGATACCACGTCCGAGCCGGCATTGGGCTCACTCATGGCCAGCGCACCAATGTGCTCGCCGCTCACCAGCTTGGGCAAATACTTTTCTTTTTGCGCTTCAGTGCCATTGCGGTGAATCTGATTCACACACAGATTAGAGTGCGCACCGTACGACAAGCCCACCGAGGCCGATGCGCGGCTAATTTCTTCCATCGCGACGACGTGGGCCAGATAGCCCATATCAGCCCCACCGTATTGCTCGCCGACGGTAATACCCAACAGCCCTTGCTCACCAAAACGGCGCCACATGGGCATTGGAAATTCGTTATTTTTGTCGACCTCCGCCGCAATCGGAGCCAATTCCTTTTGCGCAAAGCCATGGACCTGTTCGCGCAACATATCCAGGGTTTCGCCCAGGCCAAAGTTAAAATCTTTCATGGCCAACCTCCTCAGGTGGTTGTAACAGTGATTAAGTTATTATTTTTCCAGTTGATGGGGCTCTAACGCCTGGCGAGCTTTCAGCTCGGCATCGTCTAGCTCTTCCATCATGCGTTGAATATCGTGCAGCTGTTGCTGCAATTGCTGGCGGCGGCGATCAATGGCCGACAGCAGTGACTCCAGCTGCGGCCGATTGGCCGAGGGGTCGTACATATCAATCAGCTCACGGCTTTCTGCCAACGACAGACCCAAGCGTTTGCCGCGCAAAATCAGCTTTAACCGCACCCTATCCTGGGGTGAATAGATGCGAGTTTGCCCCTCGCGTTGAGGACTCAGCAGCCCTTCTGCTTCGTAAAAGCGAATGGTGCGGGTGGTGATATCAAACTCGTCGGCCAGGTCGCGAATACTGTAATGGCTGCGTTCTTTTACGCTCATGGGTGCTCACTCTTTGTCTTACGTTTACGTTAACGTAAACCAAAAAGCGGCGACAATGGTGATGGCTCGAATAGCCCTATGGGTAATTGAGCGCGTAAATAGACGCCGTTAGCGATATTGAAAGGAATGGAGATGCAAGTGCTGTCCGCTAGCGAGACGCTGGCTACAGCACCGCCGGCACAATGGAGAGCACTAGCAAAACGGCCATGCTGAGGTTAAAGGCTTTTTGCCGCTTAGGCTGCTGCAAGTAGCGCTTTAATAGCCGACCAAACACCAGCCACAACAGGCCGGTGGGAATGGCGGTGGCCAAAAAAACCCCGGCAAACAGCAGCGCCTGTTGCCAAGGCACCGCATCGACGGAGCCATATACCGCCACCGCG
>CBDDTG010000037.1:0-80696 GCA_965233665.1 Bacterioplanes sp. | reverse complement strand
TATCCATTCAGATAGGGGCAGGGGTATGCTCAATCATCTGTTCATCCATCAGTTCGCTTTGGTAGAGCAGCTGGAATTGGAATTTCGCCACGGCATGGTGGTCATCACAGGTGAAACCGGTGCTGGTAAATCCATCTTATTGGATGCCCTAGGCTTAGCCTTAGGGCAGCGTGCAGAAGCAGGCTGTGTGCGCCAAGGGGCACAGCGAGCAGAGGTCAGTGCTACCTTTCGTATTAATCAGGCGGCACGCCAGTGGCTCAGCGAACGTGACCTGCCCTTAGATGATGATGAAGTCTTGCTACGCCGTGTGGTCTCGCGTGAAGGTCGCTCACGCGCCTACATCAACGGCCGCAACAGCACTTTAAATGAGCTGCGCGAGTTAGCGGCTCAGTTGATCGACATTCATGCTCAACACGCCCACCAACGTCTATTGCAGCCAGATACCGCCCGTCAGCTGATCGACAACTTTGCTGATTTAACCCCCTTGTGCAGCCAAGTACGCCAATTGCACCGCCAGTGGCAAAAAGCGGCTCAGCATTTGCGCCAGCTGCGCGAACACAGCCAGGAGAGCGAAGCGCAAAAGCAGCTACTGAGCTATCAGGTAGAAGAACTACGCGAGTTGCAGCTGGGCGGCGACGAGCTGGAGCAGCTAGAAAACGAGCATAAGCGCTTGGCCGGCGCCGAAACCATGCTGCTCAGCGGTCAGCAAGCACTGGTGTTGTGCCAGGGCGACGAACACAGCCACACCAGTGCGGTGCAGCTAGCGTTTCAGGCGATCCAGCAACTGCAGGCCATTGACGATGACCACAGCGATTTAACTGACGCCCGTGACCTGCTGCAACAAGGCCATATTCAACTAGAAGAAGCGGGCAACTCACTGCAACGCTATATCGATACCGTCGACATCAACCCCCACCGCTTGCAACAAGTCGAAAGTCGCCTCAGCGATATTTTTTCCATGGCGCGCAAACACCAAGTACAGCCACAAAGTTTGTATGAGCACTGGCAGTCACTGGAGCAACAACTGCAACAGCTGAGTCTATCCGATGACGATTTGGAGCAACTGCAACAACAGGTCGATGATTACAGACACCAGTTTGAGCAACAGGCTGCCAGCTTGTCACAGCAGCGCCAGCAAGCGGCGCAGCGACTCGACCAACAAGTCGCCGAACAGCTGCAGGCATTGGCGTTGGGGCAAGTCCAACTAGAAACCCGCTTCACCACGACCAAACCTAACCCGTCCGGTATCGACCACGTTGAGCTATACGTGCAGACCAACCCGGGCATGCCCATGGGGCCACTGGCCAAAGTCGCCTCTGGTGGTGAACTGGCGCGTATTAGCTTGGCGATTCAAGTGGTGACGGCACAAAGTAACGACATTGGCAGCATTATTTTTGATGAGGTGGATGTCGGCATCGGTGGCGGCACAGCCGAACGTGTGGGCCGATTAATGCGTCGCTTGGGTGAGCAGGTGCAGGTCATGTGTGTGACCCATCAACCCCAGGTGGCTGCTCAGGCACACCAGCATTTTCAAGTGAGCAAAATCAGCGGTGATAAGGCAACACACACTCAAATTCGTTTACTCAGCAATGAACAGCGCTGTGAAGAGGTGGCTCGTATGCTCGGTGGCATCGACATCACACAGCAAACCCTGGCCCACGCGCAAGAAATGCTGAAACTGGCCCGTTGAGTGGCAGCCAGACACGAAAAAGCCCGGCAAGTCAGCCGGGCTTTTTTGTACTTAAAACTCGCTTTACGTCACTTCTTGCGCACGTACAGCACCAAACTATGATCCACCAACTCATAGCCCAGTGACTCAGCAATTTCGTGCTGTAAGCGCTCGATTTCATCGTTGGTAAATTCAATCACCGAACCATCATCGACGTTTACCATGTGGTCATGGTGCTCACCTCGCGCCAGTTCAAACACTGAGTGACCGCCATCAAAGTTATGGCGCACCACCAAGCCAGCGCTTTCAAACTGGGTTAACACGCGATACACAGTTGCCAGTCCGACATCCTCGCCGTTATCGATCAGCGAGCGATAAACGTCTTCCGCACTGAGGTGAGCGTCTGGATTGTTCTCCAGAATGCTCAGAATTTTGACCCGTGGCAAAGTGACTTTAAGGCCCGCTTTGCGCAGCTCGACGTTTTGCTCGGACATTGCTTTCCTCGAATATTTCACAGCATTGGAACTTATCAGGTATCATCGCCAGCCACGTCGCAAGCCCTACTGACGAGATACACCGCATGCGAGCTCTAATTCTGACTGTTTCACTTGGTATTGCAACCCTTTCCGGTTGCACCTTCCCCGGCGTTTATAAACTGAACGTACAGCAGGGAAATATCGTAACCGCCGACATGCTGACTCAACTGGAGCCAGGCATGACACCGCGCCAGGTCATCTATGTGATGGGTACACCTGTTCTCGGCAACCCCTTCGAACAACAACGCTGGGACTACTTCTACTCATTGGAAAAGCGCGATGAAGTGGTGACGTCTTACCGCATCAGTGTGTTCTTCGATGACACTGGCCGCTTCAGCCACTACGACGGCAAGTTGCCTGATGCTGAATTCAGCGAAGAAAATCAGCTGAACAGCCTGCCACAGCAAGAAGAATCGGCCGACACCATTCAGGTCAGCGAGTAACGACCTGAACTTGCCCAGCGGCCATTACTCTTTGGCCGCTGCCTTGGCAGCACGGTTGGCACGTGCTTGCTTAGGGTCGATGATCAGCGGACGATAGATTTCTATGCGATCGCCTGCGCGCACGGTGTCCTTGTCCGGGGCGCGTGACGCCTTGCCAAAGACCCCTAGTTTCGCCTGCTCAATGTCCAGCTCAGGGAACTCGCGTTCAATGCCAGAGGCGCGCACAGCGTCTAGCAACGTTGCCCCTTCTTCTACCTGAACCGTCAAAATTCTTTGCTTGTGCGCTAACGCATAAGCCACTTCGACTTCAATCAACTCAGCCATAAATGTACTTCGCTCGTTGAACAAAAGAATCGACCATGGTGTTGGCGATCTGCTTAAACACCGCCCCCACGGCAGCACCCGCGATGCGGTTAGCGATCTCAAACTCAAGTTCAAGCGACACTTTGCATGCGTCTTCCGCGAGTGGTGTAAACAGCCAAATACCATGGAAATGCGAAAACGGTCCATCGACCAGCTGCATGTCCATGCGCGTTGGGCGTTCTAAAGTATTGCGGGTACTGAAGCTCTGATTAAAGCCCGCCTTGGCAATGGTCAGGCGGGCCTCAATGAAGTCCTCACCTTGATCGAGGACTTCGGTGTGTTCACAGCCGCTGAGGAATTCGGGGTAACGACTGACGTCATTGACCAATTCGAACATTTCCTCAGCACTGTGCATTACCAGCGCACTACGGGTAATTGTGGTCATAGTGCCTCTCATCAAAAAACATCGGGGCGGGATTATAACCACTCCGATGTTTGATGACAGCCGAACCAACCCGGCCGCTGGCAAGCCTTACTCAGGCAAAGAGCTCCTTAATCCAGGCAAAGATGCCCAAGCCATTAAGGAAGATAAACAAAACCGCCAGAGGTGATACAAAGCGCAACATAACGCGCCAGATGTTGTACACCATCTCGCTTTGCACATTGGCCTCTTTCGCCACGGCACGTTCCTTCATAAACCAGCCGACAAACAGCGCAATCAACAGACCACCTAATGGCAGCATGATGTTTGACGTCAGGAAGTCGAGGTTGTCGAAGACGGTGCCTTTCAAGAAGGTAAACTCTGACAGCTCATTAAATGACAGCACAGTCAGCATACCCAATGCCCAGGCAGCACCACAGACGATAACAGTGGCAACCACACGCGTTGCACCACGCTCTACCGCCCAGGCAACCGCTGGCTCAGCGATCGAAATGGCGGAACTCCAAGCTGCAATCGCTACCAGAATAAAGAAGGCTGTACCGATAAATGCACCGCCCGGCAGGCTACCAAACGCTACAGGTAAGGTTTGGAACATCAGACCAGGACCAGCACCCGGCTCCAGGCCTTGACTAAACACAATCGGGAAAATCACCAAACCGGCCGTCAGCGCCACCAGGGTATCCAGAATACCGACAGTGATCACAGTTTTGCCCAAAGAGGCTTCCTGCGGCATATAAGCACCGTACGCCATGATCGCGCCCATACCCAGTGACAAGGTAAAGAAGGAGTGACCCAGCGCCACCACCACGCTGTCAGTCGTCAACTTGCTGGCATCAAAGCTAAACAAGAATTTGAAGCCCTCTGCAAAACCTGGCGTAGTCATGCTGTAACCCATCAGCAGCACCAGCATGATGAACAGCAACGGCATCAACACGCGTACGGTTTTTTCCAGGCCTTCGTTGACACCACGGGCGATGACAATACCGGTCAGGATGATAAAGATGGTGTGGTACATGGTCAGCGACACAGGGTCGGCTAACAAATCACCAAAAATCTTGCCGGCCATTTCACCGGTGGCATTGGTGAAATCGCCACTGATCATCTTGCCGGTGTAAGATAGCGTCCAGCCAGCAATCACACTGTAAAACGACAAAATAAAGAAGCCAGCCAGCGCCCCCAGCCAACCAATACTGCGGAAGAATTTAGGCGCGTTATATTCCGCCGATAAGTGGCTCATGGTGTTAATTGGGCTCAGACGCGCTTTGCGCCCCAGCAACACCTCCGCCATCATTACCGGAATACCGGCCACTAAAATGCACGCCAGGTACATGAGTACAAATGCACCGCCGCCGTTTTCCCCCGTGATGTACGGGAACTTCCAGATATTACCTAAACCCACCGCCGACCCGGTGGCCGCCAAGATAAAGGTCCAGCGACTTGCCCAGACGCCGTGCATACCGCGCTTATCTGCTGCCATCAGTCTTCCTCTCTTTTCCGTTGTAGTTGTTTTTTCAGCATTGTCAGGAATAAAGTCCCACCGCTCAAGGCGAAAAACTACCGTATGGTGAGCGGAAACGCACATTTTCTTTGCCCCGATGCATGCAACCAGCTTATTAACTACGTCATCAATGCGTAAGCGGTGCATAAACACTGCCCAAGCACGGCGGCCTCGGATATACTGCGCGCCATGAGTAAAAAGAAAAAACCCAAGGTTACCGGCAACACCATCGCCCTCAACAAAAAGGCTCGTCACGACTTCTTTCTCGAAGACAAGACAGAAGCCGGCGTTAGCTTATTGGGCTGGGAAGTTAAATCGCTGCGTGCAGGCAAATGTCAGCTGTTGGATTCTTACATCGTCTTTCATAAAGGCGAAGCTTGGCTGACCGGCGCATTAATCACACCATTGGATCAGGCATCTACTCACGTGGTCGCCAACCCAAGGCGTGAGCGCAAGCTGCTGCTGCACCGTCGCGAAATCGAACGCCTGATGCAGAAAGTCCAGGCCAAAGGTTACACCTGCGTCTGCACCGCCCTGTATTGGAAAAACCATTGCGTTAAAGCGGAAATCGCACTGGCCAAGGGTAAGCAAACCCATGACAAGCGCGCTACCGCTAAAGACAAAGACTGGGCCAAGCAAAAAGAACGCGTGATGAAGCATTCAGTTCGCTGAGTGAATATGGTATCTTGCGTGAACTTGAGCGGAACTTTTGGCGAAGGCTTCCGTCTCACTGATTGCCGATAGCGGCAACACCGGATTCGGGGATGATCTGGATTCGACGTTGATTACGAAGCTATGGGTGCATGCCGAGAGCGTACGACGATCTCGTTAATAAACGTTGTACACTAGTTATAGTCGCAAACGACGAAAACTACGCACTAGCAGCTTAAGTCTGCTTACCTCTGAACTCAGGTGCCTGTAACTGGGGGACGAGGGCATCGCCCTACAGGATCGCCCGGATGCTTCGCTCGGAGCTGAACGGTTAAACTTAAATCGAGCTCGCTAGCTACGCCCTGTCTCTCGGGCCGTAGTCGGCTAAATCAGTAGAGAAGACTAAGCATGTAGATCCTCTAGTGGAGGATTGGCGGACGCGGGTTCAACTCCCGCCATCTCCACCAAACACCACGAAGGCTCTGCCCAGTTTGGGCAGGGCCTTTTTTATTGGTGATAATCCTTTCTCACTTAACTACTGCTCCAACTGCTCACGGCTCATAAATCCCCCTCTACTCCTTAAAAACGCCTACCACCCGGGTATGACAAACCCACGACAAATAAGTAGAATGCGAATTGTTTTTATTTATAGAGGAATACGCAATGCGCATTTTGCTGCTGGCTGCGGCCACCGCGGCGCTGAGCTTTAACGCTCAGGCCCACAATGACCATCATGGCGATCAGCACGGTCATCATCACGGCGAAGCTCATGGCCAGCACGCGAGTTCTGACCCAGCGCTGCATCATTATCAGCAGCACGCCAAACATTTATTGTTTCAACTGCAGCAGCAAAAAGGTGACGATATTGGCGCCCAGGCAAAAGAGTTGGTGGAACTGAGCAAGCCACTGCTGGCCCGTTTTGAGCAGCAGTATCCACAATGTAATGAGTATTTAGCCGCCCTGAACAATGTCGCCGACACCCTGGTAGATCTGCCCTTAGAGGAAATCGAATCTGGCTATCATGCTGATGGTAAGCTGCCACCGCTGCCCACAGCAGAGTGCTACCACGCGAAAGATTTGCTGGTTCACCCAGCAACTGTTCAAGCGATGGCGCGCATTGGCATGAAGCAAGCCGATGATTGGCGCGACGCCGCCCACGAAATTGAAGAAGTGCTGGAGCATTTCACCCAGGTGCAGTCCGCCATTGGCCAGGTAGCTGCGCAGTAAAGCGCCCTGGCCACACAGGTCGTTACCAAAAGCCAACGCAGTGACTGCTCTCAGCTGTGCTTGGCTTTGCTAACCTAAGCAGGCTTTGTTATCGCCACGAGAGCCACACCATGCGTGACCACTCCCCGACGTATTTAGACGAACTCATCGGCATGCTGGCCGAATGCAACATGTTCGATGCCTTTTCCAGCACTGAGCTACGCAGCGCAGCGCCTTTTTTTAACTTGGAAGACATCGAAGCCGGCAACACCCTGTTTCACGAAGGCGATAGCGGTACTTATATGGGCATTATTCACAGCGGCAAAATTTCTGTGATGAAGGCCGATGGCAATAATCGAAAAGTGCAGGTGGCATTACTGGGGGCCAATAAAACCTTTGGTGAAATGGCGGTGCTCGATGGCGAGCGGCGTTCGGCGACCTGCGTCGCCAAATCAAACTGTACCCTGCTCACTCTGTCGCGCGAGGCACTTGATCGCATGAGCGAGGAGTCACCCAAAATTGCCGCCAAGGTCATTCGTGCCGTCGCGGTGTCGTTATCGCGGCGTTTGCGCATCATGGACTTTCAACTAGCCAATAGTTTGGGCTAACAACCCGGCCTCACTGCGTTGCGCCAAATAATCCAATAGCAAACGTACCTTCTGGCTGCGGCCACTGCCGGGTGGAAATACCGCGTACAGCTCAATGTCTTGCAGCTCGTAATCCGCCAATACCTGATCTAAACGCCCGTCCTGCAAGCAGGGCTGAGCGTCGTACCAGGGAATGCGAGCCAGACCATGACCCGCCAATACCAACGCGGTGCGCGCAGCAGCGTTATTGGTGCGAATCGGCCCCTGCAAATCAATGCTGAAACTGCGCCGCCCTTGCGTTAAGTGCAAGCGCTGATGCTGCTTATAAAGCACCCAATCATGCTCGGCCAAATCCACCGGCGCCGTTGGTCTGCCTCGGTGGCGAAGGTAGGCCGGTGCAGCGCACAAACAGGTCGCCATACTGGCCAGCTTACGCGCCTGCAAGCCAGAATCCGGCAAAGGTGCACCGCGAATGGCAACATCCAAGCCGGTGCCAATGATATCCACCACCTCATCGCTCAAGGCAATGTCCAACTCAATGCCAGGATAGCGATGGCGAAAATCACTGAGCAAAGGAATCAGCCATTGCAGCCCTAAATTGACCGGGGCCGATAACCTCAGCGTGCCGCTGGGTGCATCGCGCAATTGCTCCCATTCCCGTTGCGCTTGCTGCACATGCTCGCGCACAGCCACGCAATGCTGATAATAGCGTTGACCAGCTTCGGTTAAGGTTTGCGAGCGCGTAGTGCGATTCAACAACATCAGCCCAGCGGCCTGTTCGAGCTTGTTAAGGTGATAGCTGACCACCGCCCGACTAACACCCATGTCACGGGCCGCCGCCGCTAAACTGCCGCATTCAACAATACGAGCGAACAACTGCATGGCGTGCAGGTGTTCGTTATTATTTTCCATCATTGTCAAAAATATTAAGACATTGAGTTAAACCATACCCTGATTGTTAGATTTAGGGCCAGTGTTTACTCTGCTCCCCACATTGATACAGGAGCTCAAACATGCCAAATATTTTGATGGTATTAACCTCACACGATCAGCTCGGTGACACAGGCGCCAAGACCGGCTTCTGGATCGAAGAGTTTGCTGCCCCCTATTACGTCTTTAAAGACGCCGGCTGCCACATCACCCTAGCCTCGCCTGCCGGAGGCCAGCCGCCCATCGATCCCAACAGTGCAGCCGATGAGGCGCAAACCGATGCCACTCGCCGCTTTGAGCAAGACGACAGCGCCAAAGCTGAACTGGCCAATACCCGAGTGTTAGCCGATATCAACGCACACGATTACGACGCCGTATTTTATCCCGGCGGCCATGGCCCACTGTGGGATTTAACCGACAACGCTCACTCAATTGCGCTGCTGGAAGATTTTCTGCAGCAGAGCAAGCCGGTAGCGACCGTCTGTCACGCGACTTGTGCACTGGCCAATGTCAAACAAGACGGTGCCTACGCCGTTGCCGGAAAAGCCATCACCGGCTTTAGCAACAGCGAAGAGGCCCTGGTACAGCTCACTGAGGTGGTGCCCTTCCTGTTAGAGGATGTATTAAAAGAGCGTGGCGCCGACTACCAAGCCGTAGGTGATTTCCAGGCCTTTGCCATTCAAGATGGTCTGCTAATCAGCGGCCAAAACCCAGCCAGCTCTGCCCCAGCGGCGGAAAAACTGCTGGCGGCTTTGAGCGCATAACACGCCACAAAGCGCCCGTCACTGCGGGCGCTTTGTCTTGCCCGGCAAGACCCACCAGTATTCTGCCTTTACCATAAATTGCACCCTCCCTACTTGCAGCGCGTACGCTTCGCCGTAATGATAATCAGCCCATTCAACAGACGAGGCTGTTATGTCTGACACCACTGCCATCGAAGCCGCCGTATTGCGCCGCTTACTGCAACACCTGGACGACAACAAACAGGTACAAAACATCGAGCTGATGAACCTGGCGGGCTTTTGCCGTAACTGCCTGGCCAAATGGTACGTCGCCGCCGCGGCTGAACAGGGCGAACCCCTCGATTATGAAGAGGCCCGCGAGCGCATCTACGGCATGCCCTACAGTGAGTGGAAAGAAAAACATCAGCAGCCGGCCACGGCTGAGCAACTGGCTCAATTTGAGCAAGCATCCAAAAAATAAGGACTCCCCTATGATCAGGACATCATTACTGCTCAGCGCCGCACTGGCCCTGGCGCCCGCCGCTTATGCCGACGATTACATCGAAGTCTCTGGCCACGGTGCGGTAGAAGTCATGCCCGATTACGCCGAGCTACACCTCACCCTTAAAGCCACGGCCAAAACCCTGCCTGACGCCAAGCAGCAAGTCGACAGTGCCATGATGCAACTGCTTGCCACCAGCAAAAGCCTAGGGATCAGCAAAGACGATATCGAAGCAGCACAAATTCGTAATTACCCACAATACGAATGGCGCAAGCAAGAGCGTGTGTTTGTCGGCGAGCAAGTCACCCGCCCTGTGACCATCAGCTTGCGCGAGTTAGAGCGTCATGCCCGCTTGGTGCATGAGCTGATGCAAATCGACGGCATGCACGTCAATCACACCCAACTGCGCTTTAACGACCGCGATGCTTTGCAACGCCAAGCGCTGGCCAAAGCCGTTGAGCAAGCACGCAGCAAGGCCGACGCCATGGCCAATGCCGCTGGCGCTCGCATCGAACGGGTGATCCGCATGGTAGAAGGCGGCGGCAACTATCACCCACCCATGCTGCAAGCTCGTGCCATGATGGAAAGCGCCAAGGCGGCCGCGCCAGCGCCGACGCTGTTTCAGGAACAAAAAATCGAAGCCCAAATTAACGTGCGTTACGAGATCGACTCATGAAACCGACCTTAGCCAAAGGCCGCTACCGCCACTATAAAGGCAATGACTATCGGGTGATCGACTTGGTGCGTCACAGCGAAACCGAAGAATGGCTGGTGCTCTATCAACCGTTATATGGCGAGCAAGCCTTGTGGGTACGGCCCTATGACATGTTTGTCGAAACCGTCGACATCAACGGCCAACCCCAGCCCCGCTTCGCCTTTGTTGGCGATGATCAGGGCGAATTAGCACTGTGAGATAAGCGATGACACCCGCGATTAACCTGGCTAAGAAAAAAGGCATTGAGCACCGCATTCACCAGTATGAGCACGACCCCAGCTGCCAGGCCTATGGCCTGGAGGCGGTGGAAAAGCTGAGCTTACCGGCCGAACAGGTGTTCAAAACTCTGCTGGTCGACCTCAGTGGTGGCAAAGCTGGGTTAGCTGTTGCGGTCATTCCGGTGGCGCAAAGCTTAAATATGAAGCGTGTGGCAAAAGCGCTGGGCGCCAAAAAAGCCGATATGGCCAACCCAGACGATGCGCAGCGCGTTACCGGCTATTTGCTCGGTGGCATCAGCCCACTGGGGCAGAAAAAAGCCTTGCCGACCGTCATTGATGACAGTGCTCAGCAATTTGACAGCATTTACGTCAGCGCTGGCCGGCGCGGGTTAGAAATCGAGTTGGCCCCTGCCGATTTGGTTAACCTAACACGGGGCCACTTTGCCGCCATTAAGGACGGCGCTTAGGCCGGCTCAACCAGTAACTGGGCAATGGGGTAGCCAGTAAAGGCCTTGCTTTGCTTGAGCACCACGTGGGTACTGATGTTGCCAATGTCTGGGCACAGGCGAATCAGCTCGTCGGTGAGCTCCATATAGCGACTCATGCGCGCGCAAGCAAAATGCACAATAAAGTCACAGCCGCCGCTCACCGTGTAGGCGGCTGTCGCTTCCGCCAAGTCATCGATGTGTTGCTCTAGTTGGCGAAAGGTATCGGGCGCATGACTGGCCATACAAATCGTGGCGATGCACTGCACCGGCTCGCACAGACGCTCAATATTCACCCGTCCCATAAAGCCTTCGATCCAGCCTTGATCCATCAAGCGTTGCAAGCGCTGATGACAGGCACTGGCGGATAAGTTCACGGCCGCTGCTAAGGCTTTATTGGTGATGCGACCATCGGCCTGCAATATACGCAACATGCGCAAATCCAAACGATCCAGCGAACCAGCACGGGCCGGCAGCGGCGGCTCATCTCTCAGGGTATGCATGGTTTGGCCTCCTGTTATGACCAAATAAGATTCGGCTTTATTTCGGTATCACCTTTTTGGGGTGGACCTCAAAGGCCGCTATCGGGCACTGGTTTTTGTGAATCCATTGCCCTTGAGTGGCGGTTATTATGCCATTTTCCAACGGCGGATGGATAGCATACCTCAGCCTCCGAATAATATTCGACGAAAAAAGCTGAGAAGCGCAGCACATTCTTACAACACTGAGCCAGACTGAGCACAACGCGATTTTGTGAGTAACTTCATATGCTGATTATTCGCCCCATAGCCGAGCAGGACATCGACCAGTTGCTGCTATTGGCCAAAGCGGCTGGCAAAGGTATGACCTCCCTGCCACCGGATCGAGAGGCGTTGCTGGAGCGCATTCAACTGTCACAGGCAAGTTTTGCCCGTACTGAAAAGCACCCAGACGACAGTTTTATGCTGGTGATGGAAGACACCGAGCAACAACGACTGGCCGGCTGTGCCGGGGTCTCAGCGTTGACGGGCTATCGCCAGGCGTTTTATGCCTACCGCTTGATGCCCATGACGCACCATTCGCATTCATTGGGTAAGCAAGTTGCGAGTCAGCTATTGCACCTGACCAACGACTACACCGGCTGCTCTGAGGTCGGCTCACTGTTTTTATTGCCCGATTACCGCGGTAATGGCCATTGGCTGGCGCGCTCACGTTATTTGCTCATGGGCCTATTCCGCCAACGCTTCGAGCAAGCAGTGATTGCCGAACTGCGTGGTTGGAGCGACAGCGAAGGCCGCAGCCCGTTCTGGGATGCCTTAGGCCAACACTTCTTTGAAATGAGTTTTGAAGAAGCCGACACCTTGTGTGGGTTGGGCTCTAACCAGTTCATCACCGAGTTGATGCCCAAGTACCCGATTTACACCACCTTGCTGCCTGAAGATGCGCAAGCCGTGATCGGCCAACCCGCCGATGCCGGCCGCCCGGCGATGGAGCTGCTGAAACGCGAAGGCTTCCGCTACGATAATGTGATCGACATCTTCGATGCTGGACCTTTGATGTACGCCAACATCGACGACATTGCCAGCGTGCAAGCCATTCACCACCTGCCTCTGGCCAACGATGGCGAGGCCGACAGCCAAGTCATTGCCGCCAACACCGATTGGCAGCACTTTCGCGTCATGCTGACCGAGGCTCAAGTTGGCGATGAACAGATTTACATTCCTGCCGAGCAGCGCCAGGCGCTTGAGCTGCAGGATACAGATTCACTGGCGTTTATCGCCCTGTAATGTGACGAGGTTATGCCCATGCAATATTTTGAAGTGAACTTTGACGGCCTGATCGGCCCCTCTCATCATTACGGTGGCCTCGCCAGTGGTAACCTAGCCTCGCACCGCAATGCGTTAAAAACCTCAAGCCCCAAGCAGGCGGCCTTGCAAGGTTTGGAAAAGATGCGCACCTTACTGCGCCTAGGTTATCGCCAGGGCTTTATTCCACCGCAGCCGCGCCCGGGCCTGAGCACCTTGCGCCAGCTGGGCTTTAGCGGCAGCGACGAAGACATCATCAAAACCGCCGGCAGTGATGCTCCCGAGCTGCTGTCGATGGTGTATTCCGCGTCTTCCATGTGGGCCGCCAATGCCGCCACGGTCACGCCCTCTCTCGACAGCGCCGACGGCAAAGTGCACCTAACGCCCGCCAACCTGGTGACCACTGCCCACCGTGCCATCGAACACCCGTACACCTTCGCCGCGTTGCAGCGCATTTTCCACAACCCGGCGGTGTTCAATGTACACCCGGCTCTGCCCGGCACCGGCGCTTTTGCCGATGAAGGTGCCGCCAACCACAGCCGCCTGTGTGCCAGCCATGGCAGTGCCGGCACCGGTTTGTTTGTGTGGGGACGTCAGCGCGGTACAGATACCACCACGCTGCAGTTCCCAGCACGCCAAACCCTGGAAGCCAGCCAAGCCATCGCCCGTCAGCACGGCGTGCGCCAAGCGGTGTATTTGCAACAAAGCGCCGAAGCCATCAATGCCGGTGCTTTCCACAATGATGTGGTGGCCGTCGCTAACGGCCCAGTGCTGTTCTTCCACGAACAGGCGTATGAAGCAGAGTCGCAGCAAAGTGCGTTTGCGCAGCTGAGCGAGCTGGGTGAGTTCACACCTGTGTGCGTGCCGGCCGCCGAAGTCACCCTGGACGAGGCCATTCGCAGCTATTTGTTTAACAGCCAACTGCTGTCAGGCCCGGATGGCGACATGAGCGCCATGACCTTGGTCGCACCGACCGAGTGCCAAGAAGTGGAAGCCGTCGCCCGCTACCTAGAGAAACTCACCGCCGACGACAGTCAGCCGATTCGCCGGGTGGAGTTTGTTGACGTGCGCCAAAGCATGAGCAACGGCGGAGGGCCTGCGTGCTTGCGCCTGCGCGTGATGCTGAGCGAGCAAGAAATTGCCGCCGTTAACCCAGCCTTTATGCTGGATGAAGCAAAAATCGATGCCCTGCAGCAGTGGGTCAGCGAGCATTATCGTGACAGCCTGCATCCGTTGGACTTGTTGGAGCCTGAGTTTATGCATGAGTGCAACCGAGCGATGGCCGCATTGACCGAGTGGCTGGGTTGCCCAGACTTGTACGACGGCTTGATGTAAACCAGCACTGCACACGAAAAAGCGGGCATTTTGCCCGCTTTTTTATTGCCTGCCCACCTATCAACCAGAAAACGAGCGTGCTTTTTGCACAAACTCTCGCACCGAGTGGTAGGCAACGCCATCTGGAAACTTTTTGTCGATCTGACACTGCACATAGCCGTTCTGTTGACCATCTGTAATGTTGATGTAGATGTCATACTTGCGCTTGGTTTCGCGCGTCGACAGGCGATCAATGCTGATACCGGTTAACTCTGGAATGCGCTCACGGGTATAGCGGCGGCACTCATTCATAGCATCGCCCATATCACGGATACTGACTTCACGCTGGTCAGTTTGCGAATGCATGCAGCCAGAGAGGATAATTGCAGCAGTGATTAGGGTTACAGCGGCTATTTTCATGAATGCTCCATAAGGGAACCTCTAAAAACCTCTTTTTCTCATTGTGACTTCGTTAAAAATCGCCTCAAAATGCTCATTTACTACTGTAAACTCCGCTTTCTCATCGATTTTTGCCTAGTCAGAATTTCGCCTCTGAGGTTTTCAAAAGCTCCCATAACGTTGAGAGCTGCATCATACGCAGGCCATAACCGTATTTCCTGGGCATCCGGGTTTAAAAACGTAGCATTAGGTAAAAGAGGTAACATGGCTCGCCAGCCCACGCATCAACACTGCCAACTGTGCCAACGCCAGGTCGACCTGACCTTTCACCATCTGATTCCGCGCAAGATGCATCGCCGCACTTACTTTCGCAAGCATTTCAGCCGTGAGGAGCTACATTCAGGTATTTGGATATGCCGCCGCTGCCACAGTGGCATTCATCGGCTATACGATGAAATGACGCTGGCCAAGCAACTGTGTACTTTGCCAGCCTTGCTCAACGACCCAGCGGTGCAAAAACACATTGCCTGGGTCGCCAAACAAAAAGAGGATTAACGACACCATTTTGAATGTCTGCTGCACTCGCGCAAAGCTGTGCAGCATGATTCAAACGTTGCTTAACCGTTATTGGTGCTCTCAAAGATTTTATCCGCTGAGGCAGCAACAAAACCTGTGTAGTAGCGACCATCCGCTTGCTTATAGCGGCGAGCAAACTCATAAAAACAGCTAGGAATGGTGTAAGCACCGTCGCTGAACTGCACTTCAACCTTGTCGGCCATGGTTGAGCTTTGCTCCAACAGCACCTCTGGCGAGCCTTTAATTTCACCACCGGAGGCATTCAGGGTATAGCCCGCTTGCTTGAGCTTATCGTTAACCGATTCCAGGGTTTCAAACGCCGATAACGCATTCACATCAACGGTGAAATGATTAGCGCGATATCCCCAGGCTGCCATCCAAGCGGCATATTCGCTTTCTTGCAGCAGTTTTTGGTAAGTGTCGTGGCTGACTTGCCAATGCGTGCCCGAGTATAAAAAGTCAGGGCGATCAACCGCAGCAGGATCAACATTAGCGACCAGTTCAGTAATGATCTGCTGCAACTCAGGCGAGCATTGCTCGACCAACAGCTCAGAGATAAATACCTTAGGCGCCGTTGCGTCTGGGTGTTCAAAGTGGCGAGCAAATAATTTCTTTTGCTCGAAATGGTATTCGCCGCAAGGCTCGTAACCGATATTAATAAAGTGCTGGGCGAGTTTATCCAGACCGACCTTATCCAAATTAAAGGTACGCAAGGCGATATGATCATTAATGATATCGTCCGCCTGGGTATTGCCCAGCAACTGATGAATATTTTCCGCTGATGGTGTCACCTTGACATAGTTCTGCCATAGCGCGTCAAACAATTGATGCACTGCATCCGACATAAATACCTCCTGGTTAAAAAGAAGCCCACCGATAAAGTCGATGGGCTAATGCGAATTAAATCGCCAATCCAGGAGCCAATTTTTCTGGCAGCTGGATTTTTTCTGCTTCCACGGACGCTACCGGGTAAGCGCAGTAGTCCGCGGCATAATAAGCGCTGGCGCGATGGTTACCGCTTTCGCCAATACCGCCAAACGGTGCAGCACTGGATGCACCGGTAATCGGCTTATTCCAGTTAACAATGCCGGCACGAATATCACGGAAGAACTGGTCATATTGCTGACGGCTATCACTCAAAAGACCGGCCGATAAACCAAAGCGCGTGTTATTGCCCTGATCAATGGCTTCGACTAAATCGTTATAGCGAATGACCTGCAATAATGGACCGAAGTATTCTTCATCCGGCAGCTCGGCAATGGCACTGACATCGATAATACCTGGAGTCACAAAGCCCAGCTCAGCATCTTTTTGAGTCAGCTCCAATAAGGTTTCACCGCCCAGTGACTGTAACCGCTGTTGCGCCGCCACCATGCCTTGTGCCGCCTTGGCTGAAATCATGGCGCCCATGAAGTTATCCGCCAGCGGGTCACCGACCTGAATATTACGAGCGGCACTGATCAGCTGCTGCAACAAGGCATCGCCTTCGCTGCCTTTGGGAATAAACAAACGACGAGCACAGGTACAGCGCTGACCTGACGTGACAAACGCCGACTGAATAATATCGTGCACAGCTGCGCGTTGATCGCTGATTTCACCAACGATCAATGGGTTGTTACCGCCCATTTCCAACGCCAGGATTTTGCCCGGGTGACCGGCGAATTGCTCATGCAATAATTTGCCAGTGGTGGAGCTGCCAGTGAAGAACAAACCGTCAATTTGCGGGTGTGACGCCAGCGCTTTGCCGGTCTCTACTTCACCTTGTACTAGGTTTAATACACCATCGGGCAAGCCAGCTTGCTGCCACAATTTGACGGTGTATTCCGCCACTTTTGGCGTCAGCTCAGAGGGCTTAAATACCACGCAGTTGCCCGCCAACAACGCAGGAACAATATGGCCGTTGGGCAAGTGGCCCGGGAAGTTATAGGGGCCAAATACCGCCACCACGCCGTGCGGCTTGTGGCGAATAAAAGCACGCGCACCCGGCATCGGATTTTCGGTGGTACCCGTGCGTTCTTCATAAGCACGCACCGAAATATCGATTTTACCCATCATGGCCGTCACTTCGGTGCGTGACTCCCATAATGGCTTGCCAGTTTCTTCACAAATAACCGCTGCCAGAGTTTCTTGGTGCTCGCTTAATTGCTGCTTAAACGCCTGCATTAATTCCAGGCGTTGCTCAAAACTCAAG
Organism: Bacterioplanes sp.; assembly: GCA_965233665.1. Classification (GTDB taxonomy): domain Bacteria; phylum Pseudomonadota; class Gammaproteobacteria; order Pseudomonadales; family Oceanobacteraceae; genus Bacterioplanes. The sequence goes on along the minus strand of CBDDTG010000037.1, from coordinate 63,525 downwards.
CCAGACCAGTAGGCAAAAGCTTCACGAGCAGCACTGATGGCAGCATCCACGTCTGCCTGGCTGGCACTCGTGCCTTGCCAAACGGTTTGTCCAGTCGCTGGGTTTAGCGACGCCATGGCTGAGCCTTGGCCGCTGCTCCAGGTACCGTTAATAAATTGTGTCGGAGTCATGCAGACATCCTCCCCATATCGAGAAAACGCACGGCATCGCCGTTGTTTATTTTTAAATGTGGTTGTACCGATTGCGGCAAAATCAAGCATTGATCCTGCGCATTAAAATCGGCGTGCTCGCAAATTAAAGCGCGAAAATCCGTTAAACCTGTGTTGCTGACCATGACGCTGGTTTGACCTTGGCACTCAGGTACAAATTCCACCCGCGCTAACTGGCTGTCGCGCACACTTTTAATGCTGCTAAGCGGTGCTTCTACCGTGGGGCCGGCATCGAATAAATCAATGTAGCCGCGGTGGTTAAAGCCTTCGTTTTTCAGCATGCGCAGCGCCGGCTCAGTATTGCTGTGCACCTGGCCAATAACGGCCTGTGCTTCTTCGCTGAGCAGGTTGCTGTAAATCGGATGACGCGGCATTAACTCAGGTACAAAAGCTTTATTACCCGAGCCCACCATGCGACTAGCCGTCGAGAAATCGAGCTTAACAAAGTGCTGCTCTAACCAGCTCCAAAACGGAGACACACCTTGCTCATCCGCCACGCCTAGCATTTGCGCAATGACAAAATCTGAAAAGCGCTGCGGGTGCTGCGCCATCAATAAAAAACGCACCTTCGACAACAGCCGACCGGCCATGCCGCGGCGGTGATTGGCGAGCAAATACAGGCTGCACAACTCGCTGCAGCCCATGTAGTTGTTGCACACCGTCAAGGTGGTGACGATGCTTTGGATACCCAATTGCGCCGACTGGTGCACCGACTTGCCCACATGGTAGTGGTAGAGCGGCGTTTTTTGCCCCACCGCCGCTTCGATGGCGGTGGTGCCGACGACTTCGCCGCTGTCGGTGTCTTCCAGCACCAGCAGGTAGCCTTCGTCACCCGGTGCGGTGACGTCAGCTGCCAAACTGCGCTGGGTGCGCTCGATCTTGCCATGCAACAGTTCCGGCTCATCCACTAACGAGGTGAAACCTGGGCCTGATTCAATGGCAATATGGCGCAGCGATTGGTAATCCGACGCTTGTATCGGGCGTACGACCAGCATGAAGCCTCCCCGGGCTTAGCCCGCCACCTTGGCGACGGCACGCTCGAAGCGCTGCAGGCCTTCGTCGATGTCTTGCTCTGGGATCACCAGCGACGGTGCAAAACGCACCACGTCAGCACCAGCGATCAGCACCATCAGATTTTCCGCCAGCGATGCTTGCAAGAAGTCGCGTGCACGGCCTTTATATTGCTCATTCAAAGCCGCACCAATCAGCAAGCCCTGGCCGCGAATTTCGCTGAACACAGAGTACTTTTCGTTGATGGCGTTAAGACCATCGACGTAGCGCTGATGACGCGTTTTAACGCCTTCCAGCACTTCAGGCTGGTTCACGGTATCCAGCGCTGCTTCCGCCACCGCGCACGCTAGTGGGTTACCGCCGTAAGTCGAACCGTGAGTACCGATCTTCAGATGATCGCCAATGGCTTTGGTGGTCAACATGGCACCAATTGGGAAGCCACCGCCCAGCGCCTTGGCTGTGCTTAAGATGTCTGGCGTAACGCCCAGGCCCATGTAGGCATACAGGTGACCCGTACGGCCAACACCGGTTTGTACTTCGTCAAAGATCAGCAGCGCATTGTGCTGGTCACACAGCTCACGTACGCCTTGAGCAAATTCTTGCGTCGGCGGAATGATGCCGCCCTCGCCTTGCAGTGGCTCCATCATCACCGCACAGGTGTTGTCAGAAATCAGCTCACGCAGGCTATCCAGATTGTTGTACTCGGCGTGCACAATGTCGCCCGGCTTAGGACCAAAGCCGTCGGAGTAAGCCGCTTGGCCGCCTACGGTTACGGTAAAGAAGGTGCGACCGTGAAAGCCTTTATGGAAGGAAATGATTTGGCTTTTGTGCTCGCCGTAGTTATCCAACGCCCAGCGACGTGCCAGCTTCAGGGCCGCTTCGTTGGCTTCTGCACCCGAGTTGGCGTAGTAAACCTGATCGGCAAAGGTAGCATCGGTCAGTTTTTTCGCCAGACGTAAAGCTGGCTCGTTGGTCATAACATTGGCCAAGTGCCAGATCTTTTCGCTCTGTTCCTGCAGGGCTTTCACCAGTGCTGGATGACAGTGCCCCAGGCAATTCACCGCGATGCCACCGGCAAAGTCGATGTATTCCTGGCCTTGTTGGTCCCAGACGCGTGAGCCTTCACCACGTACCGGAATCACTTTTGCCGGCGCGTAGTTTGGCACCATGACCTGATCAAAAAGTTCGCGTGTTACCTGCACAGCCCTATCCTCTTCAGCAAAAAGGTTGATACTAAATCAGCCAGTGGTCAGACGAAAACACCACTGGCTTATACATTCTTCTATTCTGGCCAGCTGTAACGCCAAACTGTAGCGACATTTATGGCGGATTAGTGTACAAATACGCGCAATCTGACGAAGCACAAAGACAATATGACCATACACAACCTGTCTCCGGCCGATCAGCGCCTGCTCGCCTTGCTGCGTGACGATGCCCGTGCCAGTGTCTCAGAGCTGGCACGCAAGCTGTCTTTATCGCGCTCCACGGTGCAGAGCCGACTGAAAAAACTGGAAGAAAGCGGCGTTATCAGCGGCTATCGGGTCGAGCTGGGTGAGCAATTTCGCGCTCAGCAGGTCGAAGCCCACGTATTGATCAAGCTGGTACAAAAGCTGACCCACAGCACTGAGCGTGCGCTGCAGCAAATTCCTAACATCGTGCAGTTATTGTCGGTCAGTGGCGAATACGACCTGATTGCCATGGTCGAAGCCGACTCCCTGCAACAACTCAGCAACTTATTAGACGACATTGGCGCACTGTCGGGCGTTGAACGCACCACTTCCTCTGTGGTGCTGGAAGCCCGTTTCCGCCGTTGACCCAGACTGGACTCTGATATGACAGACTTGCAAATAGACCCTGACTTTTTAGCACTTAGCCGCCATCATCCCGAGCAATTAACCACCGGCACTTTCCATCTCAGCAATGGCACGTGTGTCAGTGTGATCGCACCAGGCATCATTCAGTTTGAGCCTGAGCAACCGGCCAGCGCTGACATTGTGTTGTCCTGTGGCGTGCACGGCAACGAAACGGCACCCATCGAAATTTGTGATGCCCTGGTGCAGCGCCTACTCAAAGGCGAACAACAGGTCAGCCAGCGAGTGTTGTTTATTTTCGGCAACCTAGAAGCCATGAACATCGGTGAGCGCTTTGTCGAAGAAAACATGAACCGCTTGTTCAGCGGCGAGCATTCGCGCGGCCCAGGCTTAGTGAACGCCGAGCGCCAACGCGCCCAACAGCTTGAGCAAGCCGTCGCCGACTTTTTCGCAAAAGGTTCAGGCCAGCGCCATCACTACGATTTGCATACCGCCATCAAACCCTCGCAGCACGAGAAGTTTGCTGTCTACCCATATCGAGCCAATGGCGATTACAGCCCCGAATGGCTGCGCTTTTTGGCCGCCTGCGAGGTGCATGCGGTGCTGCTCTCCAATGCGCCGACCACCACCTTTAGTTATTTTTCTGCCGATCAATTCGATGCCATCGCCTTTACCGTCGAGCTGGGCAAGGTGCGCCCGTTTGGTGAAAACGATATGACTCGCTTTGCCGCTGCAGACAAAGCCATCAACCAGCTGGTGAGTGAGCCGCAACCCAGTTGGCCAGAGTACCGAGCAGAGGATTTCAGTATTTATCGGGTCAATCAGGTGATTCTGCGTCAGCAGGAGGATTTCAGCCTCGGCTTTGGCGATGACGTGCCCAATTTCACTGCCTTTAAAGAAGGCGAGGTGCTGGCGCAAGAAAGTGGCGCCACGTATATGGCGCAACAAGATGGCGAGGCGATTGTCTTCCCCAATGCCAAGGTGGCACTGGGGCAACGCGCCTTACTGACCTTGGTACCGACTCAGTTGTGAGCCGGCCCAGACTGCAGCATTTGCTGCACTTGAGACAGCAGTGATTGATAGTCGCTGCTGCCCCAGCTGGCATAGTTAAGGTTTTTCAACAGGCCGGTGAGGCGAGTGTAGAAGTCTCGTACCGAGGCCTTGTCGTCGGCATCGCTATCAGCCACTGGCTGGTGCTCCACTACGGCTTCGATCAGCCCTAACAGCGCCTGTTGACGCTCCATCGGCACGGAGACATCCACGTCATCAAAGGCATCCTGCTGCAAATACACCATATCCAGCAGCTGCGCTTTTTGGCTGATGATAAAGTCGTCGCGGGTCACACCTTCTTCGCCAGTCACCTGCATCATGCGGTTAATTTCCTCGCCCTTTTCCAGCAAGGACTGTAACTGCGCCACTCGCTCGGTCCAGTGCGGATCCAGGTTGTCATCAAACCAAGGCTTGAGTTGCTGCAAGTAACGCGACCAAGACAACAGTGGGTCCACCGCCGGATAAAAGCGTTTGTAAGCACGTTCGGCGGACAACCCCAGAAAGGTTTTCACCGTGCCTAAGGTCGATTGCGTGACTGGCTCTTCAAAGTTACCACCCGCCGGCGACACCGTGCCGATCATGGTAAAGGTGCCGGTGGTTTGCTGATCGTCGTAGCGTTGCAATACACCAGCGCGCTCGTAAACATTTTTGATGGCAGAGTCGAGATAAGCCGGAAAGGCCTCCTCGCCAGGGATTTCCTCCAGCCGGCCAGAAGTTTCGCGCATCGCCTGTGCCCAGCGCGAGGTAGAGTCGGCGATCAACAACACGTCGTAGCCCATGCTCTGGTAATACTCGGCCAGGGTAATGCCCATATAAATCGAGGCCTCACGGGCCGCTACTGGCATCGACGAGGTGTTGCACAAAATAATGGTGCGATCCATCAAGGTGCCGCCGGTTTTCGGATCCGGCATATTGGGAAATTCCTGAATGGTTTCGACCACTTCACCAGCACGCTCACCACAGGCCACCACAATGACAATATCGACATCCGAGTAGCGGGCAATCAAGCCTTGGAGCACGGTTTTACCGGCGCCAAACGGCCCAGGAATACAGCCAGTGCCGCCTTTAGCGATGGGAAAAAACGTATCGATCAAGCGCATGGTGGTCGATAACGGCACGCTTGGGTATTGCCGCTCGGCCTGGCCTTGAGCCAGCAAGGCACGGCTAATCGGTTGGCGAATCGGCCAGCGCTGGCGCATATGGATCTGCCGCTGTTGCTGGCCGTTAGATACCTGGGCCACGCTGTCGGCCACGGTAAAGCTGCCTTCCATAATCCAGTCGATGGTCCAATCGCCATTGAGATCAAATGGCACCATGATGCTGTGACGAAAACGCCCCTCGGCCACACTGCCGATTACATCACCCGCCCGTACCCGGTCGCCTTCTTTGCGACACGGTTTAAACGGCCACAGTTTTTCTTCATCCAAGGCCGGTAAATCGACGCCACGCGGTAAAAAGGTACCGTGCTGCACGGCCAATAGCTCCAGCGGGTTTTGCAAGCCGTCGTACACCATACCGAGTAAGCCTGGGCCTAAATCGGCCGATAGCATATCTGCGCTTTGCACCACAGGGTCGCCGACGCCCACACCGCCGGTGCTTTCGTACACCTGAGCATCAGCGCGGCGCCCCTTCACCCGCAGCACTTCCGCTTTTAACCACTCCTGACGATCGCCGGCCAGGCGGGTTGGCAAAATGTAGACCACTTCGTTTTTCATCAAGGGCCGATACTGCTCATCGACGGCAATGGCTTCGATAGTGACTAGGTCATCTTGCACCGCCACTACGCGGGCACTGGCGTTGTCATTCATGTTCATGGGCTGTATTTCCTGCGCTCTTAAGGGTGGAGCGGATTAACTGATTAAAACGTTGCCGAGCAAGGTCACCATCGCGGCGATTCCAGCGCTCGACCAAGTGCCATTTCATGACGTACAGCACCACCGCCATAAAGCCAAACTCCTGCTCCGGTTGATGACGGTGCAAAGTTTGCCAGGCCTGGCGCATGATCAGCTGCTCCAGCTTTAGCGTGTGTTGTTGGCGCATCAGCGCCAGCGCTTCGCTCAGCCAAGGAAACGCCTGACTGAGGTGAAAATCATCCTCGTGCCAATGGCGCACAATCACGTCACGGTAGCGGCTCACCGCCCAATCCCCTTGCGGTGGCTGCGATGGCTCACGCAAGCGATAGCGCAGCGCCCCTACCAAGGTACGCATGTCGAGCTTTTCATGAATCAGCTCACGCACATCGGCATCTTCGATATGCTGCATGTGCTGGCGAATACGCTGTACCACCTCATCATGTGGCATGGCCGCCGGCCAGGTATCCCAATGCAATACCTGCTCGACCCGCTGCAACTGCTCACGGTGATGCTCCGTGAGCATGAGCAGGCGCTGATTGAGCTTGATGCGTGACAACGGCGTTTGCTGCTCATCAAACAGCACATCGTGACGCGGCAGGCTGCTGATTAAAGCGACGTAGGGGTCGGTGGCCAGCATCAGCGAATCACACCGTCCAACATGGCCTGAAAGCGCGGCTGCAAATACGACAGCAACAGCTCAGCAATGGCTTTGTCGGAGATATCGATTTGCACCTGGCCTTGCTCGCTGGCGACCCGAAAGCCACCGTCTGCCTGGCGTCCACCTTTGCTTAGCGGGCGAAACTGAATGCCGTCCTTGAGCACTTCTTCGCGCAGCGCAAATGCCAGCTCGGCCAGCGGCCCTTCGGTGGCCTTGCCTGGGTCCTGACGAATTTCCTGCACATTGAGCAGGGCGTCTGGCACCAGCACGGTGAGTGACTGCTCAGATTTCAGGGGCGCTGGCGCGGCGATGGCAATCACCGCTTCACGAATCAAGTTTTGCAGCAACTCAGGTTGTTGCAGGGTGTCGCGCACCTGATGCTCAAAGGTTTCAGATAAGCGCATCAGCAGGCGGTTTTTCATGTCCAACACCAGATCGCGAAACGCCACTTGCAAGGCATCCTCCGCCGCCTGGCGCTCTGTGGCCATGGTGCGGCGTGCCTGCTCAAGTAACTGCTCGGCCTGTTGCTGAGCTTTGTTGCGAATGGCTTCGGCCTCGGCCTCGGCTTTAGCAATAATATCGTCAGCCTGACGCTGACCGGCTTCTAAGCCGTCGCTTTGCAAACGCTGAACCAGAGCGTCTATGCCGGATGAAATGACTTCTGGGTCGTGTGTGCTCATGCACCACCTCCCAGGCCACCGGACAGCACCAAGGCAAAGATAAAGACGAACACCCCAAAGCCTTCAACAATGGCTGCCGGGGCGATGGTTAAGGCAAAAATTTCAGGCTTTTCTTTCGATGCGTTGATGGCCGAGGCGCAGGCACGGCCTTGCCATAGCCCTGTCATCAATAGAGCGATGCCTGCCAGCACACCGATGCCAAACAAACCGCCGGAGTTTTCTGCCACCACAGGGCGCTGTAAGGTAAACATCAACACAATGCCGTAAATCACAAACGAAGATGGCAGCACCGACAGACCAATAAAGCGGCCGTAACCGGAATCGGTCTGCATCATCGCGCCAATCGCCGCTTGCCCGGCCAGCGCGCAACCAATCACACTGCCAATTGACCCCAGCGCCACCGGAGCAAAAATGCCCAACCAACCGAGCGCTAATACCCATTCATTCATCTGCTTGCTCCTTAATTTTCCCGCAACCGGAAGGGCTGATAGGCGTAGCCTTCGCCCGGCTCGCCCCAGTTATAAAATTCAATAAAGTTAAGCCGCAGGCCATGCACCACGCCGCTCATAATGGCCAACGCCAAGTTAATGCTGTGCCCCAACAAAAAGATCAGCGCCGCACTGACAATGCCGACGCCCGGGCTGGAGGCTGCCGCACCGGCGGCCAAATCATTAAAGGTCAAACCCAGCGAGGCACTGGCCAACCCCAGAGCAAACAGGCGCATATAGCTCAATACATCGCCAAACAATTTGGTGACATTGGCCAACGCCAACGCGCCCTTGCCCAATGAGATGGCGCGCTGTTTTACCCCCCTTTGCTCAGGCCAGGCAGCAAACAGCAAAATAGCGGCTGCAGCGATGCCAGCCGGCATCAACATTGGCGCTTGCTGCGCTGGCAGTAGCCACGCGCCCAAGCCGGCCGCCGTCATAACGACCCAGGCTAAGCGGGTAATCACTTGCGACCACTGCCGCCGCCGCGCCCAAGCCAGGCTTAGGTTGGCGACGATGACATGGCCAACGCCGGCCATCACCGAAATCTTCATCATGGCGTCGTAGTTGCTAAGGTCGATCACCTTTAAGCCCGCCAGCCAGTAGTCTGGCGCCACTTGGGCAATGTCATAGCCCAGATAGCTGCCGGCAGCGACGCCCCAGCACAAAGCGCCGCCGAGCAGCGATGCCATCAGCTGCCGCAAGGTTCGCCCTGAGTCATTGCGCCCCAGCGAGCGCCAAAACGCTCCTAATGCCAGTAACAGCACCAGGCTGTAGCCAGCGTCGGATAAAATCATGGCAAAAAACAGCACAAACGACAGATACAAATGCCCGGACGGATCCCAGCTGCGATAGGCAGGTAACTGATAAACACTGGCCAGCATGGCACCTGGACGCAGTGCTTTGGCAGGCTGCAGCAAGGTCGGCGGCTGCTCTTCTGGTAGCGGGTCGGCGGCGCTCCAGGCAAAGCCCAGCTCGGTGGCCATGGTGTCTAGCTCGGCCAATGCCTCTTCCGGCACCCAGGCACTGAGGGAAAACAGTTGCTGATGCTGCTCGGTTTGCGCCATCACATAGCGATACACGGCTTCGTTATCCGCCGCCACCAGGTGGCGCCGAAGCAGCTCACGAAAGCGCGTTAAGCGCTCACGCTCCAGCTGCAAATCTTCTAGGCGGCTTTCGCTGGCTTCCAGCTCCAGTTCTAACTGTTGCAAGGAGCGTGAGCCCAAGTGCTCGCGTGGCACCGGCAGTAAATCCACAGGCGGCTCGGTGGCGCTGACCACAATCAAATAATAAAAACGACTGCTGCGGCCCGCGATTTGCCAGGGCAGTTCTAACTCGTTAAGGGCGCCACGCTGGTTGACCGGCAAGCGATAAAACCACAGCCGAAATTTATCCACACTGCTGTCTGGCGGCAGGCGAAAATCGCCCCACGGGCGCAAAGCATTGATGCGCTCTCGCAGACTGTCGGCTTCGTCGTCTACTTGGCGAATGTGATTGGCATTGTCGAGGACGTCGTCCACCAGCTGATTGGCAGCTTCGACCACATTGTGTTGTTGCAGCAAGGTTTTGGGCCAGTGCTGCAATGGCCTGCGAGCATTGGCGCTGAGCTGCAAATGCTTCATGGCTTCGTAAGCACGTTTATCGCGAGGGGATAACTGGCGCTCAAAGCCCTGGCTACCATCGCGGCTGATGATGTGTAAACGGCCAAACGCCTGCCAGCTGCGCAGCAGTCGCTGACGCTCGGACAGCGGCCCGGCCAATAAGATTTTACGGAAGCGTGCAATGCTCATAAGGCCGCCTCCTTGCGTTTGTTTTTGGCAATTTTGGAGGTCACTACAGCTTCACGAGCTTTGTCATCCAGATAAATTTGAATGCGGCGAATGTTTTTCTGGCTCTGCGGAATCAGCACTTTGTCGAACAGGTTCATGCGCTGCGTCACCTTGATCAGCGCCGCCTGCAGTGCTGCCAAGACTTGCTGCTCAGCTTCGATACGCAACTGCCACTCAATCGCCTGCTGTAGCCGCTGCTGAACCACATCCACCCAGTGTGGCCGCGACAACATGGAGACCGGTGTTTGCTCAAACAGCACCTCAGCGACGCGCTCAATGGCGACGCCGGCAATGTTTTCGCGTTGATAGCGCACTTTATTGACCGTTAAGAGCGGCTGCAGGTGAATATCCTTGTTGGCCAGCATGGGCACATCTTCGGCGATCACATCTCCGATTTGATCGAGCTCTTGCTGCATTTGTTGCAGCTGCTGCTCGCTGGCTTTGACCGCCAGCATGAGTTGTTGGCGCTTCATTTCCAGCGACGGCAAAAAGCGCTGATATGCCGCCAACTGACGGCGCTCTTTCAGCAAGGTAGCCTTAGAAAGCAGCAGCTGTGCCATGCTTAGCTCGCTTGTGGGTAGTATTTCTGAATAAGTGACTGCTTCATCAGCAGCTGTTCTGGCCGAAAACACTGCGCCATGATTTGCCAGCCCAAATCTAACGCTTGCTCCAGCGTCATATCCGACTCCAGCGACATAAAGTGCTGTCGAAACTGCTCACCAAAGCGCAACAGCTGCTGATCGTAGTCACTGAGTTCAAAGGCCATGGCTTGTTTTTGCTGAGCATCGCGAGCGCCGGAATACAAGCGAATCATGGTATTCATTACCTGGCCGTGATCCTCACGAGTTTGCTTGCCGATCACTTGCTGTTTCAGCCGCGACAACGACCCAAACGGGTCCAGCTCGCCATCGTGTAAATAAAACTGACCTTCGGTGATATAGCCGGTGTTATCCGGTACCGGGTGAGAAACATCATTACCTGGCATAGTAGTCACTGATAAAATCGTGACCGAACCGCCCTTGGCATAATCGCAGGCCTTTTCGTAGCGCCGCGCCAACTGCGAATATAAATCGCCCATATAGCCACGGTTAGACGGCACCCGCTCATTGGCAATGCCAATTTCTTTTAGCGCATCGGCATAGGCCGTCATGTCGGTTAACAGCACCAATACGCGCTTGCCTTCTTCCACCGCGAAGCGCTCAGCCACCGCCAATGCCATGTCGGGTACCAGCAAGCGCTCAACGATGGAATCCGAGGCCTGATTAACAAACATTACCGTACGGGCAAAGGCACCTGAGTCTTCAAAGCTTTTGCGGAACGAATAAAAATCATCAAAACCCAAGCCCATGCCGCCAAACACAATAATGTCGGCATCGGCCTGGTTGCCAATGCGCGCTAAAAAAGCGTTATAAGGCTCGCCAGACACTGAAAAAATCGGAATTTTCTGGCTTTCTACCAGGCAATTAAAGACATCGATCATGGGCACATTGGTGCGAATCATGCGCGATGCCAGCACCCGGCGCATCGGGTTGACCGTCGGCCCGCCAATATCGACCTTGCTATCAAACTGCAGCGAAGGGCCATTGTCAGCCGGCTCACCTTTACCGTTAAAAATACGCCCCAGCACATGGTCGGAAAACGTCACTTGCATCGGGTGACCCAGAAAGGCAACCTCGGCATCCGTTGCTAAACCCTTGGTGCCATCAAAAACTTGCATCGACACTTGCTGATCACGCACATCAATGACCTGTGCCAAACGCACAATGTCTCCCTGTCGTACCACGGCTAAATCATTCAGTCTCACCAGCGGCGGCTGCCCCACGGGCGGTACCGGCACCGTTAGGCGCACCAGATCGCCGACCAGTTCAGTGATGGAGTGATATGCGGTATTGGCTGAACCCATGTTCGGTCCTCTGGTCGTAGAAGCTCTGCAGACGCTATAGATAGCATTGCTTATCCATCAGCGTCATTGCGTTAAGTCAGCCTTTTGACCGGCTTAACGCGACTGTAAGATAGCCTTGGCAAGGCGTACTGCCGTCCTCAGGCGTTTATTTTCATACCGGAGGTTTAGCATGAGCTCTTCCCCTGCGCTGACAGTTTTTATCGATGGCCGCTGCCCTTTGTGCACCCGTGAAATGCGTTATTTAAAGCAGCTGGATCACCACAACAAGCTGCGCCTAGTAGACCTTCACAGTGCCGAGCTAAATAGAGAGTTCCCTGACATTGATGCCAAACAAGCCAACCGAATTCTCACCGCCATCGACGAGCATGGGCGTTACCTTTTTGGGCTAGATGCCACCTACGCTAGCTGGCGCGCGGTAGGTAAAGGGCATTGGATCGCGCCCCTGCGCTGGCCAGGCATTCGTTTGTTGGCAGACCTGGGCTACCGCTTCTTCGCCCGCCATCGGCACCGCATTTCTAGGCTGCTGACGGGCCAATCGCGTTGTGACTCCTGTCAATTGTGAATAACAGGCCTTCTCACAGTGTGCTGGGGGATTTTCCTACAACTTTTGCACTAGTCAGACCAGGTCAATAATTTTCCTCAGCGCTACGCTGGAGCTCTACCCAGATGGGGGCCTGAAAAAGGAGCTTGGCTATGCGCTTATTTTCATTGATCAGTTTGCTGCTCATGACCAATCTGGCCTGGTCAGAGACACCAGCTGTTATCCACATCACCGCAGAAGACCGTGACAAAGCCACTCATGCCGATGGCAGTGGCTTGTATTGGGACATGCTGCGAGCAGTATTTGAACCGCAAGGCATTGAAGTCCAACCTGAAACCGCCCCCTACACACGCGCCGTTGGCATGGTGCGCTATCGCCAAGCGGATGCCGTCGTGGGTGTTTATCAGCGCGAAGCTGAAGAGCACGGCCTCGTATTGCCAGAATGGCATCTCGATAGCGATGTCATTTCCGTGGTGTTCCGTAAAGGCCAGTTGCAGTGGCAAGGGTGGGAAGCACTCAAAGGGCTGCATGTTGGCAAAGTGCGTGGCTATCGCATTGATGGCGCGGAGGATGAATTCTTACGTCCTCATCGTTTACGGCACCAGCAACAGTTGTTACACCACCTCAAAAAGGGCGATATCGATGTCATGATTAATGCCCGCAACAGCTTGTGGAGTGAAGTGGAACAAGGGCAACTGGATCCGCAACAGTGGTCAGTATTCACCGTCGATGCACACCCCATCTACATTGCCTTCGCCGATACGGAGCGCGGCCGAACTTTGGCTCAGCACTTCGATCAAGGTATGAGCCGACTGATTGGTAGCGCGCAACTCAGCGAACTGTTTAATCACTGGGAGTGGGACACCTTCGAGTACGACAGCCGCCACAGCACCTTGGTGGCTAAGCGCAACTGAACACCCCCTCCTCTGCGGGGTTTGCCAAGGCGACGACAATCTTACTTGCGACGTTTTGCCAACTCGGCATGGCACTGGCCATCATGGTATTCTTATGCATGATTGCATTACCGTGCTTAGAGGTATCCACAGACTTCATGAGTAAAGACTCCACGCCCATTCGCAGTGGCAGCAAGTTCCAAAGCGAACATGGCTTCAGTGCCATTAAAGACGGCATCAAAGCCCGTAACCACAGCGAGGAGATGCCCGTTGGCCGCAAGCCCAAATGGCTACGTGCAAAAATCCCAGGCGGGCAACGCTTTGAAGAAGTCAAAGCCAATGTACGCGAGCATCGCTTAAGCACCGTGTGCGAAGAGTCCCACTGCCCCAATATGGGCGAATGCTGGAATAACGGTACCGCCACCATCATGGTGATGGGCTCGGTTTGCACCCGTGCCTGTAAGTTTTGTGCCGTCGATACTGGCAATCCCAATGGCTGGCTAGACCAAGACGAACCGGCAAACGTCGCCGAGTCCGTTGAACTGATGGGTTTGCGCTATATCGTTTTAACCTCTGTGGATCGTGACGACCTCGACGACGGTGGTGCCGCTCACTATGCCGCCTGTGTCTCTGCGATTAAGCAACGCACCCCAAAAGTTAAGGTCGAAGCACTGACGCCCGACTTTGATGGCATTGAAGAGCACGTCGCCAAAGTGGTGGATTCAGGTCTGGATGTGTTTGCCCAAAACGTCGAAACCGTTGAGCGCCTAACGCACGTTGTGCGTGACCCACGTGCTGGCTATGAGCAAACCCTGAATGTGTTGGCCTTTGCCAAGCGGCACAACCCAAACGTATTGGTAAAAACCAGTTTGATGGTGGGCATCGGCGAGACCGACGAAGAAATTTATCAAACCATGGACGAGCTCAGAGCCATTGGTGTGGATATTTTAACTTTGGGCCAGTATTTACGCCCCACCAAGAACCACTTGCCTGTGGATCGCTACGTTACTCCTGAGCAGTTCAATCATTACCGCGATGTGGGGCTGGAAAAGGGCTTTATGGAAGTGGCCTCAGGCCCTATGGTGCGTTCTAGCTATCGTGCCGATAAGGTATTTGAGCAAAATAATCTGGGCATTGAGCTGCCAGACGTTCCCGCTGGGCGCATTCCCATCACTACCGTTAGTTAACCTTCAGCGCACGGATTTCTCCCTTCGTGCGCGCTCCCCCTCTCATTAGAACTTTTTAAGAGCAAATTCAATCTGGCCAACCAGGTCAGTTATTCAGCCGTTAGAACTGTTTTTGCACACCAGCATGGACATGTCTCAACAAGCATCCGTCACTGAGTTGCTGCCACTCAACTCAACCACAGGACGGAACGCTTTATGAACGTGATCAGCAAATCTGCCATTCTCATGACGACAATGGCGTCATTATCCTTTACCCACCTCACCCAAGCCAACTGCGTGCCAGAGCCTTATATCGGTTCTATGTGTATGACGGCGGCGACTTTTTGCCCTAGAGGATTTGCCGAAGCAAACGGCCAACTCTTAGCGATTTCCAGCTACTCCGCACTGTTTTCGCTGCTCGGAACTAATTACGGGGGAGATGGCAGAACGACCTTTGGCCTGCCCGATCTAAGGGGACGCACACCCGTTGGGATCGGCACCGGTCCTGGTTTGCAAAACATTCGTCAAGGTGCCATGCCAGGGCGAGAGTCCATTACGCTCAACTTACTCAACCTGCCCAGCCATACCCACAGTGCTACAGTTTCAAGCCCAGTCGCAATAGATGTATCCATCCCTGTGGTACCCAACTCGGGCTCCAACGTAACGACACCCAGCGACAGCCAGAATTATCTGGCAGCATCGCCAGGTGGCCCGAATGCCGCTGCCATCTGGGCAGCAGAAAATACTGAAACCGCAGCACAAGTCGGTGGCATTAGTGCCAGCGGTGCCGTGACCGGTGCAGTAACAGTTGGCAACACAGGCGGTAGCCAGTCATTCGATAGTCGCCCGCCGCAGACGGGGATGCGCTATTGCGTAGCCTTGGTCGGCTTGTTTCCACCACGCGACTAGCTTTATCGACAGCCTAGGCCGGCATAGCCCGGCCTGGCAAGGCTGCCTGTAGCGGTAAGGTGCGGTAACACGATTGCTTCCCAGCTATGAGTTCTCAGTCTTTATAGTAAGACCCAACGTGCCTACAACGGCTCATATTTGATGGATTAGGTTTGAAGGATCAGGGAGTTCCTACCATGAAGCGCATCAACAGCATCGCAATAGCACTCGCAGTAACCCACTTCACTCCTGCGGCTTTAGCCTGCGGTGATATGAGTCAGAGTTATACCGGCTCCATTTGCGCCACAGCCAACGCCTTTTGCCCACGTGGCACTGTGCCAGCAGATGGCCAATTATTGCCGACCGCTGAATATTACGTCCTATTTTCGTTACTTGGGACAAACTTCGGTGGAGACGGAAGAGCTGTTTTTGCCGTGCCTGATTTAAGAGGTCGCACCCCAGTTGGAGTGAACTATGGCGGCGATTGGCCAATATATATCGGCGAGTGGCGTGGTATAGAGTCATACCAGTTGATCAACTCAGAAACGCCTATGCATACCCATCAAGCCACTTTTTCCGGCGATACTGTAACCGTGCCAGCAATTCCCTTGTCGATTTCTATTCCCACCTATCGCCATACCAGCGCGACTTCTACCAAACCAAGCGCTATTAGCTACCTAGCCAGCTCTGCCGACTCCGGCCCCACCTCAGCCGCAATTTGGTCGTCTGCACCGGGAAATATTGCCGGCTTCTGGGTAACAAACCACCTAGCCATTAAGGCTAGTTTGACCAGCACTGGATCGGCTATTCAGATAACACCAGATCACCAACCAATAGACCTCGAACGATTACCACCGCAACTGGGGTTGCAGTACTGCGTGGTGGTTGATGGCCAGTATCCACCTCGTAACCTTTGATTTATCCAATACACAGGAGCGTGTTTATGAAAATCAAAATTGTCCTAGCCACTTGCCTTATGCCCTGGCTAAGTTACGCCACCTGCAATACTGAGCCCCTAATAGGCTCCATTTGCGTCACAGCGGCTAACTACTGCCCTGTTAACTATGTCGAAGCAAGAGGACAAACGCTGCCCATTAGCGCTAATGCCACATTGTATTCTTTAATCGGCAGCACTTACGGCGGTGACGGTGTCAGCACCTTTGGATTGCCAGACCTGCGTGGTCGCTCCAGCGTTGGCAGCGGCCAAGGACGTGGGTTATCTAACGTTGTGCGGGGACAAATGCGCGGATCAGAAGAGACCATACTGCAACCCGAACACTTACCCGCCCACACACACCAAGTGATTTTCAAGGGCAACTCATCTGACGTGTCCTTTAATCAAACCAGCGTAACAATCCCGGTATACGCTGACTCTGGCAGCAACTCGACAAAACCTGATTCCGGTCGGTTAACAGAATCTCCAGAGTCTGGGCCAGCCTCTGCCGCTATTTGGTCAGACGGTAGCGGTAAGGAAGTGGGTGATATTAAAGGCAGTGTCAGTGCTATGTCAGCTACAGAGGTCACTCCCAGTGGCACGGTGACCGTCAAAGCAACAGGCGGATCTAGACCTTTTTTTCACCTCCCACCGCAGCTCGGTCTGCTGCACTGTATTGCCGTTCAAGGGGTCTACCCCAGCAGAGACTAAACTTATTGTAAGTGGATAACAAAACGTAAAGGAAATGTCATGAAACCATATATCTGCATGGGTATGTTCTTAGATCATTAAGCGACTGCTATTTAGCTAAAAAGGCTGACTACACTGTCTACAGCAGCATAAAAATAATCCACCGTATTTGGGGAAGAATAAGGTATGGGGAGTGATGCCATGCAAACAGGAATTGCAGTGATCGACCCGCATCTAGCGGATGCAGACATTATTGCTAGCGCCGCCAGCTTAAACGGTCTAGCTCCAGTTTATCTCACTCAAGATGGCGATAGCCTGAAGGGCTTGATCCAGCAGTTACAGGCGCTGGGCGGCACCCGTTACCTGCATATTTTTTGCCACGCAGAGCCTGGGCAGCTACACATTGGCAACAGCAAACTTGATCTAACCTCATTAACCGATTTAGCAGCGCCATTAGAGCAGTTAGGCGAGCAGATTCATCATGGGGTTTTGCTGTATGGCTGTGAAGTCGCACGTGGTGAGGCCGGTCAGTTATTTATCCAGCAATTATCACAACTCTTACAGCGCCCAGTTGCGGCAGCGAGCGAGATTATCGGGCTGTCGGAAAATGGACCGAACTGGCGGTTGGACCATGGGCCCATCGAATTAACCAGCCAAGCCATTGCTGCCAATCAGTATCACCATCAGTTGGCCGCCACCACACTGACCTTTTCCTCCGATGATGGTAACTGGGATAGCGACGCAATTGCAGAAGACGGTGAAGGTGGCAGTTCCGATATCGCCGGCATCACCATTCAAGTACTGAACATTGATGACTCCAATGGCACTAAAACCAACAGTATTAACTGGTTTAGCAATACCGACTTAGCCAGTGGTGACGGCTTTAGCGGTGTCACCGTCGACTTTAATTCGTACTTTAGCGATTGGGGGGGCATGGCCGTTAAAAGCAGCGATGGCTCCGAGTTTAAGTTTAACGGCTTTGAAATGTACGACTGGGGTGGCCAACCGGTCGGTGGCGAAGCGATGAGTATCGTTGCTTATCGCGATGGAGCTATGGTCGGCGGTAGCACCGTCAGCTTTAACGCCAATGACAACGGTTCGCGTGTGACTCAGGATGTGTCCGGCAATAGCTTGTACGAATATGTCGATGAAGTGCGCATATTTTTTAATGATGGCGGCGGCTATATGGCAATCAATAATATTATTATTGATACCGCCATCGCGCCTAACACCGCCCCCAGCCTTGGCGGTACACCCGCCGATGACACCGCCACCGAAGACGTTGCCACGGCGATTGATTTGTCCGCCTATAACATCTCCGACGCTGAGCTGGACGACCCCATTACTCTGACACTGAGCGTCGATCGCGGCACCCTTGCGGCGCTGGGTGGCAATGGCACCGCCAGTGGCGTCACCGTGGCCGGCTCAGGCACCAACAGCATGACGCTGGCGGGAGGAGAGGCAGATTTAAATATCTTTCTCGATAATACCAGCAACATCCTCTTTACCACCGCATCAAACGACACCACCGCCGCCACGCTGACGGTGACGCCCAACGATGGCACCTCTAATGGCACGGCCGATACCGTCACCATTAACATCTCTGCGGTGAACGATGATCCGACAGTGACAGGGCTGGTGAGCGACATTACGTTTACGGAAGATACCCAAGGCAATGTGGATCTGTCTGCTGCGGCCTTCGCGGATGTGGACAGCGGCAACGTCACCGTCACCCTCACGGCCAGCGAAGGCACCTTCGCTACTCCCGCCGATGGCGCCGGTGTTGGTGGTGGTGTCACGGAAACATTGGTCAACGCTACCACGATCACGCTCGTCGGAACGGCTGCAGACATCAACACCTATCTGGACACGGCTAGCAACGTTCAGTGGACGGGAGCCTCCAACGACAGTGGCAACGATGCCTCCACCTTTACCATCACCGCCAATGACGGAGACGGCTCCGGTGATGTCGCCCTTGGCACCATCAACGCCGATATCACCCCGGCCAATGATGACCCGACGGCAACAGGACTGCCGACCGATCTCACCTTTAGCGAAGACACCCAGGGCAATGTGGATCTGTCGCCCGTCTCCTTTGCCGATGTGGACAGCGCCACCCTCACCGTGACGCTCACGGCGAGCGAGGGCACTTTTGCCACCCCAGCCGATGGCGCCGGTGTTGGCGGCGGTGTCACGGAAACATTGGTCAACGCCACTACGATTACGCTCGTCGGGACGGCTGCAGACATCAACACCTATCTAGACACGGCCAGCAACATCCAGTGGACGGGGGCTAGCAACGACAGTGGCAACGACGCCTCTACTTTCACCATCACCGCCAATGACGGCGACGGCTCGGGCAATGTTGCCCTCGGCAGCGTCAACGCCGACATCACCGCTGTTAACGATGCACCAAGTTTGGATGCCGGCCAGTCGCCGATTTTAACCGCCGTCGACGAAGACGCCGGTGACGACGATGGTTCTGGCGCCGATGGCGATGACGACGGTGCCAACAATGCCAATAATCCAGGCACCAGCGTGGCTACTATGGTGGTCGATGGCTCGATTACCGACGTTGATGGCGGTGCGGTGGAAGCCATTGCCGTGACCCAGGTCGAAAACACCAATGGTATTTGGCAATACAGCACCGACAACGGTACCAGCTGGAACAACTTTTCCGGCACCACTGGCAGCAGCGTCGACCTCACTGCCACAGCACGGTTGCTCGATGGAAGTTTGGGCGGCGGCAGTACTCAGTTGATTCGCTTTGTGCCCGATGCTAATTACAGCGGCACGGCCAGCATTACTTTTCACGCCTGGGATAAATCCTCTGGCAGCGCCGGCGGCACCGCCAATGCCTCTACAACTGGCAATGCAACGCCGTTTTCCACCGCCTCGGATACCGCCAGTGTGACCATTAATGCGGTGAACGACGCACCAGTGTTTACCGGCCTGGACGGTACGCCGAGCTATACCGAAGGCACTGCGGCGGTGCAGTTGGATGCCAATGCCACCATTTCAGATCAGGAGCTGGATGCTTTAAACGGCGGCAACGGTGATTATTCCGGCGCCAGCCTTACGATTGCCCGCAATGGCGGCGCCGATGCCTCAGATTTGATCAGTGTGCTCACGGGTGGCAGTTTAACCGTCGCCGGTGGCCCTAATGGCGGTGGCACCGTGACCGCTGGTGGTAACGTGATCGCCACCATCGCCAATACCGGCAATGGCCAGTTGCAACTGAGCTTTGCCGACAACGGCACCACGCCCACCACGGCGCTGGTAAACGAAGTGCTGCAAGCGATTCGCTACAGCAACAGCAGTAATGACCCGGCGGCCAACGTTCAACTGGACTTTACCGTCAGTGATGGCGCGGCCAACGGCACGGGTTCCATTACGGTGAGCCTCACCGATGTCAACGATGCGCCCAGCCTAACTGCCACCGGCGGCAACCCCACCTTTGTTGAAGGCGGCGCTGCGCAGGATTTGTTCAACACCATCGGCTCGGATACCGTCGAAACCAGTCAGACCTTTACCGGGCTGACCCTAACCGTCACCAACGTCGCCGACGGCAGTAGCGAAATCCTGTCGTTCGATGGCTCAGATGTGGCTCTGACCAACGGCAACTCGGTCAACACCGCCACCAATGGCCTCACAACCAATGTATCGGTGACTGGCAGTACCGCCACGGTCTCTTTTACGGGTGCCACGCTGTCAGAAGCGCAGCTGCAAACCCTGATCGACGGGCTGACTTACCGCAACAGCTCGGATAACCCCACCACCGCTGGCAATCGTGTCGTGACCATCACCGGCGTTACCGACAGTGGCGGCACGGCCAATGGCGGCAACAACGCGGCCACGCCGAACTTAACCTCCACGGTGTCGCTGACCGGTGTGAACGATGCGCCGGTGGTCAGCAATGTGTACACCGAGACCAGCCAAGTGGTGGCGGGCAATGGTGCCCAAGCGTTGAGTGGCTTTGCCGACGCCGCCGTCGCCAACAGCGACAGTGCCGATTACAACGGCGGCTTTGTCACGCTGGCACAAACCTCGGGCACCGCCAATGGCAACTGGTTCGTCGACGGCACCACGGTCACTTCTGGTGGCGATGCCAGTGTTAGCGCCGGTGAAACCGTTCTGGTAACAGGCACCGCGATTGGTACTGTAGACGTCACCGACGACGGCCAAGGTGGCAATGACTTCACCATCAATTTTGGCGCCAATGCAACCGATGCGCGTGTACAGACCCTGCTGCAACAACTGCAGTACGAGGCACCGTCGGCATTGGGCGATCGTGATTTTACCTTAACGCTCAACGATGCCGATGGCACCGCCAACGGCGGTGATGCCGACGACAGTGGCAGCTTTACCATCAGCGTGACGCCCAATCCGCCGGTGATTGGCAACCTAGACAGCGACAGCGTTAACGCCTCCGAAGGCGGCGGTACTGTGTTACTGGATGCTGGCAGCAACGCGACGCTCACCGATGCCGACTCTGTCGATCTCAACGGCGGCACAATAACCGTGAGTGTCACCAACAATGCCGATGCCGCAAGCGACGTCTTGTCCGTAGACACCAGCGGCGTGGTCAGCCTGGCCGGCACCACCGCGGGTTCCAATGTGTCGGTGTCTGGCACCGTGATTGGCACCTTGGTCAATAACATTGCAGCCGGCAATGACTTTGCTGTTAATTTGAGCGCGCTCTCGACCCCTGCCTTGGTGCAGTCTCTGCTGCGGGCCTTAACCTTTGAGGCCACGGGTGAAAGCCCGGCTGAGTCCACGCGCACCGTTAACATCACCGTCTCCGATGGCCAAGGCAGCGGCAGCGCGGATGTCAGCGTGGCAGTGACAGCCGTCAATGACGCACCGCAATTGGCTGGCTTAATCAGCGATGTCAGCTTTACCGAAGACACCGCCGCCAACCTAGATTTATCCGCCGCGACCTTGTCGGATGTCGACACCGTAGGGAGCGTTACCCTGACCTTAACCGCCAGCGCCGGTACGCTATCGGCCACCAGCGGTGGTGGCGTGACCATAGGCGGTAGTGCTTCAGCTGCACTCACCTTGACCGGCACCATCGCCGATATTGACTCTTATCTCAATGGCGCCAACATCACCCATGCGCCGGGCGAAAACCTGGCTGGCAACGACGCCGCCACCGTGAGCTTGAGCGTGAACGACGGCGGTACTAACACCGCCTTGGGCAGCGTGAACATTGACATAACCCCAGTAAATGACGCGCCTACCGCCGCCGATGATACAGTCGACATCAGCTACAACGGTACCCATACCTTTACCGCCGCCGACTTTGGGTTTAGCGACGTTGATCTCGGCGATAGTTTGCAATCCGTGCGCATCGATACCGTTCCGGCCGCTGGCATACTGACACTCAATGGCAATGCCGTGAACAATGGCGATGTCATCAGTGTGGCAGACATCAACGCTACCTTGCTGCAGTTCTCCCCCACCAGTGGTGAGAGCGGTGCGGCCTACGCGACCTTGGCCTTTAGCGTGAATGACGGCACCGTGTTTGCTGCGGCCAGTAATACACTCACCTTTGATGTGGCAACGGCGCCTACCACACCAAATAACCCCGACCCGAATGCACCAGACTCTACCGAGTTGATTGATGGCACCACGGTGGAAAAACGCACCGGCACCGAAAACGGCCAGCAGGTGAGCAAAATCACCATTGGCCCTATTTCTAGCGACCGCCAGGATACCGACAGCAGCAGTAATTTGGCCGATATTCCGCTGCATTTTGATGGCGACAACCAGCCGGTGACCACGTTACGCTTACCCGGAGGCATCGGCGCAACGGCACGTGCCAATGAAACCGCCATCGACCAAACATCATTCCGCGACGGTTTGTACTTGCTGCGCGACTCCGCGCCGGCCTCGGATTGGTTTTCGATGATCAATGGCATGGACCAGTGGCTGAACGGCATCGGTGCGGGCTGGCTCAATCAGGTGACCTTTACCAGTGACAGCAACGAGGCGCCGTCCGAGCCAATTAAAATCAGCGGTGTGGAAGGCGACAAAACCGAAGTCATGGTGATCGACGCCAGTCAGTTACCCGCCGGGACCATTATTGATTTAGACAACATTGAATTTGCCATCATTGTTGGCGACGTCGCGGTGCGTGGCGGCTCCGGCAGTAATGTGGTGTTTGCTGGCAGCGGCAACCAAAACATCGTGCTCGGCGCCGAGGACGATGAACTTCATGGTGGCGATGGTAACGATACTATCGGCTCCGAAGGCGGTGATGATCGCCTGTTTGGCGATGATGGTAACGATACTTTGTTTGGTGGCAGCGGCAGCGATACGCTGCACGGTGGTCAAGACAGCGATGTCATTATTATTAGCGGCAACCGTGATAATTATCTGGTCGAACGCGAAAACGCGGTGACGCGTATTAGCCACATCAATAACCTGAATGAAACAGACACCCTCATCAACGTCGAAACCCTACGTTTTAGCGATCAAGACATCATCATCAACTACGATCAGGATCATGATTGGCTGGCGGCGCTGTATATGCAGTTGCTGGGCCGCCAGGCGGATATTGGCGGTTTCCAATATTGGACCAATCTAATCGATCAAGGCGCCAGCGTCGGTGATATCGTCAACGGCTTTTTGTACTCGCAGGAGTTTATAGAGCGCTGGGACATCAACCCAGGTGAGATGAATAGCGATCAAACCTTGGAGTTGTACTACAACACCTTGTTAGGACGCGATTCCGATCAAGCAGGCTTCGCTAGCTGGCAACAATATCTACAAGCCGGTGCAACCGAGGACGACGTGCTGTATGGCTTTGTGATGTCGGCAGAAATGCAGCAATACCATCAATCAGCCGAGCAGTGGGATTTTCTAATCTGATCACGCTTTGCCAACGCTCATTCCCTAATCACATCCCGTGTCGGTATACTCGCCACGGGATGTTTTTATTGAGAGAGACACATGTCGAGCGATGCCAGCCGCAAACCCAATCACGGCTTTTTCAGCAATCTGTTATTTAACATTGTTATACCCACCCTGATTCTGACCAAGGCCAGCGGTGATGACATGCTCGGTCCAACTTTGGGCGTGGTGGTGGCGTTGGCGTTTCCCATCGCCTATGGCCTATGGGATTTAAAAGCTGCTGGCAAAGTCAATGCTTTCTCTATTCTCGGCATCATCAGTGTATTGCTCACCGGCGGCATCAGCCTGCTGAAATTACCGCCCGAGTACATTGCGATTAAAGAAGCGGCAATTCCTGCCCTGATTGGCATTGCCGTCATATTAACCGTGAATACGCGTTTTTCATTGGTGCGGCTGATTATTCTCAACGACGACGTGCTCGACGTGGAACGACTGCAACGCTTGATTGAACAACGTGGCGAGCAACGCAGCTTTGATCGGCATTTGGCCGTGGCCAATAAAATTGTTGCCGCCTCGTTTTTTCTATCTGCCATTCTCAACTATGGCTTGGCTCGCTATCTGGTTACCAGCCCGGCTGGCACAGCAGAGTACAACGAGCAGCTGGGCACCATGACCGCCATGAGCTACCCCGTCATTGTGCTACCCAGCATGCTGGTACTGGGGGCTGCTATCTGGTATTTGTTCAAGCAAATAAAACAGGCCACCGGGCATAGCCTTGAGGATTTTGTGCGCCAGTAAACAAGTTAACCTGAGATCTTTATGGCCGTTACGCACTGGGTAAGGCACCCAGTGTGATAACGGCTATAGCAAGAAATCCCACTGCTCGGCTGATTGATGGTATTGCTGCATTTCTGCCGACATCACAAAGCCATACAGCACGTCTTGGTGGGTCGCACCGGCAGCGAGAAAGTGCTTCCAGTCATTTAACCCAGTTGGGTCCGGCGCTCGCCCGAGCAAGGCGTCATAGTACAGTACTAGCAACTGCTCATCTGAAAGCGTGCTTGGGTTGTTATCCCAACGCTGAGCAAATTCTTGCGAGTGCAAAAAGCCATTAACGATATCACCGACACTGGCGCCTTGGTCAATAAGGTTGGCCCAGTACTGAAAACCATTCAGATCGGCTTGCCTGCCTAACACCTGCATATAAAGCGCTGCCAGCCAGTCATGATCCTGATCGTAACTCAGAACCAGATCCTGATCCTGATCATAAAAGCTTAAAACTTCGACATTGATTAGGGTGTCCGTTTCATTGGGGTCATCAACGTGGGTAACTCGCGTAATAGCGTTATCACGCTCAATCACATAATCATCGCGATTGCCGATCAATGTGACAGTGTCTCTACCTTGACCACCGTGCAGCGTATCGCTGCCGCTGCCACCAAACAGAGTATCGTTACCGTCGTCGCCCAATAGCATATCGTCACCGCCAGCAGAACCCAGCACATCGTCGCCCGCCCCACCGTGCAGCTCGTCATCACCCGCGCCCAGTACCATATTTTGATGACTGCCTCCGGCATACACGACATTGCTACCGCTGCCACCGCTGACCATGACATCGCCAATCACCAGCGCCAGTTCAATGTTGTCGAGCACGATTTCGGCATCGGCTGGCAGTTGACTGGCGTCCAAGATCATCAGCTCGACTGGCTGTCCGACAATGCCACTGATCTGAATGGCTGGCGACGGCTCCTCATTAGAGTGGCTGCTAAACGTGATCCGGTTTAACCAGCCGGGCGATTGGTCTTGGGCATACCACTGCTGCAAGCCAGCGATCATGGCATGCCAATCACTGACCGGGGCGCTATCTCGCAGCAGCCACAGGGCATCGGCCAAGTCGGTATACACACTGGCGGTATTGTTGTGGCGAGCTGTTGCTCCCACCCCTTCTGACAACCGTAAGGTAGTAACAACCTGGTGGTTGGCATCAAAATGCAGGGGAATATCTGCCAGATCACTGCTGTTGTCGCTGTCTATGCGATCACCCGGAACTGGCCGTACGGTTATTTGGCTAACGCCATGACCATTTTCAGCCGTCTCGGTCCGCTCGACCGTAGCGCCGTCAGTGACTTCGGTATCGATGGTCGGGTTGGGAGTGGGCAGCGGCACATCTGTAACATCGATGTTGACGCTACCAAGCACTGTATTTACACCGCCATCTAAGACACTCAAGCTGAGGCTAGCAACGTCGTCGCCCACCAGATTATTGGCAGGCTGATAACTGAGATATGCACCATTAAGGTAGGCATCGATGGCGGTCACGCTACCTGACAAAGTCAGGGTATTTGTTCCAGTACCAGCCACGCTCACCCCGCCGCTATCGACGGCGCTCAGGCTGCCACTGCTGGCACTCAGGGTTAAAGACACGGCACCACTGGTATCCACGTCCGTTAGCGTTGCCGCGCTAAGATCCACACCGCCGCTTAGGTTTTTGTTAAAGCTAAGATCACTCACCAATCCGATCAACTGTGGCGCATCATTCACCGCTGTGACCGCAACCTGAATGCTGTCAGATGCCGACGTCCCACCGTCTTGAATATGGTACTGAACTTGGACATTCGCATCTGGGGTATCACTGACATTGCTGTAGCGAATGGCTTGCAGTAATTCTGAAAACAGCGCGGTGGTTGGAATCGTGCCATTGGCACTGGTAAAGGTTATTTGTAACTGCCCGTGGCCAGTATCAGTAATGGTACCAATCACATTGCCGCCCGCGCTAATGCTACCGCCACCATCGGCGCCTCCTGCAAGGGTATAATTGCCGCCGCTAGCCAAACTGAAGCGATCATCGACATTGACACCACCATCGCGGCTGAGTGTTAGCACCCAATTCGCATAATTCCCCTGTCCACCATTGAGATTAATGCGATCAACATCCGAGACATAAGCATCTGTATCGAGAGCAACCGCCGCGCCACCTTCGGTGAAAACGGGAGTATCGTCCAGATCAATGAAAATCGGATCATCATTCACAGCATTAACATATGCGAACGCAGAATCGACAACGCTAGAAAATGCACTCGCACCGCCATTAACGCTGGTATCTGCGGTGCCACCGGCGACACCGGCGCTCATATCCCAGGCGCGAAAATCGAACGTGGCGCCGCCGACATAATCCGCGCCAGGCACAAACCGTACCCAATCATCTGCGGCCAATAACCGGGCACTAGTGTTGATATGGACAGTACTGCCCAGCGTTGCGGTGACATTACTCCAACTAGCACCCGCATCAGTACTGAACTGCCAGGTGCCGTTCGTATTCGACACCCTGGTAATAGCAATGGCTTCCAATGCGGCGCCGTCTGGGTCGGTAATGGCCGCGGTCAGCAAGTCCGCCACTCGATCACCCGAGTTATTGGCATTGTTACTGGCATCGTCATCGCCGTCGGCACTGGAGCCGTCATCGTCGCCAGCGTCTTCGCTAATGGCCGTGAGCGTTACCACGGTATCCGTCAGCAGCGGCGCATCGTTAACCGCCGTCACTGTGATATCAATGCTGTCACTGACGCCATCGGCGCTGCCGTCGTTAGGGGTCACCGTCAGTGTGGCGCTGCTGGTATCGTTGGCAGCAGTCAAATATTCAATAACGGATACATTGCTCAAATAGGCATTGAGATCGGCACTACTTCCTTGCAACGTCATGCTGGCAGAGGCTGAACCCACCACCGTCACGCCGCCGTGCACACCGTCACCATGGGTGCTGGCAATGCTGCCGCGATCGACGGCCAAGGTCAGAGTGATGGCATCGCCATCCAGGTCTGTAATGGTGTAAGTGGATAAATCAATGGCGGTGGCGAGATCTTCCGTCACCGATGCATCAGCCGCAGCACCTCCCAAAGTGGGCAGAGCCAGGCTATGAGGGTAACTCGGCATTGCCAGAGCCTGTGCAGCCAACTTGGCAGCACCTTGATCCAAGTGCCAGTTATTACCGCTCTGATGGCCACTGGTTGTGCGGCCAATCGGCTGGCTAGACGCTGCAACATCGCGCCCCAGCACGGCAGACAAAACATCAACAAACTGACGCCCGGCTTCGCCATGTGCCGTTTCGCAGCTGTACAACAAACAACCGGCAGAGAGCTTGCGCCCGATATCAGCCAGCTTGGCTGTGTTTTGCTTTACCTGCTCGGTATCGATGCACTGATCACCTAGAAACAGTGCGCCAGGGCGGCCATGACAAAAAATATGTAAGTAGCGTGCCCCACCCATAGCGATCAGGCTTTGCCTGAGCTGTTCAAGGCCATCTTCACCAAAGGTGAGTGTCCGTGCCAGTAAGCCTTGCTGACGGGCGGCAAACGCTAGCAGGTGGGCATCGGCAAGGGTGTCATCAATAATTGCAATGTCGTTTGACTGAACGAGCATGATGTCTCTCTGAAAAACGCCTTCGCAGATGAGACATCACTGTCCGAATGCTTCCTAACACTCTGATTTAGGCAGGTTAAATATTAAGCGATTGAGCATACCGGCCTTCATCGATACTTCTGTTATAACTTTGTGAACTTTGGTTATAGAGCTGTGAACCGGCCGGCCCTAATGGCCGTAGCCAAGTGTCATACCTCCCTCGTCACTGCGGTGAAGGGTGCCTTCGCACAGACCGGCGTGTTTTTATTAAACAACTCTTATACAATACATATACACAAAGCAAGAGTTACCAACCATGACACGTCGCCTAGTCGTTTTGCTGGGGGATCAACTGAGCGATAGTATCAGCAGCCTGCGCGCCGCTGACGCAGACTATGATCATGTGCTGCTGGCTGAGGTGGACGACGAGGCCCGCTATGTGCCTCATCACCCTCAGAAAATCGCCCTGTTGTTCAGCGCCATGCGCCACTTCGCACAACAGCTGTGCCAACAGGGGTGGCATGTTCATTACCATGCTTATCAGCCAAACACTGAACAGCGCTCACTGTTAGACGTTATTCAGGCGTTACATAAGCAGCATGGCTATGAGTCGGTGATGGTCACCCAGTGTGGTGAATACCGGCTACAGCAGCTGATTGAGCACCAATGGCCTGCAACGTTAAGTGTTCCAGTCACCTGCTTTAACGACGACCGCTTTATCGCCACGCCGGAGCAATTTGCCCAGTGGGCGCAGGGGCGCAAGCAACTGCGCATGGAATATTTTTACCGTGACATGCGCCGTCAAACCGGCTTGTTGATGGAGGGAGATGACCCCACGGGCGGCCAGTGGAACTTCGATGCCGATAACCGCCAGAAGTATCGCGGCGATGTGCCGCTCCCTCCGGCTTTGAGCTTTGAGCGTGACGACATCGATGCTGAGGTGCTGGAGCTAGTACAAACGCACTTCAGTGAGCATGCCGGTAGCCTGGAGCACTTTAATTGGGCAACGACCAGAAGCGATGCGCTCAAAGCCCTGCAGCATTTTTTAGACCATCGCCTGCCCTGGTTTGGTGACTACCAAGACGCCATGGTGATGGACCAGCCGTTGATGTTTCACAGCCTGATCGCCCCCTATTTAAACTGCGGCTTGTTGTTGCCGATGGAGGTATGTCAGGCAGCGGAGCAGGCGTATTTGGATGGCCATGCACCGCTCAATGCCGTCGAAGGCTTTATTCGCCAAATCATTGGCTGGCGTGAATACGTGCGCGGTATTTATTGGTTAAAAATGCCCGACTACGCCACCTTAAATGCCCAAGGCAATCAGCGTGCCTTGCCCAGCTTTTACTGGCATGGCGAGACAAAAATGCAGTGCATGAAGCAGTGCTTTAAAAGCACCTTCAAATACGCTTACGCCCATCATATTCAGCGCTTAATGGTCACTGGCAATTTTGCCCTACTGGCTGGCATCAAACCGCAAGACATTTGTGACTGGTATTTAGCCGTATATGCCGACGCTTACGACTGGGTCGAGCTACCCAACACTTTAGGCATGGTGATGCATGCCGATGGCGGTTACCTAGGCAGTAAACCTTATGCCGCCTCCGGCAACTACATCAACAAAATGTCCGATTATTGCTCGCATTGCCATTATTCCGTGAAAACGGCCACCGACGATGACAGCTGCCCCTTTAACAGCTTGTACTGGCACTTTATGCAACGCCATCGTGAGCAATTTGCGCGCAACCCACGCATGGGCATGATTTACCGCAGCTTTGATCGCATGAAGGTGGAAAAACAACACGCCATTATTGCCCGCGCTGAACACCTACTCGACCACATCGAGGAGCTGTAATGCCGCATAAGAAACCAAATTTGCCAGAGAAAAACTGCCAACACTGCGGTCGCCCATTTAGCTGGCGCAAAAAATGGCGCAGCGTATGGGCCGAGGTGCGTTACTGCAGCGAGCGCTGTCGCCGAAGCAAAAGCAATGCACCCAAAAATCTCTGTGCCGCCAGTATGGTGGAAGATGAATTTTAAGCTGGCCACGCAGTAGGAGAGACAATGAACCTAATTTGGCTACGCAACGATTTACGCCTGCACGACCACCCAGGTCTTGCCATGGCGCAACAACTGCAACAACCGGTGGCGGTGGTTTACATATTGCCGCAACACTGGCTGCAAGCCGATCAGTTTGGTTTGGATCGCTTAGCCAAGGAGAAAGCGCGATTCTTGCGTGCCTGCTTGATTGATTTGCATCGCAATCTGTATTTACAAAATATTCCACTGCAAATACTCCACGGCGACCCAGTAGAACTGTTGCAGCGCTGGCATCAAAAACAGCCATTTACCTTGCTGACCCACAGTGCGCAAGCACCGGAGGAGCGCCAATGGTTAACTCAGTTGGACGCAGCAGGAATTGAAGTGACGACCTACGAAAACCAGACACTGTTTAGCCAGCAACAAATGCAGCCCTTGTTGCAGCAGTGGCCCGCCAGCTTCAGTCAGTTTCGCCGCCAGATCGAAAAACGGTTGCAGCCAGAAGTTGCCACGCCGCAACCACCAGTGCCACTCACCCAGCCCGGTCAAGAGGCTCCTTTTGTTACTCATGTGCCCTGGCCAGCGGACTTTTCTTCTGCGCGTGAGCAATCGGGCTTTCATTTACGCGGCGGCGAAAGCTCGGCTGAAAACTGGCTCACCCATTATTTATGGCAGAGTCGTGCCATTGCCCACTACAAAACGACTCGCAATCAGCTTTGTGGGCGTGAGTATTCCAGCCAGTTATCAGCGTTTTTAGCTTGGGGCTGTTTATCCGTGCGCAAGGTCTGGCATGCCATTAAAGACTATGAAAAAACCCACGGCGCCGATGAGCACAGTTATTGGCTGGGCTTCGAGTTACTGTGGCGTGAATATTTTCACTGGTCGTTACGAGCACATGGCCATCGCTATTTTCGCTATCTGGGCTTAAGTGATCAAGGCTTAAGCGATCAGCCCTTGAGCCCTCCACCGTTGAATAACCGCCATTGGCACGCCTGGCAACAAGCGGCTACCGGTGTGCCCATGATTGATGCTGGCTTAATTGAACTGCAGCAAACCGGCTTTTGCTCTAACCGTATGCGCCAGTGGCTAGCCAGTTTTTTTTATTAATGATTTAAAGCTGGACTGGCGCTTGGGCGCGCGCTTTTTTTGAACAGCATTTAATTGATTTTGACGTCGCCAGTAACTGGGGTAACTGGGCCTATTTGTCCGGTATGGGCCACGATCCTAGGGGCCAGCCAGGCCAAGGGCGTTATTTTGCATTGAACAAACAGCTGCGCCAATACGACCCGGAGCTGCAACACATTCATCAATGGTTACCACAGTTAAAGTCGTATTCGCTGGAGCATATTCTAGCCCACCAAAGCGGTGAATACTGCCTGTCAGAGTATTCAGCACCCATACACCGCAACCATACGGCGGCCTGAATGCACGTCGCCGTTGTTTGGTTTAAGCGTGATTTAAGGCTGGTGGATCACCAGCCACTGCAGCAGGCGCTGGACTATTGCCGCCGCCATGATTGCCCGTTGGTAGGGCTGTATGCCCTCGAACATGACTATTGGCAATTACCAGATACCAGCCAGCGCCAGTGGGCCTTTATTTATGAAAGCCTGCAAGCGCTCAATCAACATTGGCAGCAGTTAGGCGGCGCGGGGCTGTGTTTTATTAGCACTGATTTGGCCGAGCAATTAGAAAAATGGCAGCAGGCGAGTTATCAAGTGGCATTATTTAGCCATCAAGAAACCGGTAATTTCTGGACCTATCAACGCGATATCAACGTCGAGAAAAAATGTCTCCAACTGGGAATTCGCTGGCAGCAATCGCCACAGTTTGGGGTTTTACGCCCCAATCCTGATCGTGACCAATGGGCCGAGCATTGGCAGGCATTTATGCAACAAGCGGTGATCTCTGCGCCTAAGCACTTGCAAGCAAATGCCAGCACCTGTCTGCTGCCAGGCAGCCACCCCATGAGCGATCTACCTATCGATGTCAGACCTAGTCATGTCAGCCACGATCATTGGCCTTGTCCGGGGCGCCAATCGGGTGGCCGGGAACAGGCACTGGCACTATGGCAAAGCTTTATTGACCAGCGCGGGCGATTTTATCGTTCCTCCATCAGCTCACCGTTAACCGCCGAACATGCCTGTTCACGTTTGAGTCCGCACTTGGCACTCGGCACCATAAGCGTGCATGAGCTGGTACAGGCTGTTTGGCAGCAACGACAAGAGTGCGCAGACCGCTATTTCAAACGCAGTCTCGCCGCTTTTGAAAGTCGCCTGTGGTGGCATTGCCATTTTATTCAGAAATTAGAAGACCAGCCGGATATGGAGTGGCAGCCGCTGCACCCAGCTTATCGACAGCTGCGCAGTGACATAAATTCCGACTGGCAACAGGCCTGGCAGCAGGGCCGAACGGGGTGGCCTTTAGTAGATGCCTGCATGCGTTATTTGCATCATCACGGCTGGCTCAATTTCCGCATGCGCGCCATGTTAATGTCGATTATCAGCTACCCTCTATGGCAACCTTGGCAACCAGCCGCGCAGTTTTTGGCCGCACAGTTTGTTGATTACGAACCCGGCATTCATTATCCGCAAGTGCAAATGCAAGCCGGCACCACCGGCATTAATATACCGCGCATTTATAACCCCACTCTGCAGGCGCAAAAGCTCGACCCACAAGGCGATTTTATTCGCCGTTGGCTACCTGAACTGCGCAGCGTCAGCAATGCCTGGATTCACCAGCCCTGGTTAATGCCGGCCAGCCAGCAGCGCCAATGCGGCGTTATTCTAGGCCAGCACTACCCCGAGCCATTGGTCGACTTTGCCAAAGCCAGTCGCCGAGCTAAAGCACACATCACCCAGTTGCGCGACGCTGAATTTATGGCCACCGCGCGCTATATTGGCCATAAACACGGCTCCCGCAAACGCAGCCGTCGCGCTCATAAAAAAACCGCAAACAGCCAACAATTAAGTCTATTTTAGTTTCGATACTGCTGCGCCAAAGCAAAAATCAAATACTCGGTCGCTTGCGGATCATTTTTTTCCATAACATCAAATACAGGGCGATAGCGCCGGCGTTTGTTTTCGGCAAATACCCAGCGTGGCTTATCAAATGTTTGCGCAAAGGCCAGTGCTTGCTCCAGTGTCTCGTCCGCCCCTTCAATGGCTTGCTCAATCACACCCGCCTGCAACAGCGTGGTCGCATCCTGGCGCTCACCGGTGTGCAGCATGCGATTAAATAAACTACTCGGCATTACCCGCTCGATCAGTTCAAACATGCTGGGAAAAAACGGCACGCCCACATTCACCTCTGGAAAGCAGAAAAAGCCACGATCAGCACGCATAAAGCGAAAATCACAGGCGCACGCCAGCACGGCACCGTTGCCATACGTGTGGCCATTGAGTGCTGCAATCACAGGCACAGGAAAGCTCAATAAACGCTTAAACAGCTGAATCAAGCCATTTAATAGCTGGCGAATGTCGTCATCTTGTTGTGCCTGGCAGGCATTGAATAACCAGTCCGTATCCAGCCCCAAGCTCCAGTTTTTATCATCGCTGGACGCCAGCACCAGAGCGCGATAATCATGGTCGGCTTCAATTTCATCGAGCACTTGATTAAAAGCCGCCAAAAAAGTCGGATTATGACGATTCTCACCTTGATTCATGCTGACCACTGCCACACGGTGGCGTTTTTCCAGCTCGATGATGGCCATCGATGATCTCCTTAAATTACTTTAAATACGGCACACTAATAGCCAACCTGATGGCTTGAACAGAGGCAGATGTGCAGACACTCACTGTGCTTACGACGCCCGCCAGCACAGGTATACTGCCATAGTTTTTCGCTGCGGAGTGTTGCTTGTGATTTATCGCTGTGTGTTATTGCTGTGGCTACTGGCCAGTCAAAGCCTGATGGCAGAGCCGATTCACATCGCTGTTGCGGCTAACTTTAGCGCCCCATTGCAGGCGCTGGTTGAGGCCTATCAACATCAGCATCCGCAAGCGGATATTCGTATCAGCAGTGGCTCCTCGGGCAAGCTTTACGCCCAAATTCAACACGGTGCACCGTTTGATGTGCTGTTGTCTGCCGATCGCCACAAGCCAGAAGCGCTGGTAAAACAGGGGCTGGCCAGCCGTGCTCACACCTATGCCATTGGGCGTTTGGCATTGTGGTCTGCGCAAGAAGACATTGATGTGCTGGCCCGCCTCAAGCAAGGCCATGTCGAACGCCTGGCAATGGCCAACCCACGGCTTGCGCCCTATGGCCTGGCGGCACAGCAAACCTTGCTGGCGCTCAACTTACCGGCGGCCATTAGCCATGGCATTCGTGAGCGCATGGTGCTGGGCGAAAACGTCAGCCAAACCCATCAATTTGTAGCCACCGCCAATGCCGATATGGGCTTTGTGGCGGTATCGCATATTCACCGTGCGCAGCAAACGGCTATGCAGTGGCCAGGCAGTGTGTGGCTGGTGCCAGACGTATTGCACCAACCCATCCGCCAAGATTTGGCCATCATTCGCCATCGCCGCCAGAGCCAACAGCAATATCAACAGGCTCAGCAGCTGGTGCAGTTTTTGTTATCCGCCAAAGCCCAACCACTGTTAACTGCTTACGGTTATCGCTCGCCCCATGCTGACTGAATCAGATCTCACCGCCATTGGGCTAACCGTTAAACTCGCCGCGCTGGTTACCTTTATTTTATTGCTCATCGGCTTGCCGCTGGCTTGGTGGCTGGCACGCACCCAGTCACGCTGGCAGGCACCTGTGTCTGCTTTGGTGGCCATGCCACTGGTGTTACCGCCGACGGTGTTAGGGTTTTATTTGCTAGTGAGCCTAGGGCCCAACAGCCCTCTCGGACAGGCGTTAGAAGCCATAGGCATTGGCCCTTTGCCCTTTACCTTTGCAGGCCTGGTGGTGGCATCTGTGTTGTATTCACTGCCGTTTGTGGTGCAACCGCTGCAGGCGGCGATGCAGACCCTAGACGAACGCGCGTTAGAGGTAGCGGCAACACTGGGCGCCAGCCCACTGGATCGCTTTGTCAGCGTGGTATTGCCCCTGTGTTGGCGCGGCGTGCTAACGGCAGCCGTGTTGGGCTTTGCCCATACCTTGGGCGAGTTTGGCGTGGTACTGATGATCGGCGGCAATATTGAGGGCGAAACCCGGGTGATTGCGGTGCAAATTTATGACCACGTCGAGGCATTAAACTACGGCCAGGCCCATCGCTTATCTGCCGTTATGCTGGTGTTTTCTTTTATCGTGCTGGTGTTGATGTACAGCCTCAACCGTGGGGCGACGCGATGAGCCAACTGGAGTTCGACCTGCAGCTGTCACGCCCAGACTTTCACCTCAGCGCCCAAGCAAGCATCGACGGTGGCGGCATTACCGCCTTGTTTGGGCCTTCTGGCAGTGGCAAAACTACCTTATTGCGCTGCTTAGCTGGCCTAGAGCCAGCCCAAGGCACCATTACCGTCAACGGTCAGCCCTGGCTCAGCCCAAAGCAACAGCGCCCGCCTCACCGGCGCAGGCTCGGCTACGTTTTTCAAGAAGCCAGCCTGCTGCCGCACCTGAGTGTGCAAGGCAACTTGGATTATGCGCGTAAACGCGCGCCGCAACCGTTAACCAACGATGAGCTGTCCGCTTTGCTGCCGGTGCTGCAAGTCGAACACCTGCTCGATAAGCACGCAACGCAACTGTCAGGTGGTGAGCGCCAGCGCATTGCCTTGCTGCGCGCCTTACTGATTCGTCCACACCTGTTGCTGCTGGATGAGCCATTAGCAGCCCTGGATAATCGTCGCCGCCAAGCCATTTTGCCCATGTTGGAGCGTTTGCCCGAGCTCTTCACAGGCCCGGTGCTGTACGTCAGTCACTCCGTGGATGAGGTTACCCGTCTAGCGCAGCAGGTTATTTTGATCGACGAAGGCCAAAGTCAGCCACCGCAACCGCTTACCCAAGCTTTTGGCCATCTTCAAGCCTTGCAGCCCAGTGATCAGCCGCTTGGCACTGCTATTCGCGCCACGGTGAGCCAGATCAGCGACGACGGTTTGGCACAGATAGCAGGCGATGGCTTCACGCTGTGGATGGAGCAGCAAGAGGCTCAGACGGGCCAACGCTTGCAACTGCGCTTACTGGCCCGAGATATCAGCCTGAGTTTACAGCCGCTGAGTGACAGCAGCTTGCTCAATCAGCTGGCCGCCACCATCGAGCAGATGCGTCCTTACAGTGCCAGCCAGCAGTGTCTGACCTTGCGCTTGCACCACCGCGATGTCTCGCCAGCGCAGGCCATTTTGGCACTGATTACCCAGCGCTCCTGTCAGCAGTTGCAACTGCAGCCAGGAAAGCGCGTGTGGGCACAGATTAAAGCCAGCGCGGTGCAGCGCTTTTGATGCGACAAATTGCCTCGGCGCTGTTTCCCTCGCTAAGCCTCAAGATATACTGCGGCGATGAATCAAAATTTAAATTTTCTGATGCCGCGTCTGGCCGCTCTGCGGCTGACCATCGCCACCGTCTGGTTATTATTTTTGACCTACTTGCAATGGCAGGGCTTTCATAAGCTGGCACCGGCCTGGGGCTTATTGGCGCTGTATATGCCATTGCTGCTGGTTAACCTGTGGCAAGGCCAACGAGGCCAAGCACAAGACTGGCATCTGCTGCTGCACCTAGCGTTTGAAGTGCAGCTGCTGACCGGCTTATTGTTTTTTACCGGCGGCGCCACCAACCCCTTTATTTCCTATTTTCTGGTGTTATTGGTGGTCGGTGCTTATGCCTTACCGCGCGCCTTTTTATTGTCGCTGGGCGTATTGTGCATCGCCGATTACAGCCTGCTCAGCCAGTGGTATCAGCCGCTGTTAACCCGGCCAGCTGCCAGCGATAACATGAGCCATGCCATGAGCCATACGCTCTTCGACTGGCACCTGGCCGGCATGTGGCTGACCTTTATTATCAGCGCTTTGATCGTGGTGGTGTTTATTCCGCAACTGCGCCAGCGCCAACAGCAGCAACAGGATGAAATCCGGCGCCTGCGCGAGCAGCAGTTAAAAAATGAGCAGCTAATCGGCATCGCCACGCTGGCTGCTGGCACCGCCCATGAAATGGGAACGCCACTGATGACCATGCAAATGCTGCTGAACGAACTGACGGAAGAAGCGCAAGATCGGTCCGAGGTATCGGTGCCTCGCCATGACTGGCATATATTGCGCGAGCAAGTGGCTCTATGTCGCCAGTCACTGCAGCATTTGGCGGCCTCCGGTCGTCACGCTTATGAAGAAGGCACACAAGCGGCCTACCCCTGGCTGTGCCAGTTGTTGCATCGCTGGCGCCTGTCGCAGCCCAATGCTTTATGGGAGGATCAAGGCATCAATGTCGAGGCCAAGGTGCCGTCTTCGCCACTGCTAGACCAAGCACTGTTAAACCTACTCGACAACGCCGCTGAAGCCGGCAGCTTACCGATAAAACTGGAAGCCAGAGTGCAACAACAGCAATGGCAGCTGGATATTATTCAGCCCGACCCACAAGCCAGTCGTCATATCCAGCAACAGCCGTTGTTCAACAGCAGCAAGCAACAAGGCATGGGCATCGGGCTGTATTTGAGCAATGCCAGTGTCGAGCAATTTGGCGGCCGTATTGAGCTCATCGCCAGCCCCAGCGGCGCCAGCATCAGCCGTTTATTCCTTCCCTTACGAGCGCAATGAGGCTAACCCATGTCGACCCGCTTGCTGATTGTTGACGATGATCCGCACTTTACTGAAGTACTGGCTCGCGGCCTTAGCCGTCGTGGCTATGAGGTTGCTACCGCCTGTGATGGCGAGCAAGCGCTGCTGCAAGCACGCGAGTTTGAGCCTCACTGGATCGCCCTGGATTTGCGCTTAGCAGAGGCCTCTGGCCTGCAACTGATTCAACCATTACGCCAATTGCTACCCAGCTGTCGCATCGTCATGCTGACGGGCTATGCCAGCATTGCCACGGCCGTTGAGGCGGTTAAACAAGGCGCGCACAACTACTTGCACAAGCCCGCCACCATTCACGAGTTGCTGCGCGCGTTTGCTGATGATGACAACGAGGAGCTGGCCGAGACAGAGCCAGGAGAAGTGATGTCGGTGGATCGCATGGAGTGGGAGCATATTCAACGGGTGTTAAATGAGCACGAGGGCAATATTTCGGCCACAGCTCGGGCACTCAACATGCACCGTCGCACTTTGCAGCGCAAATTACAGAAATACGCGCCGCGCTAGTGTCCTGAGTCAGAAGTTCGCATGCTTTCAGCGGGCCATCCAAGTTCTTTGGCGAGGCGTGCCTCACAGGCAATGGTGGTTCCATTGGCAAGAGGCAGAACGAAGCCAGAGGGCTTGAAGGGCGAGCCCTAAGGGAACGAATGGAAAGCCCCATTACGGCGTTGCTGCTCTTGAAAAGATCCCGATATTTCCTACGAACAGCGCCTTGTACTAGCGCTTTCCATTCGCTCTGAAAATATGCGAACTTCTGACTCAGGACACTGGTACGGCCTCAACGAAAATACGACTCCTCATCGAAGGTACTCAGCCACAGCGGATGAAACGCCACCATACCCGCGATAAACATGCCGTTTACAATGCCCTCCGGGAACATCGTCAGCGGAAAATAACGCAGGTAGTCGTGCCAGATTTGCTCAGCGCTATACAGCCCAATGGCCCACAAAGCACCGCCATTGAGTAAATCCGCGGCTGCGTGGGTAAAGCCGGCGTTGAAAAAGCCTGCCACCAGCATATAAATGAACGGGTTATGCGCCATGCGTAAATACACCCAGCGATAAAACCCATAGCTAAACAGCATGGGCAGCGCGATTTGCACCAGATAGCGATAACCCAACATCGGCCAGGCAGCATCGCCTTGCAACCAGGCCAACATAATGGAATTGAGCAGCAGCGCCAGCAAACCCGCCACCAGCGCCAAACGCAGCCCCATCATCAATACCGCAGCGGTATAGCCGAGCAAATAAAAATCCAGCCCTGGACGAACACCCGCACTGCCGGCCCACATGGTGGCCATCACCAGCACACTGCCAGCAAATAAATGTTGCGCCGTACTGTGCTCACGCAACGCTTGCCAGTTGCTGCCCAGCAACGCCCACGCCGCACAGCCAAACCACTAACAGCCGTTAGAATTTGTATCGCCGTGGGAATGGCGGCGTACCATGGCGTCATACGCTCAGGTCCAAGCAGTATATCCAAGCGTCTTCACGCCCTTGGGCGCAAGGGTAATAGTCTTTGCGCACACCAGCACAGGCGAAGCCGAGTTTTTCATACAGCTGAATCGCACTGTGGTTGCTGGCACGCACTTCTAAAAAACATTGCTCCGCCCCTTGCTGAGCAAACTGCTGCAATATGGCTTGCAGCAACTTTAGCCCCAAGCCTTGCCCTTGTTGCTCGGGGTGAATGGCGATGGTCAAAAGCTCGCCTTCGCCGGCAATGACACGAATCACAGCATGGCCGACCAGCTCACCTTGCTGCTCCAGCACCCAAGCACTGCCTGGGCGTTGCAAAAACTGCTGCATCACTTGCTCACTCCAGGGGAAGGCGTGGGCTCGTCGTTCTATGTGCATGATGGCGGCAAGATCTTGTGGCTGTGCGGCCCGAATCATTACAGCGACTCCAATGACACCAGGGCTTGCCATAACGCTCGTTTATGCGCCGCCGACGTCAGGCATTGCTGCAAATCATCGATGTGAAAAAACACATCGGCGTCGATGGCGGCCAGCCAATCCCGGCTATCTGAGCCCACACTGATGACATAACCGACGCCTTGCTGCTGCACAAACTGCCACTGTGCCTGCAGCGCCTGCAACGCCACCGGGCGACTTTGATCGTGCTGGCGCGATTCAATAAAGGGCCAACGAAACTGCACTGGCTCAGCGCTTAAATCGGGCTCAGCGCCCATCGCCGTGACCACCCGCAGCATAAAGCGCCGCAGCAAGGTCAGATCTTGCTGGCCATCAACCACCCAGACACCACGCGCCGTGGCGCGCGCAAACCAAAGCTCGAAGCGAGGCGGAGTTAAATCCACTGGTGCTGCATCGGCTGGAGCGTCGTTGTCCGTCGCTACGGGTGCCGGTGTCGGAACTGGCGACGGGCGCGAACGCTGTTCTAACTCCAGCAGCTCACTGGCGACCACGGGCGGAATGTGATGTTGCTCCGCCAGCTGCTCGACCTCGTCATGATTCGGTGTGTCGGAGGCATCCGGCAGCCAGCGCGATGGCGCGGCATGAGGCAAGGGCTGTCTGGGCATCCACTGAGTGATGCCCATGGCGGCAAGGTAATCGAGCCGGCGCTGCTCTAACATCGGCTTTACACGCCCTCAACTTGTGGGTGCTGGCGATCGGCACTCGCCACCAGCTGGTTCAAAGCATGAACATAGGCCTTGGCCGACGCCGTGATGATGTCAGTATCGGCGCCTTGACCATTTACAATGCGCCCGCCTTTTTCCAACCGCACCGTGACCTCGCCTTGAGAGTCGGTGCCTTGGGTAATGGCGTTGACTGAATACAGCAGCTGGTTCGCGCCCGACTGCGCCACCATTTCGATGGCTTTCAGTGCCGCATCCACCGGGCCACTGCCCTGGGATTTGCAGCGGTGTTCTTCGCCATTAAAGCTGACCACCACTTCTGTTACCGGTGTTTCTCCGGTGGCACAGTGGCTTTCTAACGAGATTAAACGGTAGGTATCGGCCACCAACGCCTGCTTGGTTTCAGAGACCAGCGCTTGCAAGTCTTCATCAAAGATTTCGTGCTTTTTATCGGCCAGATCTTTAAAGCGGGCAAAGGCTTTGTTCAGCAGCTCATCGGTTTCAAAAGTCACACCCAGCTCTTCTAAACGGCTGCGAAACGCCGCTCGACCAGAGTGCTTGCCCATCACCATTTTGTTGGCGCCCCAGCCAACGTCTTCGGCCTTCATAATTTCGTAGGTTTCACGGTGCTTGAGCACGCCATCTTGGTGAATGCCCGACTCATGGGCAAAGGCATTGGCGCCAACAATGGCTTTATTAGGCTGCACCGGGAAGCCGGTAATCGATGACACCAAGCGCGATGTCGGTACGATTTGGGTGGCGTCGATGCCGGTTTCTAAATCGAGCAAATCGGCGCGCGTGCGCGTGGCCATGACGATTTCTTCCAGCGCGGCGTTACCGGCACGCTCGCCCAGGCCATTGATGGTGCATTCCACCTGACGAGCGCCATTGGCCACCGCCGCCAGCGAGTTGGCCACCGCTAAGCCCAAATCATTGTGGCAGTGCACTGAGAAGATGGCTTTATCGGCGTTGGGAATGCGCTCCAATAAAATGCGGATCTTGTCGCCAAACTCCGCTGGAATGGCATAGCCCACGGTATCGGGAATGTTGATGGTGCGCGCACCGGCATCGATGGTGGCTTCAATAATACGGCACAAAAAGTCGATATCACTGCGGCCTGCGT
Organism: Bacterioplanes sp.; assembly: GCA_965233665.1. Lineage (GTDB taxonomy): Bacteria > Pseudomonadota > Gammaproteobacteria > Pseudomonadales > Oceanobacteraceae > Bacterioplanes. The sequence continues at coordinate 22,197 of CBDDTG010000037.1, read as the reverse complement.
CTTCGCAGGAGAACTCCACATCGTCGACAAAGCCACGGGCTTTTTTCACCGCATACACAGCTTGCTCGACCACCTGGTCCGGTGACATGCGCAGCTTGTGCTCCATATGAATGGGCGAGGTGGCGATAAAGGTGTGAATACGCGCCCGCTCGGCTTTCTTTAATGCCGCCGCTGCTTGCTCCAAATCGCGATCTACCGCCCGCGCCAGCGAGCAAATGGTGCTTTCTCGCACATTGGCCGCCACCGCCTGGATGGACTCAAAATCACCGGCACTGGCAGCAGCGAAGCCAGCCTCAATGACGTCAACCCGCATCTTCTCTAGGGCTTTACCAATCCGTATTTTTTCTTGTTTTGTCATTGATGCGCCGGGGCTTTGCTCGCCGTCGCGCATGGTGGTATCGAAGATGACCAGACGGTCTTTCATGGGCTTCTCCACTGCCGTGAAATTCGAGCGCCTAGTATACGCCCGAAGGGGAATTCACGGCCAGTGATGCCAAAGTAGAGAGGTTAGCGAATCGGCGTTGCCGTAAGGTTGGTGGTGATGTCCATGTTTTGCATCACCACGCCCGAAAACACGGTTTGCGTGCCGCCGGTTGGATGGCCCAGCCTGACTTGGTCAATTTGAAAGTCTTTAAACGACACGTTGCCCTGCACTGCAAAGCCCAGCGGGCGCAGCTGTTTTTGTGCCGCCGTTGGGGTTTCAACGTAGCTGTAAGTGGTGCGCGAACTGTCGTCATAAATCAGCTCGTCGCCCTTGTTGCCATCAACGTTCTGGCTGTCTTCACCATCGCTCTTTTTCACCACCTTGGTTTCATAGACGTCGATGTTCAAATCCGCACGAAAGCCATAATCGTTGCTGTCACTTTTGCCCAAACCATCGTTGGTGCTGATGCCATCAAACTCAATGCGAGTGCCAGTACCATTCACATAGCCGCCGTTGCCGTCGGAGTTGCGGTTGTTTTCCCAAGTCAGGCGGTTGCGCGCGATGGTGCCATCGCTGGTGAGGCCCTCAGGCTCAAAGGCGGCTTTTAAAGCGACGGTTAGGCCCTCTTCGCCGCGATCTTCCCAGCGCCCACCGGCAGCATCACAAGCGGATTGGCTGCCCGCACTGGCACCGACGCACACAGCGCCCGCACCGCCGGGTAGAATTTCCAGTGAGGAGCCGCGTTCAAAGCGCTCCAGTTTGACGCGACCCAAGCTGCGCCCTGCCAGCTTATCGCCCCAGCGCAAATCGTCGATGTTCATGGTGCTCCATTGCTCACCGCGATTCACACTGATGCCACGGTTGCTGACATCAAATTGGAACTGGCGCATGTGAATGTCGTAGGTCACACCCGTGGCCCAAATGCCCTGTCCCTGGTCGTCCACCGACAGGCCAATATTGGTATCACTGAATAAATAATCACCATCAACCTGTATGCCGCCGCCACTCACACCACCCGCCGTGATGTAGGTGTAGGCATCGAGGTTAAAGTCCATCGCCTGAAACACCTCCAGCGACAGCAATAACTCAGCACCGCCCTGCAGGGGCGCACTTTTATTACCCACTCGTAGGCCTTCGATGCTGTAACTGCCGTTAAAATCATTCAGACCAATGGCCACGGCGGTTTTATCCGCCGTGGCGCTGTTATTGTCATGGTCAAAACCGCGCACATCAAAAGTAACATCGCCAGAGCCGTAGCTTTTAATGCCGCTGACGACCACCAAGCGATTATCATCAATGTAACTGGCGTTAGCGCTGGTTAAGTTCCAATCAATACCGGCAGATAGCCCGTCGCTGCTGGCATTAAGCGGCTGATAAAACTGACTGGCATAAGGGCGGATATCTGTCGGTAGCGCTGCCAGCACGGGTTGGCGAACACCGGGATACAAACGCAAGCGATTATAGCGACCATTGGCACCGTCATCCGCCAACAGAAAATCAAACTGCACTGCCCCTAATGGCCGGGTGCTGTCACCAATTAAAATACGATTGGCATTGAAGGCGCCGTCTAACTGGTCGATGCCCACGGCCAAATGATCGTTGGCCACATCGATGGTTAACCCCGTGACATTTAACGCGCCATTAAAGTCGCCCATATAAAGCGCATTACCATCGTCGACAAACTGCACATAGTTGCTGCTGTCGTTAACAATGCTAATGGCCGCATCCAGTTGTAGACCCTGGTTACCCAAGCGACCGCCTGCATAGAGTTGAGCGCTACCAGATAACGCCAGCTCACCCGATAGCGTGCCCAAAGAAACACCACCCAGCTTTAAACCGCCGGTAGAAAAATCGTAGGCAAATTGGTTGAGCTCAAAATCCAGCCCTTGCTTTGCGCCCTTATAGGCATCACCAATGCTGAACTGGTCAATATCGGCGCGAAACAAAATGTCGTCAAAACTGATGGAATGGCCGTTTGTAGTCCAGATTAATTCTGCGTCCGAGATCGAGGTATCCACCTGGCCTTCAATATAGCGGCCATTGCTCGGCCTTAGCTGTAGGTGAGTATTGCCACTGTAATTCAGGCGAAAAGCGCCCGTGCTGGCCAAAGAATCATTAATACGAACACCCCCGATGGCTAGGGCCGTCGGCGCCACCGTGGTGTGAATGGACAGCGTGCCATCCGCCGCCACATCGGTGACATGCTTAACGGAAGAAGGTAAAGCAATATTGCTTTGTTCACCGCGTTCTATGTTTTGTATATGCAGGCGATTGCCATCGTCGGTGTAGGTAATCTCACCGACACTGACATGGCCACTTTGCTCTAATGTGATGCCGGCTTGGCCAGTAACGGCGCCTAAGCTTTGGTCCGACAAAGGCTGCAATGCCTGCGTCGCTGCTGGGACGGCCAAGAGCCAAAAAACAATGTGAGCAGGGTTCATTAGGGTGCTCCTGTCGGGAACAACAACACATTGCCTTGCTGGTTCACAGTGCCGTTAATGTTCAACGTCATAATATCGGTTTGCTGAAAGCCGGCATCGGTTGGCCTGGGTGCATTGCTGTTAGCAATGGTAAAAGATACGTCGTTGTAATCGAGTTGATCCGGTAAGCCAATTTCCATCACATCACGATTAAAATTTACGCCATCGCCATCAAACCCAGAATCGATGCGGCGCGTGGTCAGTGTTAAACCTTCAAAAGCAAAGCGCCCACGAATATTATCCAGCACCAACCAGCCACCGCTTTGACCGGTGTTCACAGCAATACGACCTCCACAGCGCTTGTCTGTGGTATTCACGCCACAGGCGGTTTGCCAGCTGTAGCCGTTTTGCGACGGCCCATCACGATTCAGCGGCCCACCGGTGTCATTGATGGTTAAGTCACCGGATAAATACACCCCACCTTGGCCGGTCACTTCGCCCAGTGCCTGGCTATCGAGAGGCTCTAAAGCCAATACGGGCAGGGTGAGTAATGCACAAGAAAGAATCAGTGCTTTCATTACAAGTCCCTGCTGGTGGCTTTTAAGTACTGAATTTGCAAGTTCGATATGGTCGTACTGCCGAAGCTCTGTCCAGCGACGGTGACATCGCGAATATAAACATCCGTACGCGGACCATTGTTGTAATAGTTTTGATAAAAGCTGTTGCTCTTGCCGGCGATACTGCCCACTTCAACGGTAAAGTTGCCACTGGCATCGACCTCAAAGGTCACCGGTTGGTCTTCACCTGAACCTAGTTCACTTTCAATAATAAAATCGGTAAAGACGACGTTGTCACCACAGTTATTGCCGTCTTCATTACAGGCAAAAAACGTAAGGCTATCGGCCACGGCTTTAATGCCCAAATTACCGATCATTTCGTTATTATCGCCCCACAAGCGCACATAGCTGCCATCTACTGCCAACCCAGTAATATGGCTTTGCAGTGACTGAGCAGTGGTACCGCTGACGTTGACATCAAAGCGCACGCCCATATCTGGACGCTCGCCTTCACGACTGGTTAATACGCTGGTATCTATGCCGGTCACGCGATCAACTCGACTGCCCGTTGCCACAGGTAACCCAGGAAAACGACGTTCCGTACGATTTTCTGTGGCCAACACCAACATGCTGTCGCTGCCAGAGCTTTGGCCGATCAAGCGGCTGGGTGCCGTAAATTCAAAAATGGCTTTATCGCTAATGCCTAGCACATCTCCGTTTACCAACTCGAGATTAAACGGATTGGCCAAGCGCCCTAAATTGACCGGATTACCGATGACATTCGCGCCCTGGTTACTGCCGCTGCCGGCAATATAAAACTGACTAACCCCCAGCACTACCGGCTGACCAGAAGAATTGGTGATACCACTGATATCCAAGCGGTTGCCAGCAGATACAGATTCTCCAGCCTCAAAGGCAAAGTTTTCAAATACCACACCTAAGCCAGCGCCCTGCACTTCCCCCAGAGCGGCATCATCGACAGGCACTAAATCGGCTTGAGCCGAAATACAACACCCCAATACCAACAGTGGTAGCCATTTAGTCATAGTAAGGGTCCAGGAACTTAGTACGAACGCGTTCGGTGCCATCGAAGGCTTCTTGAAAGCTGGTTCGAATACCGCCGTTTGGAATATTCATAAAAGCGCCCTGCGTCGCATTGGTGCCATTCCCACCGTCATACCAGGTCACGGTTTTGGTTTGAAACGACATAAACATCCCCTGAGCAGGCGCTCCTGTATCCCTGTTACCAATATCCAGCGTACGGTAGATACTTAAAGGAAAGCAGGTCTGGACGTTTAACAACTCACAGTTGCTAGAGCTAAAAAGCCCCAATAGAAAATTAGTAAACCGGCTGCTATTGGGGATAGATAAGGTCTGTCCATCTTGCATACCAACATGGGTGGCACGAATACCATCGGGTTCGCCATTACTCGGGTTGATCAATACGGCTTGTGCTGCGAAGTCATCGTCTGCCCATGCACCACCGACTAAACTCTTTGCTGTACCGCATACGATGAAGTCCCATCCGCAGTCCATTTGACTCGCCAGGTAGCTGCCTTTGCCGTAGATTTCTACTTCGATATTACCGGTCAAATATTCAATATTGCCGGTTAATTTACCAAATGCCTCACCAAACCCTAAGCGAACGCCTACCAGGTTTTCCTGTGCATTGGCACCGCTGCCTACGGTTTCATAGGCCAGCTCAACAAAGGGGTCGCGAATTTTAAAGGGATTAATACTGCCATCGGCGTTAATTGAGCCTAAAGCAAAGTCATTGATGCGAATATCACTGGAACCCGCCGGCTCACCACTGCGCTCATAACGACCCAGCTCAACCAAATCGCTGGTCAGCAGGGTTTCCACATCCATACCAAAGGTAAAGCGAGTGAAGTCTGTGTTACCGACATTATTGTTATCAATCTGTAAAAATGCCTGGCCTGTGTATTGGCTCAGCTCTTCGTCGGCGATGGGTTCGAGCTTGGCATGGGTGTGCGCTGCCAACAGGGTCAGAGCGATGCCAACTACAACTGCTTTCATAGGCCTTCCGTATCCGCGATGCACTGGTTTAGAGGCAGCTGTAGCGTGCCGGGGTGCTGCGGTGAGTCATTATTATCGTTTGACTTCGAGAGTAAGGATTTTGCCTATCTCAGCAAGAATTATTAGCTGTACGATCGTACAGTTTACTGACACCACAATAGGGCCAAGCCCGCCAGCTCTGACATCCATCCAAATAGGACAATACAAGCCAAGCGTGCTTATTTACCACAGATGTCAGTGACCACTCACCAATCAGGTCAGACAACCTGTCTAATCGGGCCAGTCAAGACGACAGCACAATTCTATAGCTAAAGTACCAATAGTGGTCTTACCAAATCTGGACTCACCTTACTCGCCTGCGAGGGTTGTTATGTCGATTCGTTTTCGCCTGATGCTGGCATTGTTGTCAGCTGTCGTCCTCCCCCTGATCACCATCGCCATTTTGGTGACGATACAAATCCGCGATCAGGCAGAGCAGCAGTTTGAACAGCAAGCCAGCGCCGAAATCAGCCATATTGATACGGCCTTTACTCTTTACCTCAACGGCCTGGCAGAAGACGCGACCTTCTTGGCCCGCACCAATGCCGTTAAACGCCTGACGGGAGACACGACGACCTACATGGGTATTGAACGTAAAACTCGGGCACAACGTGAAGGCGATGCCGAAGCTGAGGTATTTGCGCTGTTCGATGACTTTGGCCAGGCACGTCCAGATTTGGCTTATGTATTTTTAGGGTTAGATACGGGCGGGTACGTTCAATGGCCCTCCACCTCCACCAGCGACTACGACCCTCGACAGCGCCCTTGGTATCAAACCACCATGAGTTCGGCGACACAGCCCGTGCGTCCTCCCGCCTATGAGGATTCCAATACAGGTGCACCGCTCATTGATTTTCTACATACCTTTACCACAGAGTCCGGCATAAAAGGGGTTGTGGGCGTCGATGTGACCTTGGCCAAACTGACCGATATGGTCAAAGCGGTTAAATTTGGCGAAGAGGGCTACCTCATTTTGATCGAAGAAACCGGCACCATTTTGGCCGACAGCAATGACAGCGAGAACAATTTCAAAAAAGTCAGTGATTTAGGCGGCCCTTATCAACGCTTCTTTCGCAATGACGGCCTTACCCGAGTTCAACTGCATGACCGCAACTGGTACGCCAAAACCATGACTTCACCCGAATTGGGTTGGAAGTTTATTGGCTTGATTCCTGAGCAAGAGGTCTATGCCACTGCTAACAGTCTAAGAAATACCATTATCCTGCTAAGTTTGGTGCTGGTCGCCGTCTTTGCCGTGATCGGCTACTGGATCAGTAATCTTATTGCTGGCCCGATTGCTGCGGTCACCAAAGGTTTAGAAGAAGTGGCTAGCGGCGAAGGCGATTTAACCAAGCGACTGGAAGTTCGCAGTGGTGATGAATCCGGTAAAATGGCCGAGGCTTTTAATCGCTTTATCAGCATGATTCACGCGCTGGTCAGTGATATTAAGCAAGGCGCGGGCAGCGTCAAACAGCAGGCAGAAAATACGTTAAATTCCTCGGAAAACATCAGCAGCGGAGTTGATCAGCAACGCAACGCCGTCGAACAAGTCTCTACCGCCTTTAACGAGATGGTGGCTACCGCCAACGAAGTCTCACGTAATTGCAGCGACACCGCCAGCGCCGCCGATGAAAGCCAACAGCACGTCAAACAAGGGCGTGAGTACATCGACCATACCTCCGATGCCGTGCAGCAATTACAAGCCGTGATCGAAACGTCCAATGAAGCCATGTTGGCCCTGGCCGACGAGTCGAAAAACATCACCGTTATTCTCGATACCATTCGTGGTATTGCCGAGCAAACCAACTTGCTGGCATTAAATGCGGCCATTGAAGCAGCACGCGCCGGTGAGCAAGGGCGTGGATTTGCCGTGGTCGCCGATGAGGTTCGTACTTTGGCCGCCAGAACGGCTGAATCCACAGAAGAAATTGATGCATTAATTAACTCACTGGTAGAGCGCACCGGCGATGTGTCTGGCAAACTTTCCAGCAGTTTGGAGCACGCTCAGGCAACCAGTGCGGCGACCGAGCAAACTCGGCAAGTGTTTGCTCATATCCAGGATTCAGTCACCGCCATTCGCGATATGGCCACACAGATTGCTGCGGCAGCCGAGGAGCAGCATCAAGTCGCGGAAGAAATTAACCAGAATATTATTCATATTAATACTCAGGCCAATAACAGCGCCGATAGCGCTCAACAACTGCAACATAACTCCGCCGCCACCGGTGATGTAGCAGCGGAACTCAACCAACTGGTGGCACGCTTCAAGTTATAAAGGCAAAGCGGTCAGTTCACCGACTGACCGCAGCGAATGCGATAGGCCCAAGGCGTGTAGGGGCTGACAAACGCCAGAGCCGGCACAGCGTAGCTCAGGGCGCTTTCGCCAATAAATGCCACTAACCCATTCGAAAAAGTGTATTCGGTTTGAATGCTTGCCCAGGGTTTTCCCTGACACTCCAGATATAAATTCACTGGCTCGCTGATTTCGACCATGCCATCCAATGTGGTGTCATGCCATTGCTCTGAGCCATAGGCTCCTGCGTAATAATTATCCGGCAAATCTTGCGTGAAGCTGAGGGTGCCACAGCCCGTTAAGCACAGGATGGCAGCACAGAAAAGCCAACGACTAACCACCTGAGGCCTCCTCACCATAGGGATGCTCACACCAAACCTTGGCAGTGCGTGGTGTGTAAATCAAGATGGAGGCAAAACTCACAACCATGTCATACAAGCTGTTGACTGCCTGCATTTGCATGACCCTTCGTTCGCCACAAATATCACTGACATTGACAGTGTGCTCACCCAAAAGCCACGCCAAGTAGTAGTCTTTGCTTTCTTTGTAATCTGGCTCGGTGGTCACTTTTTCACCACCATAAGGGCGGATCGTCACGCTTGAACACGCTGTTAAAAACAGCAGTGTGCACAGCATCAATACCCGTGTGAGCTTATTATTATCTGCCATGCTGATCCGGCTGACCTCCCTCCCATCGTACTTCAAAACACGCACCGCCCAGAGAAGACGGTGAAATTTTTAGCTCTGCCTGGCACGCATCAATGATTTCTTTGACCAACGCCAAACCGAAGCCTTGGCCGGGCGTGCGTCGATCAAGACGCACGCCACGCTGCAGTATTTGCTGATACTGCTGCTGCGGCACGCCTGGACCATCGTCTTCGATGCGCAAACAACAGAATTTTCGCTGTCGATACAAGCAAATGCGCACTTGTTGATGGCCATACTTGCAAGCATTGTCGGCTAGGTTACCGATGATCTCCATAAGATCATGGTCGTCTCCATAAAAGAAACAATCTTCGTCCAACTCTAGCTGCCAGTGAATCGCTTTATCGATATACACTTTTTTTAACGCCGACACCACCGATTGCAAAACCGGCTCCACCGCAATGCGCTGAGCGGCACTCACCCGCTGGCCCGTCATGGCGCGCTGCAACTGGTATTGCACCGTATCAGACATACGTTGCAGTTGTTGCTCGATCTCTCGCTGCTGCTCAGCCGGCAGTGTCAGCTGAGGAAGCATCCCTTGCATTACCGTCAACGGGGTTTTCAAGCTGTGCGATACATCGGCGACGGTATTGCGGTAGCGCTCGCGCTGACCGTGTTCTGCCGCCAATACACGATTAAAACTGGACGTCAGTGGCAGCAGCTCGCGTGGGTAGTTATCTGCTAGCTGATCACTCTGGCCTTGCTGCAGCAAGTTTAATTCTGCCGTCATCCGCCGCAGTGGTCGTAACCCTAAATACAGCACCAGCATTTGCAGCAGCATGAGCACAATAATGATCTCAGCCAACGTCCACCACAGTTGCTGCCGAAACGCTTGGCTGGCAGCCGCCTGGCGATCTCCCGTGCTGGCCAACACCAAATTGAAAGTACGCAGTTCACCGCCCAGCGACAGCAACTGCCACTCAAAGCCAAAGCGGGCAATCAGAATTTCTTGCTCGCCGTTGCTGGCGCGGCTGTAATCCCAATCGCCGGGTTCACTCCAACCATGACTAAAGCGCTGTAATCCGCGCGCAGAAATCGATTGCCACAACACTTCGTCCGGCTGCTCTAACACGGCGTATAAGCCAGCACTGGCGTTATTGAAGCGTTGATCTGGCAGTTGTTGCGGCAGCCCAATGCTGGTTCCTTGCTCCTCGATCATAGCCAGCAGGTTGTAGCTGTGAATTTGCATGCGCTCTTTCCAATCTTCTAACTGTCGCTGCTGATATGCGGTATCCAACACGTAGCCGACGGCCGCCATCACTACCAGTAGGAATAGCAAGGTAAACGCCAACAAACGTACCAGTAGCGACTGCTGCATTAATCTGCAAACCGGTATCCACGACCACGCAACGTCGTGATGGGCGCAAATCCATCGGCTTGGGCTAACTTACGCCGCAAACGCCCGACCAACACTTCAATGACATTGCTGTCGCGATCAAAGTCTTGTTCATACAGGTAGTCGGTTAACACCGCTTTTGACACTACCTCACCTTGATGACGCATTAAGTACTCCAGAATGCGATGCTCATAAGCGGTGAGTTCCAACGCTTGGCCAGCCAGTGAAAACTGTTCTGAGGTCAGGTTTAGCGTCAACGGCCCCGCAGTTAACTCGCTGCTGTAACCGCTGGCTCGGCGCAATAAGGCGCGCAAACGGGCCTGCAGCTCTTCAATGTGGAAAGGCTTTTCCATGTAGTCATCGGCGCCGGCTTCCAAGCCTTCTACTTTAGATTTCCAACCGCCGCGAGCCGTCAAAATCAGTACCGGCAACGTGGATTGGCCATCCCGCAAACGGCGAATCAGCTCGGTACCTTCCAGCTTCGGTAGCCCCAAGTCGACCACGGCAACGTCAAACGGCAGTTCTTGCGCCTGAAACAAACCGTCCACACCGTCGTAACATACGGTGACGTCTGCTCCGCTGGCAATCAGCCCCGTCTGCAGCTGTGCTGCCAGCGCTGTGTCATCTTCAACGATCAGTACTTTCATGCACTTCTCCATCTTCAGGCTCAGTCACCGTGGGAGGGGTATCCAGCAAGGTTCCATCCCTGGCATTCATATAAAACACGCGCACACGCCCATTAGAAGACAGCATGCGCAACACATAAACCGGTGGGGTTGAACTCAACCACTGCACCCGCAGCAGCTGGCCCGATTCCAACAAGGCTAACAGTCGGGCCGCTTCTTTAGGGCTGATGATGCCAGCGGGCAAAGGCTGAGGGACTTCACTGACAAAGTCTTGCTGGCGCTGTTTGGTGGGCTCTTGAATGGACTTCTCCATCCAGCGAGTAAAAGGCACGACGGCGCGCTCAACCCACTCGGTGGTGGGTGAGATCTGCTCTTCCACCCAGGTGGGCTTATTGTCTTTTTGCTCCGCCTGCGCGCCAACAGCCACACACCAAAGCAATAGCGTCGCCAAGCCCGAGCGCCAGCGGGCACCAAGGCGAATGACATGACAGTTGTCATATGGGCAACAGAGTAAAAAACAGCGCACAATCTCAATCCAGTACACAGAGGGCTGCAGCATACCAGCCTGCGACTGAATCGGAACTGAATGTGAACCACCACACCAACATCGAAGCTTTCAACAATCCGATTCAGCCTTCGTTCAGCCAGCGACCGTAAACTGCGGCGCTATAGATAAAAAAACCATGGAGCTCGATATGTCATCTGCCTACTTAGAACAGTTGCAACAGCTGGTCCAGACCAATCGCCAGGTGATGCATAAAAATCGCACAGGGAAGCGCATGTTAAAGCCAACAACCGTTAAACCAGCGACCATCATTGCACGCCCAGTTGCTGCCAGCCAAGCCGCATGAACAACCTGTATCTATTAGCATTGGCGCTGCTCAGTTGCGCCTGCAGTTACAGTCAAATGCAAGAGAACCAACGCTCACATTGCATGAGCGAGTATCCGCCTGAGCAATATGAAGAATGCATGGGCAGCTATCAGATGTCTGAGGAGGAGTATTTACGCCAGAGGCAGCGGGTGTTGGAAGCCCAAAACAATGACGCTTCAACACCCTTATCGTTCTGACGTTTAGTTCAGCGCAGCGCCTGAATCAATTGTGCGCGCTGCTCCTCGGTCATGCCACTGGTGTTACCCAACGGCATATAACCGGTACGCAATGCCGGAATAATGCGTGCTGCATTGGCCGTCACTTGTGACCACTGCTCCAACTCAATGCCACCTGGTGGCGCATTAAATGCCGCATGGGAAGGTTTAGCAGCATGGCAAGCCGAGCAATGTGCCGTCACTAAAGCCATCGCCTGTTGCTGCGATACGCGCTCACTGCTCTCGGGCAGAGGTTGAGCCGGCTTTGGCAGCATCCAGCCAATCAAGGCAAACAAGGCCAACGCTGCCACCACTAAAATCCAGGGTTGATGGTTGTCTTGGTGCTTTAAATTAAAATAATGGCGAGCAAAAGCGCTAATGGCGCCGATGAAGGCCAGTACCAGCCAACCCTGCTCATGGCCATACGTCATAGGGTAATGATTGCTGATCATGATAAAAATCAGCGGCAGGGTGAAATAGTTATTGTGGGTGGAGCGCAGCTTGGCTAGCTCGGCAAAATGCGCCTGAGGTGTTTCTCCCGCGGTGACTGCACGCACCAACTCGCGTTGCGCTGGCATGATGCCAAACAACACATTGCCCGCCATAATCGAACCGATCAGCGCCCCAACATGCAAGTACGCCGCTCGATCGCTGAATATTTGATCCAGCGCCCAAGCAGCCAGCACTAACGCGCTGTACAACAAGGCCGCAAACAGCTTTGGCATCTGCCGTAATGGACTTTTAAGCAAAGCTTCGTACACAGCAAAGCCGCCCGCGAGAAACGCCAGGCTAATACCAATGGCCTGCCACTGCCCTAAAGCGACTTTTTGTGGGTCAATTAAATACTGCTCAGCGCCCCAATAATACATCACCGACAGCAACGCAAAGCCCGTGAGCCAGGTGGTGTAGGCCTCCCATTTAAACCAATGCAAGGTGCTCGGCATTTGTGGTGGCCCCGCCTGATATTTGGCCACTTCGTAAAACCCGCCGCCATGAATGGCCCACAGGTCGCCTTTAATGCCCTGCTCTTTTTTATGCTCCGGCGGCTCGCGCAGACTTAAATCTAGCCAGATAAAATAAAAAGAAGCACCGATCCAGGCCACGCCAGCAATGACATGAAACCAGCGAAAAAATAAGTTTAGCCAGTCGAATAAATAGGCTTCCATCAGCTTGCCTCATGTTTGCTATAGGCTTTTTTACCCGCCACCCAGGTTTCTGCCACACTGCGGTCATCGCCAAGCATGGTCAGACAAAACAAGGTTTCATCTAAGGTATTGCAACTGGCCTGACGACGTTGCATTAACTCGGTTGCGGCTAAATCCAGCACCACAAAATCGGCTTCTTTACCGGCAGTAAAGTTGCCCAAGCGATCATCCAGCTGCAGCGATTTGGCATTGCCCAACGTCATCATGTAAAACGCCTGCTGTGGCGCTAAACGACTGCCGCGCAGCTGGCACACCTTGTAAGCTTCATTCATCGTCTGCAACATAGAAAAGCTGGTGCCACCGCCCACATCCGTCGCCACACTGACCTCAACCGGATAAGGTTGATTGTCCAGCGGCAATAAGCCACTGCCTAAAAACAAGTTAGAAGTTGGGCAAAACGCAATTTTGCTGCCTGTTTCACTCAGACGTTGATACTCACTGTCTTCTAGGTGTACCCCATGGGCAAACGTGCTGTACTCACCCAATAAACCGTAATGGTCGTAAACATCCAGGTAGTTTTTGCGTTCAGGAAACAGCTCTTTCACAAACGCAATTTCATCCAGGTTTTCCGATAGATGCGTTTGCATGTAAACGCCAGGATTGTCTGCCAGCAGCTCACCGGCCGCAGCTAACTGTTCGGGCGTGGAGGTAATGGCAAAGCGCGGAGTCACCGCATACAGCTGTCGGCCTTTGCCGTGCCAACGATCAATCAAAGCCTGGCTGTCTGCTTTAGAGCGAGCAGCGTCATCACATAAAAAGTCTGGAGCATTGCGATCCATCATGACTTTGCCACAAATCATGCGGGTATTGAGTGCTTCACTGGCGTGAAAAAAAGCATCGACGGATTGCGGATGCACCGTGCCAAACACTAAACCCGTGGTGGTACCGTTTTTTAATAGCTCACGCAAAAAGAAGTCTGCCGTTTCAGCGGCGTGTTGTGGGTCGGCAAATTTGCCTTCTTGTGGAAAGGTGTAGTTGTTTAACCAATCCAGTAGCTGCTCGCCATACGAAGCAATGACGTCGACCTGAGGATAATGAATATGGGTATCGATAAAACCCGGGCAAATCAGTGCTTGCTCGTGCTGTGTGACCTCTAGCTGGGGAAACTGCGCCAATATGACGTCGGCCTCGCCCACAGCCACGACTGTCCCCTGTGCGCTGTCAGTGACCAAAATGCCGTCAGCAAAATACTCAGGCGTATTTTGATCTAAAAAATGCAATACGGCGCCGCGCTGAGCTTGGTAGTTCATTAAATATTCTCTCATCAAAAATCCGAGGCATAGCCCGCCTCAGCCGATCCGCTCACCGCGCAGATCGGGTAGTTCAATTATCGTGTCCGCATCAAACCAGGATTCTTCCAGGTTATTGCCATCACCCCGGCGGTCGACCACCCAAAAATCACAGACCTTGTCTAACGCCAACAGCGGGTGGTGCCAACAATTCGGGCGGTAGTTTACGCCAACGCCTTGCGCCACAAACAACTGTAAGGTGCTTGGGTCTGGCTCGGCCTCCCCCTCGCATACCAGCACCAAATAGGGCGTATTGTCCGCCGGCAAAAATGCCTGACTGCCCAATGGGTGGCGCTCCATCATGGTGATGCGCATCGGCAAGGTGCGCGGCTGGGCGCGAAAAATATTAATAATGCCCTCGCCATCCCCCACACTGACACTTGCTAACGCATGGTGGCGCTCAGTGGTGCCTTCATTAATCATCAGCGGCTTGGCTTTTGCAGCAATTAAATCACCGAAAGGCGCAAAAGCTGCTGCAGTCAGTGGCTGTGGCGTTAACACCCGATGCACAACTAGGACCCCCGATAAGTGGAGTAGCCATTGGCACTGAGCAGCAATGGAATATGGTAGTGCTCAGCGGCATTTTCAATTTGAAAATGAATGTCCACCTGGGGGTATAAGCTGGTCACTCCCTGGCGGCTAAAATACTCAGCCGTGGCGAACGTCAGCCGATACAAGCCCTGCTCACGCTGGCGGTCACCGAGCCAATCGGTGATGCGACCATCATCATCAGTTTGAGCGCTCGCCATGTGTTGCCAGCCGTCTTGCTGCCATTGATACAGGCTGACCTCAACATTGGCCGCCGGGTGACCTTTGTGAGTATCCAGAATGTGCGTGGTAATCACACTTTTCATATCCAACCTCTGTTTTATAAGACTCTGTTGCGACTCGTGTGCTACTTCTCTTGGATCAATTTTTTAAGCCTCAAGTCTGTTATTTGCATTTGGTTAGCCGCAGCATTCGCCACCTCCTGATCGCGAGCATTGTCGATGCGCTGCTCTAGCAAGGCCAACATTTGCTGCGCACTTTTACCGGTGGCAAAGACAATAAAGATAAAGCCAAACTTCTCTTCATAGGCATGGTTTAGCTCACTTAAGCGTTGCAAGGTTTCTTCAGGCGCTTGCTGTGCACCGCTTTGCTCATTGGCAGCAATGGCCTTGGTATTGGCATACTTGTCACGCAGCGAACTGACATCGCCAATTTTGGGATGCGCCTCAAATGCCTGTAAATAATCTGCTTCAGCCAGATGCTGCCAAATGCTTTCTGCCTGCTCACAAAGCGTATGCAGCGATGCAAAAGGACGCTGTGCCAACATGGCGTCGGCCCAACGTTCAGCCGCACAGCAGCTAAATAACTGCGCGCGAGCTTGCTCGTCTGTCAGCTGGTTAAATTCATCCAGCGTCATGCTTCAAGCTCCTGATCAGGGTAGCCGTACACCCGCAAGCGACTGATGCCACCGTCGGGGTACATGGCAATTTTAACGTGCGTGAAGCACTGTTGCTGAGTTAACACTTGTTGGCGATAAAAATGCTCAGCATCCGCCGTTAATGGCTGGCGCGAGATAACGGTTTGCCAATCGGCGTTTTCATCCGGGTCGGCATCTGGGCTGTCGATGGCAAATAAGGCAAAGCCATCTGGGTAATTGCCTTTAAAGTGGGCGGTGTCGACCAATACCTTGGCGATATTGCCACGCGTCGCTAGTTTAATGATCATCCAATCACTGTCACGGCCACCACGCCGGCGCTTGGTTTCCCAACCGTCCCCCATATTGACGCCGCGCCCCGGCATAATGAGATTGCTCATATCACTGAAAAACATATCACTGCAGGCCAGTGGGCGAGCGCCGTTTTTCACATACGCTAAATCAATGGGCTCACCTGGCAGGCGCCAGTCGCTATTCATTTGCGCCTGTCCGTAAGCGCGCAAACGGGCGATGCCACCATCAGGAAACATGGTTAAACGCAAATGGCTATAAATGCCATCATTGTGACAATCGATGTAATTGTCGCTATCCGGTTGGACGTCTTGTCGCTCCACTAACGTATGCCACTCAGTGTTATCGTCCGGTGCCTGGTGACTGATGCACCCTTCAATTTTTACCTGCTGAGGCGCATTGCCGGCAAAAAAGCGCGTGCATACATTAAAACCACGCAAACGCCCAGCGGCTCCCAGTTTAAGCACGGCCCAGTCAGAGCCATCTTCCAGCTCACCATTTTCTAGAGTGGCTAAGCGCTTACGCCGACTTTCCCAGCCATCCATCCATTTGCCACGATCTGTGTATTTATCGGCAATAAATACCGGCTCGCTGGC
Source organism: Bacterioplanes sp. (assembly GCA_965233665.1). Lineage (GTDB taxonomy): Bacteria > Pseudomonadota > Gammaproteobacteria > Pseudomonadales > Oceanobacteraceae > Bacterioplanes. Next base: position 5,869 of record CBDDTG010000037.1, on the reverse strand, counting down.
TTTGATAAGATTTTCCATTTCGGCAAAAAAATCATCATTGCAAGCCAGCACCTGTCCACCTAAGCGACGGCTGGCTAAATCGACCCATTGTTGAAACGGATGTTGCTTTACGGCAGTTGCCATTCGTTATTCTCCTGATTTAACCGGACTCGAGGTATCGCCCTGCAACACCGGCTTTAACTGTTTCCAATGCAGCCCCTGGCGGCGCTGACGATCTTGGCTGTGTGGCGTGGCTGGCTGCTGCAGCAATTGCGCAGCAATGGCAACAGCCACGGCCATGGGTTCTTTGCCTGTTACATCTGGATGGCCAATCGGCATGGTCAGTTGCTGCAGGTCGGTTGGCGTAAAACCATCGCGCTGCAGGCGCAGCTTGAAGCGTTCGGTTTTGGTGGCAGAACCAATACAGCCGACGTAACCCAACCGGCCATGATGCAGCGCCGCTCGAATTAAGTCGTAATCTAATTGGTGATTATGAGTCACGATGACCAGCCGAGCCTGAGCGGGTAAATCAGCCACTTGAGCAACTGGGTCCGCCAGCCATTGGCATGGCGCGCCCGCTTGTTGCGCCAATTTCTGACGGTTATCCAGCCATATCACGGGGATGGGCAACTGCGCCAAAATCGTCATTAATGCTTGCGCCACGTGACCTGCACCAAAAATCACCACGGGTGCGGCGCTGGCGATACAACATTCCAGCAGCACACTCACACTGCCACCACAGCACTGACCGGCTTTTGAAGCCAGCGGAACTTGCACCAATTGTTGGCTGCTTTGCCCTTGAGCCAATAATTGTCGCGCCTGTGATATCAGCTGAAATTCAAGCTCACCGCCACCTATGGTGTCGTACTGTTGCTCCAATGTGACCAGCATTTTACTGCCAGGGTTGCGCGGTACCGAACCGGCTGTGCCCATGACCGTCAGCAAAACATAGCTGTGCCCTTGCTGCTCACAGTCCGCCAGGGCTTCAAACCAACGCACGTTCACGCGCCATGCTCCTGACAATATTGCACGGCATTTAATACTTGCTCTGGCGTCGCGGGCGTATTCAACGGTGGATTTATACGATAATTCGCCACACTGGCGGCGGCATCGCGTAGGGCACACCAAACAGAAATGCCGTGCATTAACGGTGGCTCACCCACGGCTTTGGAACGATAAATGGTCTCTTCGCTGTTGGCTTTATCCCACAAGGTGACCGACATTGCTGGCACATCGATCGACGTCGGGATTTTATAATTGGCTGCCGCATTGGACGCTAGCCGGCCCTGCTCATCCCAAGACAATTCTTCACTGGTCAGCCAGCCCATGCCTTGCACAAAGCCACCTTCAATTTGGCCGATATCAATGGCAGGGTTTAAAGAACGTCCAACGTCGTGCAAGATGTCGGTGCGCAATACTTTGTATTCGCCAGTCAGCGTATCCACTTCCACCTCAGAGCATGAGGCGCCTAGGGCATAATAGAAAAATGGTCGCCCATTGGCTTGGTCGCGGTCGTAGTGAATTTTGGGCGTGCTGTAATAACCTGTGGATGATAAAGACACCCGGTTCTGATAAGCGAGCTGAACAAAATCAGCAAATGCCACCCAGGTTTCTTGCTCTGCTGAAACCACTAAATGGTTATTACAAAAACGCAACGCCTCGCGACTGACACCATAGTGTTGCTGGGCAAAATCCAACAATCTGGATTTGATGGTTAAGCAGGCATTTTGGGCCGCTTTGGCGTTTAAATCCGTACCGGAAGATGCCGCGGTAGGCGAGGTATTGGGTACTTTATCCGTCGCCGTCGCAGACACTTGAATCGTGTCGGTATCGACGTCAATTCATTGGCGACCACCTGCGCCACTTTGGTAAATAAGCCCTGGCCCATCTCCGTGCCACCGTGATTGAGGTGAATCGAGCCATCGGTATAAATATGCACCAAAGCGCCAGCTTGGTTTAAAAACTGGATGGTAAAGGAAATACCAAACTTCACTGGCGTTAAGGCCAAACCGCGTTTTTTAAAGCGATGCTGCTGGTTAAAATCGGCAATTGCCCGGCGCCGAGAATAATATTCACACTGGCTAGCCAGGCTCGTCATCAATTCCGCCATAGGAAAGTCTTCTATTTCCTGGCCGTAATGGGTGCTGTCACCGAGTTGGTATAAGTTTTCTAAGCGCACATCCAGTGGGTCGCGACCCACGTCTCGTGCCACGTCGTCTAATATACCCTCGCCGATCAACATGCCTTGTGGGCCGCCAAAACCACGAAAGGCGGTGTTCGACACAGTGTTGGTTTTACAGCGCTGCCCCAGCACACGCATCGCAGGGTAATGATAGGCATTGTCGATGTGAAACATGGCGCGATCGACAATGGCATCGGATAAATCGGGCGAATAGCCACATTTACCCGCCAGCTCAATGTCTGCTGCACACAGTTTGCCCTGCGCATCGAAGCCCACCCGATAACGACCATAAAAGTCATGGCGCTTACCGGTTAATTGCATGTCGTCCTGACGATCAAGACGCATTTTTATCGGTCGCTTTAAGCGCTTGGCGAATACCGCTGCCAGACACGCCCACTGCGCTGCTTGCGTTTCCTTGCCACCAAAACCGCCGCCCATGCGCCGTACTTCGGTTTGCACATAGTTAATCGGTACATCCAACACCTCAGCCACAGTTTTTGCACCTTCGGTGGATGCTGGCTGGAGGTGTACACTTCATGCCGCCATCTTCCGTTGGCACCACGTAACTGACCTGGCCTTCGAGATAAAAATGCTCTTGTCCTTTGTTATACAGCTCACCGGTTAACACCTGTGGGGCTTGCTGCAAGGCGCTTCGACATCGCCTTTTTGCATCACATGAGCAGGGCGTACAAACGCATTTGTTGCAGGGCCGCGGCGATGGTTAATATCGGGGTATCTGACTGATAATCGACTTTTGCCAGCGCCACGGCACGCTTAGCTTGTTCAAAGCTCTCTGCCGCCACGGCAAAAATGGGCTGACCATGAAATTCGATGCGCCCATCCGCCAACAAGGGGTCTCCTTTAAATACTGGGCCTATGTCTTTTTCACCAGGCACATCGTCGAGGGTAATGATATCGATCACGCCTTCGGCGCTGCGCACTGCCGTTAAATCTAGCTGGTAATCTGGCCACAGGTAATGCTGCTTTTGCCCACCGCCACATGCAGTGTGCGCGCCAGCTCCGGCATGTCATCCACATACACCGCCTCACCACTGACATGTTTGTGTGCACTGTCGTGAGCCAATGATTGACCACTGCGACCTTTGGCCGGGCGCTGGCGACGCTCGCTGTAAGGCGCCAGTAACGACGACTGATAACTCATGCTACGGCCTCCTGCTGTGCCCAGGTCTTTAATAACAAGTTACGCACCAACTGTAAGCGATAAGCTTGGCTAGCGCGCACATCGTCAATCGGTTGATAGTCTTGCTCCACCTGCTGTGCTGCAGCGAGCACAGTGGCCTCACACCAAGGCTGGCCGGTTAAAGCCTGCTCCACCGTGCGAGCGCGCAGCGGTGTTGCCGCCATGCCACCGCAAGCAATGCGTGCCTGAATAATTTTCTGATCGTCAATCTCCAGCCAAGCGGCATACATCACCGCAGAAATGTCGTCGTCGTAACGTTTTGACACCTTAAAGCAGTGCAGGGTTTGACTCGGTGACAGCTTGGGCAGTATCACCGCGCGCAAATATTCGCCGGGCGCAAACGGGTTTGCTTATAACCGGTGAAAAAATCTTGCGCTGCGATTTGATGGCGGCCATGTATGCCGTCAATTTCCAACTGCGCTCCTAAGGCCAACAACACCGGCGGCGTGTCGCCGATGGGCGAGGCATTGGCAATATTGCCGCCCAAAGTACCTAGGTTGCGAATTTGGCGAGAGCCGATGCGGTGCAACAGCTCAGCAAAGCTGGGGAAATCTTTTGCGAGCACACGCTCCAGCTGGGTGTACGTCATGCCAGCCCCTAACACCCACTGCCCTGACTGCTCATCTGATTGCTGCTGCCAGTGCTGCAGCGAGTCGATTTTATGCAGGAAAATCACCGTGTCGACTGGCTAAAACGCTGGGAAATTTCCAGCCCTAAGTCAGTGCCACCGGCCCACAAGGTCGCTTGCGGATAGTGTTGCAATAAGGTTTTTAATTGCTCTTCCGTCGCAGGCACAATAGCTGCCGTTGCTGTTTTTTTAGAAGTGGTTGCAGCCCATCTTTTTGGCTGACATTTATCTCTTTCGGATCAAAGCTGACAACTGCGTCAGCATTTTTAGTCGGGTATTCACCCATCGCCCGTGCGGCATCGACAATCGGTCGGTAGCCGGTGCAGCGGCATAAGTTGCCGGAAATCGCCGCATGAATGGCCTCATCATCAGGCACCGGCCATGCCCCCAACTGCTTACCTGTTTGATTACTGACCGTCTGGCCAGCAGGGTCAGAATCAGCCTGACTTAACTGTTGCTGATACAGCGCCGCCATCGACATCACAAAGCCGGGTGTGCAATAGCCGCATTGCGAGCCGTGATGGTCAATCAGAGCCTGCTGCGCCGGGTGCAACTTACCATCACCGGCCAGCCCCTGCGGGGTAATAACATAAGCACCATGCACACTGGCCAACAAAGCGATGCAAGCATTAACGGTGTGGTATTGCAGCCCCTGCTCCGTCACCTGGCCGACCATGACAGTGCAGGCGCCACAGTCGCCGCCGGCACAACCTTCTTTCACATCCACCTGCGCCATTTGAGTGCGCAGGTAACGCAAAATGGTCGATTGCGGATCAGCCTGAGCGTCTTCTACCCAGCGGCCATTTAGATTAAATCGCATCACGGTATCCCCATTTTTTGCCGCTTAGCCAGGAAATAGCGTATCATGGCGGCCGTTTTTCGGGCCCGCTTGCAGCCCAGACACTTCCGGTTTGCAGCGGTCTTCCGGACAAGACCCTGCAAAAATCTGACCATTTGGTCAAGTGTATAACCATCATATCCTAATGGGTGGATTTTTCGCAGTGGCAAACTAATTGCTAAGACTGTCCAACTGGTCAGCTTTATCAACTGAGGTTTCACTGTGAGTTCCAGCGAACGCTTGCACCTGCAAGGCATCACCAAAGCCTACCCGGGTGCATCGCCAATGACGCCGTTGAACTGCGCGTTAATAGTGGCGAAATTCACGCCCTACTGGGCGAAAACGGCGCCGGCAAAAGCACCTTGATGAAAATTATTTACGGTGTGATTGCGCCCGATGCCGGCCAACTGTTGTGGCATGGCCAGCCGCAAGTCATCAGCGGCCCCAGCCATGCCCGCCAGCTCGGCATTGGCATGGTATTTCAACACTTCTCGTTATTTGAAACGCTGACGGTGGCGGAAAACATCGCCCTCGGCTTGCCCGCCGACCAGGCCAAAGACATGACGGCGCTCGAAGTGCGTATTCGTGAGGTGTCCGAGCACTATGGCATGGCGCTGGATCCTAAACGCCTGGTGTATACCCTATCGGTAGGTGAGCAGCAGCGCGTCGAGATTGTGCGCTGCTTGCTGCAAGACATTGAGCTGCTCATTTTAGATGAGCCAACCTCGGTGCTCACTCCTCAAGAAGTGCAGCAACTGTTTAAAACGCTGAAAACCCTGGCCAGCGAAGGCTGCTCCATCCTATTTATTTCGCACAAGCTGGATGAGGTAGTAGAGCTGTGCAATGCCGCCACCGTGCTGCGCCACGGCCAAGTTACCGGGCATTGCAACCCACAGCACACCACCAGCGGTGAGCTAGCACGCATGATGGTAGGGGATGACACGCCGCTGAGTGAAACTACAGCAAAGCCCAAGGCACCCGCGTCGCTTTAGACGCCAAGGGATTGTGCTATCAACCTGAAGACCCCTTTGGCGTGCGCTT
>CBDDTG010000036.1:0-9416 GCA_965233665.1 Bacterioplanes sp. | reverse complement strand
CCATCAGGAAACGACGAACTGTCATAGCACGACGCTCACCCAGAGCCAGGTTGTACTCAACGGTACCGCGCTCATCTGCATGGCCTTCCAGTACAACGCGAGTTGCCGGGTTGTTTTTCAGATACGCCGCGTGCGCCATCAAAGAAGGCTTGCCGTCGGCTTTTAACGTGCTCTGATCGAAGTCGAAGTAGAATACAGTTTGCTCGCGCAGTGCAGCGGCTTCTGCTTCAGCTTCCATGTCTTTGCCGCTCACTGTGTTGTTATCAACCGCAGTGGTGCCGTCTGTCTGACTCTCTGTTGCTACAGGATCTGAGCTGCCACTGCCTTCGCTTACTTCACCAGTGCTGGAGCAAGCTGAAATCAGGAGGGCGCCCAGGGTCAGTCCTAACGCCTTGTAAAGTGCAGTTTTTTGCATAACCGTCTTCCCAGTTAAGGTTAGTGTGTTTTATTTAAAAATGGGTGACCAAGCAGGTTCCCTGACGTCGCCAAACTTCGATGGTAGGCGAAATTTCACCTCACCATCGACCGATACCGCCGCAAGAATACTGCGATCTGCTTCACTTGCGGCATAAACTACCATACTTCCGTTAGGCGCAACACTAGGCGATTCGTCCAGCTCAGTCTCTGATGTCAGAATATGAACTAGGCCACTTTCTACGTCCTGCGCAGCAATATGAAACCGGCCGTTTGACTGATGAACATATACCATTTTGCCGCCATCTGCCGTGATTCGTGCCCGAGCATTGTAGTTGCCCTCAAAGGTGACTCGCTCAACCTCTTTGTCGACTGTGTCGATTTTATATATTTGCGGACCACCTGCACGGCTTGAGGTAAAGAGAATATCGCGGCCATTTGGCATCCACTGCGGCTCGGTATCAATGCTGTAATGACGCGTCAAACGAGTTAAATCTCGACTCTCTAAATCGAGCACATACACATCCGGATTGCCGAGCTGCGAGCGCACAAACGCCAGCTTTTTACCATCCGGTGAAAACGCTGGCGCACTGTTCGAGCCTTTAAATGCTGCCACTTTTTCGCGACGCCCACTGCTTAAGTGCTGAAAATAAATTTCGCTGCGGCCATTCTCGAAGGACACGTAAGCAACGGTTTGGCCATCAGGCGACCAAGCAGGTGAGATAATCGGATGTTTGGAGCTGTATATCACTTGCTCGCGCGCGCCATCGGCGTCGGCATAATTTAAGTTAAAGCGAGTGCGCTCGCGGTTAGTGGTGACATACACCAACTTGGTGGAGAACACACCCGGCACACCGGTGAGCCGCTCGAAAATAAAGTCGCTGATGTAATGTGCCATATCACGCAACTGACCCGGCTGGACGCGCACCTGATGACGCAGCAGCTCAATGCGCGAATGCACATCTAACACCTGAAACTCCGCCATGTACTCAGCGCCATTCGGCCAGATGCGGCCGATCACCACATAGTCCTGCTGCAGGGCACTCCAATCGGCGTAATTGACCTGCTCCAGGGTATGCGGCTGTGAAATCATCCCTACCGCCGGCAGGGTATTAAAATAACCGCTGTGCTCCAAATCACTGGTAATAATGGCCGACACATCTTCAGGCAAACGCCCCTCGCCCTGCCAGGCAAAAGGCACCACAGCAATCGGCATCGCCGACTGCTTGCCTTGAGTAATTTCGATCACCAAATCGGCTCGTACCAGGCTGCTGATCAGCAACAAAGCAAGGCAAAACACACGTACTACCACATTGCATTCTCCGGTCGGAAGTTCATGGTCAGCGTCCGAAATTGACGCTCAAATAGCTGTATATCGTCAGGCACTGGCAAAGGTGAGGCGCGCCGCACCGCCTGTTCAACGGAGCGATCCAACGCCTGATTACCGCTGCTACGCACCACCTCTACCTGCACCACCTCACCTGTGGGCACTAGGGTTAAACGCACACTCACCTGCTGGTTTTTCTCTACCGCAGGCGGATAGCGCCACAGCGATTCAATGCGCGAGCGAATCATATCAATATGGGTTGCCGCGGTGCGCGCAGCCGCCTCTGCAGCAGCTTCTGCATCCAACTGGCGCTGCAACTCCTGCTCAAGTTGACGTTGCTCCAACAATGCCTGCTCCTCGGCCAGTTGCTGCTCGCGACGCTGCTGTTCGGCTTGGCGCTGTTTTTCTAGCTCACGCTGACGCTGTTGCTGGGCTTCGCGCTCACGCTTAGCCGCCAGTGCCTGCTCACGCTTTTGCGCGGCCTTTTTTTCACGCTCGCGCTGGGCTTTTTGCTCCGCTTGACGCTTTTGCTCTGCCAGACGCTGGCGCTTCTGTTGCGCTGTCTTCGCAGCTTGCTGGCGCTGACGCTCAGCGCGCTGTTTTGCTGCCTGCGCTTTTTCGCGGCGCTGTTTTACCGCTTTGTTTTCTTCTTGAATGACGTTGGCCACCATGTGGCGTGGTACCGGCTCAGGCTTGCGCACTTCACCGTGATCCCACTGCACCACAAAAATGGTCGCCACCAACACGTGCAGCCCCACCGCCAGCACCAGAGGCAAGCCATAACCGTCAGGACGGGTCAGCATATCAGTTCGCCTGCGGGTCCGGTGCTTCGGTCACCAAACCAATATTATTGATTTCAACCGCTTGCAAGGCCCCCATCAACGCCACCACGCGGCCGTACGGCACACGATCATCGCCGCGCACCATCACTCGAGTATCCGGGGTTTGTGCCACCACCTTACCGGCGTAATCCTGCACCTTGGCCAGTGTCATGGCTTGCGGCTCGTCCTCTTCACGCTCGATGTAATACTGGCCTTGCTGATCCACCGCAATGATCAAGGTGTTGTCATCTGGGTCAATTTCCGTCGGTTTAGCATCGACATCGGGCAAGTCTACCGGCACGGTTTGCACCAGCATGGGCGCTGTCACCATAAAGATAATCAGCAATACCAACATAACGTCGATGTAGGGCACGACGTTGATCTCAGACACCGGCCGGCGCTTGGCGGCATAGGCTGACATCGGCTCCATTAGATGCCCTTCCCGCTGTGCTGTGCTTTTTGGGCCTGGCGGTACAGCAAGGAAGAAAACTCATCCGCAAAGGTAAACATGGCCGTCGACAGGCGATCGACACGATTGGCGTAGCGGTTATAAAAGATCACCGCTGGAATCGCGGCCAACAGCCCCATGGCGGTGGCAATCAAGGCTTCGGCAATGCCGGGCGCAACGGTGGCGATGGTGGCTTGCTTTACTGCTGCCAACCCTTGGAACGCGTGCATGATGCCCCACACGGTACCAAACAGGCCGATATAAGGACTGGTCGAGCCGACGGTCGCCAAAAACGGTAAGTGGTTTTCTAAGCGATCGGTTTCACGAGTAATGGTAATGCGCATGGCGCGCTGTACGCCGGCCATCAGTGCGTCTGGGTCGGTGGTGTGGTGCTGGCGTAACTTACTGAACTCTTTCAGGCCCGCCATAAACACGTTTTCGGTCGGCGAATGTTGTTGCTGCTGCTGACACTCTCGATATAACTCATTGAGATCAATGCCAGACCAGAAGCGATCTTCAAACTTATTCATGGTGCTGCGTGCATTGCGCAGCAAGCGACTGCGCTGAAAGATAATCACCCAGCTGACCACCGAGGCCGCCAACAGCATTAACATCACCAACTGCACCACAATACTGGCCTGAGCAATCAGGTGCATGATCGACATGGATTCGTTCACATCGTCTCCTTAGAGGTCAAAAACTGGCTGGCCTGATCTGCCAAAGCCATACGAATAGGGTTAGGAAAGCTGCGTGGGCGACCGGCAGCGTTAACACAAGCAATGCGCACTTGGCCACGACACAATACCTCACCTGCCATCATCACTTGCTGATGGATGACCATGCTGGCACGCCCACAGTGCTCAAGCGTCACACTGACGCTCAGTTCATCGTCCAAGCGCGCACTGCGCTGATAATCGAGCTGCAGCGACTGCACCACAAACAAGCAGTCTTGCTGGCGCAATGATTCTTGCTCAAAGCCCAGCTGGCGCAGCCACTCGGTGCGCGCCCGCTCCATAAACTTTAAATAGTTGGCGTAGTAGACAATGCCGCCGGCATCAGTGTCTTCGATGTAGACCCGCAGTGGCCACTCAAACATCGCCGCCACTTCCCAAGCCGTCTGGATTCAACCGCGCCGGCACATCCAGGCCAAAATGCAAATAAGCCAATCGCGTTGCCACGCGCCCTCTAGGCGTGCGGGCGATGTAACCTTGCTGCATCAAATAGGGTTCTAACACGTCTTCGATGGTGTCGCGCTCTTCACCAATCGAGGCGGCCAAGGAATCCACTCCCACTGGGCCACCGTCGTACTTTTCCATCAAGGTCAGCAATAAACGTCGGTCCATATGATCAAAGCCCTGGGCATCGACATTGAGCATGTCCAGCGCCGCATCGGCGCAGGCTTTATTCACCTGACCGTCGGCTTTGACTTGGGCATAATCGCGCACGCGGCGCAGCAAGCGGTTGGCGATACGCGGCGTACCGCGAGAACGGCGAGCAATTTCCGCCGCGCCGTCGTCGTCCACGTCGACCTCCATCAAGCGGCCAGAACGTCGAACGATGTGCGCCAAATCCGGTATCGAATAAAACTCCAGCCGCTGCACAATGCCGAAGCGATCACGCAAGGGGGACGTTAATAAGCCAGCGCGAGTGGTGGCGCCGACCAAGGTAAAGGGGGGCAAATCGATTTTAATCGAGCGCGCCGCCGGCCCCTCGCCCACCATAATATCGAGCTGATAATCCTCCATCGCCGGGTAGAGCACTTCTTCTACCGCCGGGTTTAAACGATGGATTTCATCGATAAACAGCACGTCGCCCTCTTCCAAGCTGGTGAGCATGGCGGCCAAATCGCCGGCTTTTTCCAGCACCGGCCCAGACGTCGATTTGAGCGACACATTCATTTCAGCAGCGATGATATTGGCCAGCGTAGTTTTGCCCAAGCCCGGTGGACCAAACACCAGGGTATGATCCAGCGCTTCGGCGCGCGATTTGGCGGCGCCAATAAAGATTTCCATTTGCTCACGCACCACCGGCTGGCCGACGTACTCTTGCAACGAGGTCGGTCGAATGGCGCGATCGTGACGCTCTTCCATCGGCATCGGTTGAGCGGTGACAAAGCGGTCGTTTTCAATCATGGCTAACGTCCGCTCAAGGTATTGCGCAGCGCCTGGCGAATTAAGTCTTCGGCACTGAGACCATCGGCCGCCACTTTATTCAGCATTTTGGCGGCATCCTGCGGCTTATAGCCCAGCGCTACTAGGGCGGTTTCAGCCTCAGCCAACACTTGATCCTGAGCCACTTGCTCGGCATGGTCTGCGGCGGCCCACAGCGGAGCCGGCGCCTGCCACTCTTTTAACCGGTCGCGCATTTCAACAATTAAGCGCTCTGCAGTTTTTTTGCCCACGCCTGGCAATTTGGTGAGCGCTGCCACATCTTCTTGATGCACACACTGGGCGAAAGCATTGACGTCCATGCCCGACAAAATTGCCAATGCCAGCTTTGGTCCGACGCCGCTTACTTTGATCAGGGTGCGAAATAAGGTGCGCTGCTCACGGTCACTGAAGCCAAACAGCTGCTGTGCGTCTTCACGCACCGCCAAGTGCGTATGCAGCACGGCAGGCTCGCCCACTTTGCCCAGCGCCACAAAAGTCGACAGCGGCGCTTGAATTTCATAGCCCACGCCATGCACATCCAGCAGCAGCTCTGGCGCTTGTTTTTCGATGATAATTCCTTGAAGGCGGCCAATCATGGCGAATGCAGTTCCGACGGTGATTACACAAGCGGCTAAGACTAACAGCATGGCGGTGGCGGCTCAATTGAGCGCCGACAATCCTGCGCAGTGCTTATACACTCCATGACGAAAACCGCGGCGCAGGCGCCGTGCTGGCGCTTGATGACTGAACAGTGTTGCGGTAAAGTTGCGCCGCTTTATCGAGAACCATTCTCAATTTCAACTTGGAGCCCGTTGCTATGAAGTGGACTGCGTTACCCGTGCTGGCCATCAGCACTGTTTTGTCCTGGTCTGCCAACGCTGCCGATCAGGAGCTGAATCTGTACTCTGCCCGCAAAGCAGAACTGATCGAGCCGTTGCTGGAAAAATTCACCGCCCAAAGCGGCATTAAGGTTAACCTGGTGACGGGCAAAGACGACGCATTATTGCAGCGACTGAAATCAGAAGGCGAGTTAAGCCCGGCTGACATGCTGATCACCGCCGATGCCGCTCGCCTGCAACGCGCCAAAGAAGCGGGCCTGTTTCAAGCCATTGACAGCGACACCCTAAAACAACGCATCCCGACGTATCTGCGCGACGATGAACAGCAGTGGTTTGGCCTGTCGCAGCGCGCGCGCGTGATCTTCTACAACCCAGAAACAGTCAAGCCAGAGCAGCTGTCAACTTACGAAGCGCTGGCTGACGACGCTTGGAAAGGCCGGGTTTGCATTCGCTCATCCAGCAATGTCTACAACCAGTCGCTGGTAGCGGCGATGATTGACGACCTGGGCGCCGAGCGCACACAACAATGGGCCAATGACTTTGTCGACTCCTTTGCCCGTCCACCGGCCGGTGGCGACCGCGATCAAATCCGTGCCTTGGCTGCTGGCCAGTGTGATGTAGCCGTCGCTAACACCTACTATTACGGTCGCATGTTGAAGTCAGACGGCGATGACAAAATGGCCGCCGACAAAGTCGCGCTGTTCTGGCCCAACCAAGAAGGCCGCGGCACCCACGTTAACGTTTCTGGCGCGGGCGTCACTACCTCGGCTAAGAACAAGGAAGCCGCCATCAAACTGCTGGAGTTTATGGTGTCTGACTCTGCACAAAAATGGTACGCCGAGGTCAACAACGAGTTCCCGGTGGTAAAAGGCGTTGAGCTGGACCCAGTCGTCGCCGCCTGGGGCGAGTTTAAAGCCGATGACGTGCCACTGAGCACCTTAGGTGAAAACAACCGTCAGGCAGTCAAACTGATGGACCGTGCCGGCTGGCGCTAAAGCGGTTACACTGTCGCCGCAAGATTCACACAACCGGCCTCAGGGCCGGTTTGTGCTTTCAGCCACTGGCAGTCAAAGACCTAACAAACTTGAACAACGCTGACTCCTCATCCATCGCTAGCACGCCATTGCTACCAGCCCGCCCTCGCCGCCAGAGCGATATCGGCGTGGCTCTGATTACCGGCCTGGTCGCCCTCATATTGGCGGTACCCGTTTTATCGGTGCTGTGGCATGCCTTGTTTGCCAACAGCAATAGCTGGCAACATTTATACGACACCGTATTGTTCGAATACGTGTGGCAATCCTTCTGGCTGTGTTTCTGGGTGGCCGGCGGAGTCCTATTGCTGGGCATCAGTTGCGCTTGGCTGACCACCCGATTTGCCTTTCCCGGCAGCCGCTTTCTCAGCTGGGCGCTGTTATTGCCGCTGGCCTTTCCAGCCTACATCATCGCCTACGCCTATACCGACTTGCTGGACTTTGCAGGACCTGTGCAAACCGGTTTGCGTGAGCTCACTGGCTGGGGCTATCGCGATTATTGGTTTCCGCCCATTCGCAGCCTGGGCGGCGCCGCTCTGATGCTCACACTGGTGCTCTACCCTTACGTTTTCATGCTCAGTCGCGCCTCGTTTATGACGCAATCTGGCCTTACCGCCGATGCCGCGCGCTCACTCGGTGCCTCGCGCTGGCGGGTGTTCTGGCGCATAGATTTGCCGCTGGCGCGGCCAGCCATCGTCGCTGGCATCAGCTTGGCACTGATGGAAACCCTGGCCGATTATGGCACCGTGAGTTATTTCGGCGTCAGCAGCTTTAGTGCCGGCATCTTTCGTACCTGGCATGGCCTGGGCGATATGAACGGTGCCATGCAGCTCGCTGCCCTATTGCTCAGTGTGGTGATAGTTTTGCTGACTCTGGAGCGCTATTCGCGCCGGCGCCAGCGCGTTGCGCAACTCGGCGGTCGCCCGGCGGCAGCACCACCGCAACTGCAAGGCCTGCGCGCCTGGCTCGCCACGCTGTGGTGCGCTCTGCCGTTGCTGCTGGGCTTTATCGTACCTGTGTTGATGATTGTCTCTTGGCTGTGGCAGCGTCCACCTAGCCTGGATGCAGATTTTCTCGAGCTGATGCGCAACAGCCTGCTGCTGGCCATCAGTGCCGCACTGCTGACGCTCAGCTTGGCCATTTTGCTGGCCTGGCTGCGACGCTTTTATCCGCGCCCCTGGGTCAAACCTGCCGTAGCCAGCGCCGGTCTTGGCTATGCCGTGCCCGGTACCGTGATCGCGATTGGCATCTTGGTGCCGCTAGCCGCCCTCGACCGTCAACTCAACGCTTGGCTGCTGGCGGCATTTGATTGGCGCCCCGGTCTGATTTTCTCCGGCACTGTGTTTGCGCTGCTGTTTGCCTATGCCGTGCGCTTTATGGCGGTGGCACTCAACAGCGTGCAAGCCGGCATGGGGCAAATCTCGCCAAGTCTAGATCAATCAGCACGCAGCCTAGGGCATGGCCGCTGGTCGGTGATGCATCGCATTCACCTGCCCATGCTGCGCACCAGCCTGTTGACGGCCTTGCTGCTGGTGTTTGTCGATGTGTTAAAAGAGCTGCCAGCGACGCTGATTTTGCGCCCGTTCAACTTTGATACCTTGGCCGTTAAAGCCCACGAACTGGCCGCAGATGAACGCCTGTTAGATGCAGGCCCAGTCGCCTTGACCATTGTTCTGGTAGGGCTATTACCGGTCATATTGCTGAGCCGCAATCTCAAACAACCACCACAGGAGCCTAGCCAGCCACCGTCATGAGCACCCTCACCCTTGAGCAAGTCAGCCTTGGCTACGGCCAACGCACTGTTGTTAATCAGGTATCACTGCAACTGCAGCCAGGTGAGATTGGTTGCCTACTGGGCCCATCCGGTTGTGGTAAGTCCACTTTATTACGCGCCATTTGTGGCTTTGAGCCGCTGCAGCAAGGGCGCATTTACCTCGATGGCGCATTGGTTTCTAGCCCAGAAAAACGCATGCCGCCCGAGCAGCGCCCAGTAGTCATGGTGTTTCAGGAGCTGGCCCTGTTCCCACACATGAGCATTGCTGACAATTTGGCGTTTGGCTTACAGCACCTGAACACGAGCGAGCGCCAGCAGCGCGTTGAACAGCTGTTAGATTTAATTGCCCTCCCTGGCTTAGGAGGGCGCTATCCGCATGAGCTATCTGGCGGCCAGCAACAACGTGTGGCGGTCGCACGCGCCATTGCTCCCAAGCCACAACTGCTGCTGCTCGACGAGCCTTTTTCTAGCCTGGACGCAGAATTACGTGAAGATCTGGCCGAGCAAGTACGGGATATTCTGAACGCCGAGGGCATCAGCGCCTTAATGGTGACCCACGATCAACTAGAAGCCTTTGCCATTGCCGATCGCGTGGCGGTGATGAACGACGGC
>CBDDTG010000035.1:0-38641 GCA_965233665.1 Bacterioplanes sp. | reverse complement strand
TGGCAGCACTGTCGCTACGTTGGCGACTAATGCGGTATTCCACCGGCGTTTGCTGCGTCCAGCGCTTAAAAGCACGATAAAAAGTGCTGGGCTCAGAAAAGCCCGTCAGATAAACAATTTCATCAATGCTTTCGTCGGTATCAGCGAGCAAACGCTTGGCCAAGTTACAGCGGTATTCCGCCAGCAATTGGTTAAAGTTGGTGCCCGCCTCGGATAAGCGGGTACGTAGTGTGCGAGCCTTCATGCTCAAACGCCCGGACACCGACTCTAACGTAACCGGGCCACTCTCCAGCATTTCGCCAAAGGCCTTGTAAACCTGGGTCACCACGTCCTGGCGCTTAAGTCGGGCAACATGCTCACTGGCTAAGCGCTCATGCAACTGCAGCAGTTCAGGCTCAGCCAGTGATGATGGTAAGTCCAGCAACTGACGATCAAAAAAGAGGCGGTTCTCGTCGGCCGAAAAGCTAACCTCACAACCAAACAAGCGTTGATGCTCTGCGATGTCAGCCGGCCGCTCGTGACTGAACTCGATGTGCGCCGGAGCAAACGCATCATCCGTGACAAAGCTAAAGAAACGTACCAAGCCCAAGGCCAGGCATTCGTTTAAATGACGCAATCCAGAAACACGGCCACTGCTGCTATCGACCTGTATGTAAGCCAGTTCACCGGCTTCGCCAATGGTCGACTGCGAGGCATCGCTGAGCAGGCGCTGATAGTTCAGGGCACGGGTCAGACCATCGCCAAAGGTAGCGCTAGAAAGAAACAGATATTGCAACACCTGGCCACTGTAGACTGGCATGTGCTCGCCCAAGTGCAGTCCGATATCAGCGTCTTGCGTCTCTTGCTCCATCACTTGCCAAAACAGCAGCTGCGCTTCATGCGGCGTACGTACATGACGGTCTTGAAGCAACTCAGGCGTCACACCCAGTCGCTTCATCATGCGCTGCTGATCCAACCCCATGCGCTGCATGGCCTGAAAAGCCAGCTGGATCATAATGCCCGAGTCGCGCAGTTCCGCCATTCCGCCTGACATAAGTGTCTGAATTTCCTACCTGAAAGAGCTTTGATTGTGCCAGATAAGCGCACCAGAGCAAGCTTCGATTGGCTAACCTGACGGCTCGGCTAATTACCTTTAGCCAATGGGTGGATCACCCGGCTTTCCTAGACTGGTGCTACCTCCCTTATGGAATGTCGATTTATGTCTCTGGCCAGCCCCATGCAGTACCAGCACCCACCCAAGCTATGGTCACAGTATCTGCGAGCTTTGCTAGCACGCAGCCACGACCAAAATCAGACATGGCTTCCTCATCTAGAGGCGGCGCTGATTCGCCAGCGCCCAGATGCTGACAAAGTCGCTGCCTACGCCAATGTGTGTGGTTTTCGCCAGTCAGAGCTACTGCCGTTCACTTACCCACACATACTGGCCTTTCCCCTGCATTTAGAGCTCATGCTGCATCGTGACTTTCCGCTGGCTCCCATGGGCTTGGTGCACATTCGCAATCAAATCACCCAATACCGACCAATTCACCTGTCAGAGCCGCTCGATGTACGGTGTTTTTTAGGCGCGGCTCAACAACATGACAAAGGGCTGGAGTTCGACATCCTTACTGAGGTGCGCAGCCGTGGCGAGTTGCTGTGGGAAAGTGTCAGCACCAACTTAAGCCGCCAGCCAAAAGCCGGTAATGCCAAACCACGCCAACAAGCCCCCGATCTGCCGCAGCACGAGCACCAACAAGACTGGCAACTACCAGCAGACCTCGGGCGCTGCTATGCCAGAGTCTCGGGAGACTCGAATCCTATTCACTTGCATCCGCTTAGCGCACGCCTGTTTGGCTTTCGCCAACCCATCGCCCACGGCATGTGGACCAAAGCACGCACAGCCGCAGCTCTCAGCCACCTCATTGATGGCCGCAGTGGGCAGCTAACGGTTCAGTTCAAACAGCCAATTTTTCTGCCATCTGACGTCACCCTGCATTGCAGCCTAGAGAGCGGGGCCGCGACTTTAGAAGTACGCCAGCGAGATGAGCCGCGCGTGCACATGACTGGCCAATGGCAGCCGCTTTAGTATTTTTATCGCTCTTTGAAGGGCTATAGCGCCATATCTAAATCCTCGAAGCGCTTAAGCGGAAATGGCGGTGCGTGGCAAGGCAAAAACAAGAGCGTCAATTGGCGAAAATGCCGTGCCAGCAATAGCCACCGCATGTCACATCTATGGATGCAAGCCGCTGCAAACCAAAGTCCACCATCAAGTAAAAATTGCCGTCAATTTCGCCCCAAAATGCGATTTTTATCACCCAAAGACACGAGCAAGCTTGCTATGCCCTTGCCGCTTGATTGATCACAACAACAGCGGCAGGTGACGAGCGAGGAACGGCGCTGTTATCATCGCTGAGCCGCTGTTAATGCGGCCAACAATAACAACAAATCTCACCGACAGGATGCGCTATGTTACGTCTATCCGCTTGCCTCGTGCTGTTGAGCACTCTGGCATTGACCCCCAATGGCCATGCCGAAGGCGGGTTTATCAGCTTGCAATCCGGCATCACCGACTCCCAGGACATGGATCAGTTTGGTACGCCAATAAAGATTCACTTCGGCCCCAACATTACCGATCAGTTAGCGCTGGAGTTTGGCCTGCTGGACATGGGCCAAGCAAGCTACGATGACCCAAACATTGACTTCAGTGAAGCCGACCGCGACAACGCACCGAGTTTCAGCAATGCCACCCACGGAGAAGTCAGCCGCCAAAGTGCCAATGATGACGAACCTGCGTCCAGCACCTACACCGGCATCCGCAACATTCGCCCGCAAGGCTTTCTCGTCATGCTGCGCTATCGCTTTGCGCTGCTGGAGGATCTCGACTTTTTCGTCAAAACCGGTGCCAACATCTGGTCAGGGGATTATGAGCAAGTCGAAATCACGGCGCAGGTCAATGAGGATGGCAGCCGAACGGTGACCAAGCGTACCGGGCAAAGCCGCAATGCTTCTGCGGTGGATCAAATCACTGGCGGCGGATTTTTATGGCGCGTCAGCAGCGGCTTATCGGCCCGAGCAGAGCTGGAAACCACCGCTCTGGATAGCAAGGACTTTGAACGGGTTCGCTTTCAGCTGGTCACACTGGGCGTACACTACGAGTTCTGATCCCCGTTCCACTGAAAAATTGGCTTTGCCTGCCGAATGGCCACAATACGCCGGTCCGCGCGGCGCTATCGGCGGTAAATGTCATACATAAGTGTGAATCGGGTCACGGGGATTGAAAATTTTCGTCGACCGGTTACAACAAGACGCATTATGTGACAGATTTTGTCACCCTCGATAACTATAATGGTTATTATTAGCCAACACGGTGGCAAAACACGCCACCATCGGTCGCCCAACCACAGTGAACACAGTTCGACGCCTATGAACACGGAACCAGGTTACATATCAACGGCCTTGATTCGGCCGCTATTGGACGTCGCCGGGCCAGCTTTTTTTGATGCTGAGCACGACGAAGACGCTGCGATCCAGCGTGTCCTCAAACATTTGCGCGATCCGGATGGCCGCGTCAGCATTCATGATGCCGACCAGTTGATTAGTCGCATCATTCGTCAGACCGGCAACGAAACTTTGTGCGTTCAGCCCGCCCATAAGTTCAGCGCTCACGGCAGCTGCCAGTTACAGCACTTATTTTTGTGCTGCAACACCCTGCGTGAAGCCCTGTATTACATGGAAAAGTTCGCGGCACTGTTAAGCGACCAGTTGGAAATTCAGGTAACGCGCACCCGCGACAACATCATCAAGGTCAAGCTGCCGGTACCTGATAACTTTATTCTGGCGGCCGAGCGCCACCGCAGTGAAATCATCATCAGTACGCTGCTGAACTGGCTGCGCCAACTATGCGGCCAAGACCTCGCCATTGAGGCCATCGCCTTGCCGTTTCCTGCGACCCAGTACAGCCAGCATTATGAACGCCAATGGCGCAGTCAGATTGAGTTCAACAGCGATGAGTGCTCTATCCAGTTCCACAGTCGTTGGCTAGACGAAGGCCTGCACAATACCAACCCGCACATCCTTAACATGATGAAGCGGGAAGTCGAGGAACAATACCGCAAGCTCGCGCGGTCAGGCTCATTGGCAGAGCGTATTCGCAAAGCGCTGGCACAAAACAAAGTGCGTTTAAATGCCAACCAGCAAGAGGTAGCGGACTACTTCCACATCAGTGCTCGCACACTCAATCGCCACTTGCACAAAGAACACACATCGCTTAAGCAAATCGTGACGCAAGTGCGCATTGAAACCGCCAAACGCATGCTGGTTGATAGCAATGACAGCATTGAGCAGATTGCCCTGCACATTGGCCTTTCTGGTCGTCGTACCCTGGACCGTATTTTCATCAAGGAAATGAACCAGAGCCCGGCGCAGTATCGCCAAAATCACCGCCATATGCCGACCACCGAAGCACCGCACTTGGTGGTAAACA
Organism: Bacterioplanes sp.; assembly: GCA_965233665.1. GTDB lineage: Bacteria > Pseudomonadota > Gammaproteobacteria > Pseudomonadales > Oceanobacteraceae > Bacterioplanes. The sequence continues at coordinate 34,179 of CBDDTG010000035.1, read as the reverse complement.
GCTAAAGATAACCGCCAAGCCCACGACCTAAAGTGTGGGCTTGGTGGTTAAATTAAGCCTTTCAGCCTCGCTCCCTGTAACGCCGCCACCGTCATGGCATCGGTGATCTTGCCCTCGAAAACCCACTCCAATGCCTCACTTGCCGGCAAGCGCTTCAACTGTAGCTGCTCGGTTTCTTCAGGCTGCGCCTGGCCGAGTTGCAGCTCCGTTGCCACATACAAAAACCCCTCTTCATCCGTTACCGAGTTGCTTAAATGCAAGCGTTGCAGCAACTGCCATTGCTGCGCCTCTAGCCCGGTTTCTTCTTTAAGTTCACGTTGCGCACAAGCCAACGGCGTTTCGCTGAGTGGCGCCCCGCCCATGGGTAGCTCCCAATGGTATTGGTCGACAGCAAAACGGTACTGCCCCACCAACCAGGTATATCCCTGCTCGTCGATCGGCAAAATGCCAACCGCTCGGGTTTTAAAGCGCACCACACCATAAATGCCTGGGTTGCCGGCCGGATTGATCACCTCATTGTGCTCTAATGCCAGCCAAGGGTTTTCATACACCTGCTTACAGTGAGTGACTTTCCATGGATTTTTTTCGCTCATGCGACCTCCTCATTTGCTGTCCGGGCTGTGCTGGCGAATAAAGGCCATTGCCCTGCGCTCCATCCAATACACCTGATCCTTACCACGCTCAATAAACCCCACGTGCCCACCATGAGCCGGCAGCTCAAGATGCAGCCATGGCGAAGACTGAGCAATGGCCCGTGGATAGCAAGATGGAGTCAAAAAAGGGTCGTCTAACGCGTTCACCAACAGTGCGGGGTGCAGAATCTTGCTCAAGTAAGGTAAACAGCTGCTGCGCTGCCAGTAATCGAGGGCGCTACTGAAGCCGTGCAACGGCGCCGTATAGCGATCATCAAACTGACGGAAGTTGCGAATTTGGTGAAAGTCATCCACCTGCACCTGAGCAGGAAAGCGCTGCGCCTTTTCCGTCATTTTGCCACGCAGATCGCGTAGAAAACGCCACATAAAGATGCGATTGCGGCGTCTTGCCAGTTGCTCCGCACTGGCTTTGAGATCGCAGGGAACTGAAAAAGCCACCGCCGAGCGCACCACTGTGGCCACCGAATCACGCCCTAAATACAGCAGTGATAAGTTGCCCCCCATCGAAAAGCCGACCAAGTGCACGTGTTGGTAGCCCTGATTCTGCGCATGGTGGATCACAGCGGCCAAATCCTCCGTTGCTCCACTGTGATAACTGCGAGTCAGACGATTAGGACGGCCACTGCAACCGCGAAAATTCCAACTCAGGGCGTCGTACCCCTGACGATTGGCCTCACGCACAACACCTGCCACATAAGGCCGACGCGAGTGACCTTCTAAACCATGGGAAACAATCACCAGCTGCTTGCCGTAGCCACGGCTCCAATCAAGATCGAGAAAATCACCGTCACTCAACTCCAGCGTCTCGTGCTGTAAATGGCTGGTGGCTAAACGGCGAAACAGGGTCGGATAAATGCTCTGCATGTATCCATTAGCAAAGCCCAGAGGGGGGCGATAAGTCGACGATATCAACGGCATTCAAACTCTCCACAATGGCGAGCATGATAACGCTGAGAGAGTCAGGAGCCAGTGGCAGATTCGCCAACTTAGGCGCCAGTGGACTTCCAGAAACGAGGTAAGTTAGGCGTTGGAAGCGAAATGACTATCAAGATATTGCCGAATGGCATCTGGGCTATACAGCCAGCGCTCGCGCTTGCCATCGGCAATGCGTAAACAGGGGACTCGAGGCTGACCACCACCGCGGACCAGCTCATTGCGGAAGGAATTCACTCGATCGACGTCTTTTTCAACCACACGCAAACCGAGCTTTTCACAATGACGTTTAACAAAAATCGAAGAGGGACATGAGCGGCAAAAATACAACTGCATGCGTCGTGATTCGCGATTCAAACGGCACTGCTCCTGGTCATCTCGCACCACAGGCCGTACCGGTACGATACGATCCATCAGATTCAGTGAGATCCCTTTAAGCTGCCGGATCAAATTCATAGTGACTGCCATAACTTTGCCGTGCGCCATTAATATTGCAAACGTGTGAACCGGGCGGCATTTTAGGCGAGCCAAATAAAATATCCAGCTTTTTTGAGAAAAAATTCACATTGTCTCGATTAAAGGCACAGCCCAGTATTCATGGGGGCTACAGCGTAATATGCGGCATCGAAATTGCTACTGCACGAGCCGTACCTAAGAACAAATCATTAAGAGTTATAAGAGAGATTTTTTATTACTTTATGAACTAAAGCGACGGCGATTTACACCGTCGCCAACAGTCCGCGCTCACTGAGCACCAAGAGCGCCAACATCAGCAATATGACGAGCGTCAGCACCCAGCGAGTAAACTGACAAGCTCGACAACCGGCGCGGCGTTTCATCAGTCGAGCCAACGGTTACGGTCAAACGAAGGAATGTCGCTCCAGCTTTCCCAGTGCATCCAAACCGCTGTGGCTTTGCCAACAATGTTGCGTTCGGGCACAAAACCCCAGCTGCGGCTGTCGGCACTGTTGCCACGGTTGTCGCCCATCATAAAATAATGTCCCTCCGGCACGCGCCACTTACCTTCAGGCCCCGCCCACATGATCTCTTTATTACTGAGCGTGTCGCGCGCCCGCACCCACTGGATGTCCGCTTCGTGCTCACCCAGTTGCTCGGTTACACGAAACCGTACCGGGTTGTAAACGGGCACACCGCCTTCTTCTTTGGTAACGACCGCTTCACCATTGATCAGCAGCTGGCGGTTGCGATATTCAATGGTATCGCCCGGCAACCCCACTACCCGCTTAATAAAGTAGCGCGGGTCTTCAGGTGGGAAAAACACCATCACATCACCTCGCTCAGGCATGCCAATGGGCACCAACTCATTGCCAAACACCGGCATGCGCAAGCCATAGTGAAACTTACTGACCAGGATAAAATCACCCTTGATCAGACCGGGCTCCATCGACCCTGAAGGAATCTGAAACGGCTCTGCCACAAACGAGCGCAGCACAAACACCAACGCCAGCACGGGAAAAAATGACTTCGACTGTTCAATAATGAAGGGCTCTTTAGGCGGCTCATCTAAGCTCATCGCATTATTGGAACGACGCTTGCCCAGCCACAGTTTATCTACCAAGGCAATCAAGCCGGTCCCCGCCGTGGCGACCATCAGTACCAAAGGAAAATCGATATCCATAATCTCGTCGTTCTCACCGTCATCTGTTAGCGTGGACCGCATTCTAACCGCCCCCGGCCGCGCTGGCGAACTTGCCACGTCAATGCGGCCGGATTTGGCCAACCTATTGTGAAAACGCCCAGAGCGAAGACGCCTACACTGACAGCACTATGACACGCATCCGCACCCCTGCCGGTATCGAGCTGGCTTATGAGCGCTTTGGCGCCCCTCATCACCCCACCGTGATTCTTATCATGGGCTTGGGAGCGCACATGCGTATCTGGCCGGATGCGTTGTGCCAGGCATTGGCACAACAGGGTTTTCAAGTGCTGCGTTTTGATAACCGCGACGTTGGTCACTCATCAAGCTTGGCCGCCCAAGGCACGCCCAGCTTGTTGCGCACTTGGCTGCACACCAAGCTAAAACGCAAGCCCGAGATCCCCTACACGCTGAAAGATATGGCACGCGACGTCGTCGCCTTGATGGACGCTTTGGAAATCGACAGCGCCCATGTTGTGGGCGCGTCCATGGGCGGCATGATTGCTCAAATTTTGGCCGCCAAAAAGCGCAAACGCATTCGCAGCCTGACGTCGATCATGTCCGCCAGCAGCAGCCCGCGCCTGCCCGGCCCGAAATTAAAGGTGCTGTTGCAACTGGTGCGCCGGCCTCCGCCCAACGATCGCGAGGCGGCGATTCGCTATACAATGCGCATGAATCGTTTGATCGGCAGCCCTGGCTACCCGTTGGATGAACAGCAACTGCGACAATTGGCGGAAACCAGCTTGGAGCGTGCCAACGATCCCTCTGGGTTTAAGCGCCAGTTGGTTGCGGTGACCAGTGCCGGCGACCGGCGGCGTCTGCTGGCAAAAATCAAAGCACCAACCTTGGTCATACACGGCCGAGACGATCCGTTGATTCCCTTGCGCATGGGCCTTGAGACGGCGGCCGCCATTCGCAAAGCCAAATTAAAAGTCATCGATGGCATGGGCCACGATTTACCGCCACGACTATTACCCAAGCTCACCCGCCTGCTCAGCAAGCACCTCATTAAAGCTGAAAAAAAGTGGCAGCAAAAACAACGTGCCAAAGCCATCAAGCCCACAGCAGCCCTGCACTGCGATCAAAACCGACTGGGCGGCTGATAGCCAGAAAACTGCCGGGCAATGTCTGCGGCATAGTTATCTGTCATGCCAGCAATAAAATCGATGGCGCGCATGTACGCTTGATAAAGACTCCAATCCGCTTGCGGTGCTGAGCGCCCCATCAACTCTAATACGCGATGATTGCGAAAGGTCGCTTGCCCTTCCAAAACCCGCTCGCGAACGGCACTTAAAAATGCCTCCAATAAAGTACCTAAGGTGGAGTAGGAGCCGATTTCAACCGCCAACTTGCGGCCATCACGAAAGATGCGCTCACGCGCCAGTTGCTTGGCACCGCTGACTACTTGCTGCACCGCCGGTGGACAATAATCAATGATGTCACCGTGCAGTTGCCCCTGCAAAATGGCCGTTTCTTGCTGCACAAAGGCTTGGCTAACCGCCATTACCAGCGCCTCCATCGCCTGACCACGCAGCATCTGCAAACGTCGGCGATCATTGTCCGCGCGCTGCAGCTCAACCAACAGAGCTGACCAATGCTCCGCCAATACGGGCTGCAGCAGCTGCTCGACTTCGTCATAGCGCAGCAAGCCCATCTCAATGCCATCTTCCAAATCAATCAGGCCATAGCAAATGTCGTCGGCCGCTTCGAGCAAATACACCAGCGGATGACGCGCCCAGCGACCTGGCGACAACTCCAGCATGCCTAAGGCATCGGCGATTTCTCGCAGCAAGGGCAGCTCGGCCTGATAGCAACCAAACTTACGCGCTTTACCCGCTTGCACCTGATCAACGCCCCACGGGTATTTCAAAAACGCCCCCAAGGTGCCATAGGTCAGGCGCATGCCACCATCAAAGCGATGCGCTTCCACCTGGGTGACCAGGCGAAAGCCTTGTGCATTGCCCTCAAAGGTTTGCAGGTCTGCCTGCTCCAGCGCGCTCAGTGAGTGTAAAAAATGTTGGTTTTCAGGCGCTCGAAACCAGTGGCGAATGGCATCCTCGCCGGTATGGCCAAAGGGCGGGTTGCCAATGTCATGGGCCAAGCATGCCGCCTGCACCATGGCACCAACATCTCCTGGCTCTAGCCCCGCCGGTAAACTCGATACCAACGCCTGAGCCACCCGCGTTCCCAGTGAGCGGCCAACGCAGCCAACTTCCAAACTGTGGGTCAGGCGAGTGTGCACATGATCGTTTTCCGACAGCGGATGCACTTGGGTTTTGCGGTCAAGGCGCCGAAACGCGGAAGAAAAAACGATACGGTCATAGTCTTTATGAAACGGTGATCGACCCAGTTCTAAATCCAAACGCCCCTGCGGCTCACCAAAGCGCTGGGGCGACAGCAATTGCTGCCAGCTCATCGCCTCCATGATTGACTCCTTGCTGACTGATAAAGTGCGATCAATCAAAACGTAAGCGGCCCATCCGTGCAACGCTGAATCTCAATCTCTTCGCATCTCGCCGACTGTCACATACAGCACTTATCGTTTAACTTGTGCCAACTATGCTATCGCTTACAACACCCACTAAAGGAGCAATCATGAGCGACTCTGCTTTGTTTACCCCGCTACAGCTCGGCCCACTGAGCCTTCCCAATCGCATCGTGATGGCCCCCATGACGCGTACATTTTCTCCCGGCAACGTGGCCAATGATCTCAATGCGGCTTACTACGCTCGCCGCGCCGAAAACGGCGTTGGCTTGATCATTACCGAAGGCACCTGCGTCGGTCATGCCGGCGCCAATGGTTATCCTCGCGTGCCCTTTATTTATGGCACCGAAGCCTTGCAGGGTTGGCGCAACGTCGTCGATGCCGTGCACGCCCAAGGCGGTAAGATTGCTCCACAGCTTTGGCACGTCGGCGCCATTCGCAAAGCGGGCACCGAGCCAGATCCAGAAGCGCCGGGATACAGCCCATCCGGCTTGGTGGCCCCCGGTAAAGACAACGGCGTAGCCATGAGCAAGCAAGACATTCACGACGTCATTGAAGCCTTTGCCCAAGCCGCGGCGGATGCCAAAGACATCGGCTTTGATGCGGTAGAAGTGCACGGTGCCCACGGCTATCTCATCGATCAGTTCTTTTGGGCTGGCACCAATGAACGCGATGATGAATACGGCGGCGACTTGGTGCAACGCACCCGCTTTGCGTGCGAAATCGTCAGTGCCATTCGCGATCGTGTCGGCGAAGATTTCCCGATTATCTTTCGCTTTTCCCAATGGAAACAGCAGGACTACAACGCTCGCCTAGCCCACACCCCAGAAGAGCTGGACGCCTTTCTCAAACCCTTAGTAAACGCTGGCGTGGATATCTTTCACTGCTCAACGCGCCGTTTCTGGGAGCCTGAGTTTGAAGGCTCAGATATGAACCTGGCGGGCTGGACTAAAGAGCTGACGGGCAAACCCGTCATCACCGTAGGCTCAGTGGGCCTAAGCGCCAGCTTTATCGATGAAGACAAACGCGACATGGTCGACAGCTCAGATGTGGCTACCGCTTCCATCATCGAGTTGCAAAAGCGTTTGGTAAACGGCGAGTTCGACTTGGTGGCCGTTGGCCGCGCCTTGCTGCAAGACCCGCAGTGGGTCAACAAGGTAAGGGAAGATCGTCTCGATGAGCTGCAAGACTACAGTAAAGACGCACTGGCAGAGCTGGTATAACGGCTGAGCGGCCCAGCCGGGCCGCGTACTCTCAAGACATGCCATTGGCGAAATCGGTGAGGCCCGCCGTTAACTGCTCACGCAAAGGCGCCAAAGCCGTGGCGTAGGTCGTCAGTTGATCAATGGCATAGCGTGCGCGTTTATCCAGATACGCATCACTTTCCCGTCCTTCTTGGCCCTGCCATAAGTCGTTGGCATCGCGCAAAATCAGATGCTCTGGCAAGTACAACAAACGCGAGTTTTTGTAACCACTGCCACGTAGCTCCGCAATCACAAAAGCACCGCCCGCCGATGCAGACACCGCCGTTAGCAATACCGGCTTGTGCGCCAACTCCTTTGAGCCCAGCCACAGCAACAAATTCTTCAATGCCGCCGGCACCATGCCATGCCACTCCGGCACTACAAATACAAAACCATCAGCGGCTTGCGCTTTGCTGCGTGCGTCTTCAACTGCGGTATTTTCTGCGGTATCGCCATCCCAAAACGGCAGTGGATCACGCTGTAAATCAATCAGGCTGGCCTGCCCACCCAGGTAGTGTTGGTTAAGCACATCGCTAATACGACGGCTATTGGAACCGGCACGCTGGCTGGCGCTGATGATACAGATTTGACTCATGCTGATACTCCATAAAAACAAAAGGGGCCAATAGGCCCCCAAAGTATCAGACTCAGACGCTGGCACCCAGTATGAGTCACCAGCTCGGCAAATTAGCTCGCCTGACGACGAGGCTTGTTGCGGTTGAACTTCTTCTGACCGTCAAACTTGCGCGGACCTTTACCGCCCTCTTTGCCGCCTTCACGGCGTGGTGAGCGACCTTCAGGTACTTGTGCTGGGTTGTAAGGCTTAAGCGACAGCGACTTGCCACACACGCGCGCACGCTTCAGCGTTTGCAAGGTTTCAGGCGGCATACCAGCGGGCAAATCAATCACTGAGAACTGTCCCAGGATTTCAATATGGCCGATGTATTTGCTGTCCAGTTCGGCTTCGTTAGCAACAGCGCCCACCAGGTTGCCCGGACGCAGGCCATCGTCGTAACCCACCGCGACCTGATAGCGCATCATGTCGACGTCTTTCATGCCTTTTAGCGGTTTTGGCTGTGCTTCTGGCAGCGCTTTGCGATTGCGTTCACCGCGCTCGCCGCGTTCACCACGCTCAGGACGATCGCGCTCTGGACGCTCACGACGCTCTTGCTGGCGCAAGTCGGCTTTTTCATCCAAGAACAACGGCTTATTGCCCTGCACCAACGCGGCCGCTGCGGTGGCCAAGTCCAATGCATCCAGTGGATGCTCGCGCAGCAGCTCTTCGATCATTTCACGAAATACCGTATTTTGCTCGGGCTTCACGGCATCCATCAAACGGCCCATAAAGCGCTGACGGCGCTTGGCATTTACATCTTTCGCCGTTGGCAACGGCATTTCTTCAATGGTTTGGCGTGTGGCTTTTTCAATATCACGCAACAAACGCTTTTCACGACCACGAATAAAGGCAATGGCTTCACCGTCACGGCCAGCACGACCGGTACGACCGATACGGTGAACGTAGGATTCGGTATCCGATGGAATGTCGTAGTTAATCACGTGGCTGATACGCTCTACATCCAAACCGCGCGCGGCCACATCGGTGGCGACCAGAATGTCTAACTGACCGCGCTTGAGCTTTTCAACCGCCTTTTCACGCAGCTGCTGCGGGATATCGCCGTTCAGTGGCGCACAGCGAAAGCCTTGTGACTGCATGTATTCCGCCACTTCTTCCGTCGCTTGCTTGGTGCGCACGAACACCATCATGGCGTCGAAGTCTTCCACCTCGCAGATGCGCAATAAGGCATCGTTTTTGTGCACACCGCCGACAAACCAGTAACGCTGACGAATGTTGGCATTGGTGGTGGTCTTAGTTTTGATTTTGACCTGAACCGGGTCATTCAGGTGCGTTTCTGCGACCTGTTGAATTTCACGCGGCATAGTGGCTGAGAACAAGGCTACCTGACGCTGGCGCGGGGTATGCTCAAGAATCCAGTTAACGTCGTCAATAAAGCCCATGCGCAGCATTTCGTCGGCTTCATCCAATACCACGGCTTTGATGTCCGCCAGGTTCAAGGTGCCGCGACGCAAGTGGTCCATCACTCGGCCCGGTGTGCCGACCACCCATTGAGGGCCGCGCTTCAATTCGCGCAACTGGCCGCCAAATTCGGCACCGCCGTAGACCGCAGCAACGCCAACGCCAGACATATATTGGCTGTAGCTTTTTACTGCTTGCGCCACTTGCTGCGCCAGCTCACGCGTGGGTGCCAATACCAGCACTTGCGGTGATGGTTGATCCGGTTGGGTACGGGCTAACAAAGGCAGCGTAAAGGCTGCTGTTTTACCAGTACCGGTTTGTGCCATACCCAAAACATCGCGGCCTTCCAACAAAGGTGGAATGCTGTCTGCTTGAATGGGAGAAGGCGCTTCATAACCCAGAGTTTCCAGGGCACGAAGAATAGAAAAAGGTAAGCCCAGGCTTGCGAAGCCTGTGGTATTTGCGTCGGTCATGAAAGATCCTGCTGTGTTGTACGGAGGTGGGGCGTGGCCGTTCTCACACTCTGCGCTACACGGCGGGCCCGACTCGGGGGTTTGCAAAGGCGCGGGAGTGTAACGAAAAATGCCAAACAATGCCCGCTTTATTTTGCCCACTGCGTTAAAGTCAGGTCGCTGGGGAGTCCAGAGCGCCATTCAGTGCCTTCTCGATACAAATATAAACAGACCTGCTAGGCTGATTTCAGCGCTCAACGATCTATGACTATGAACATAAAATCGCGCATCTTGCTGTCAGCGGTGGCCTTGCAACTGGTTGGCTTTGCGGTACTGATCTACCGCAACAACGCCCATATTACCGACACTGTGTTAGCGGACAGTCATCGCCAGTTTCAACAGTCACTGACCATGGCTGTGCAGCACTTCGACGACAGCTCTGACCGTATGCAGCGCATGGCCGCAGGCTTGGCACGTTCTGGAGAACTGCTACACCAGCAACGTAAGCTTCTGAGTCGCACCGCCTTAGAAAACCAATCACGCCAGTTGCTGCTGCGCACCTTTGATGATTTTGACCAAGCCATTGGTGGTGGCATTTGGTTTGAACCGTTTGAGCTCAAGCCAGACCTGCGCTATTTCGGCCCTTATGTCTACCACTCGCCCGACAATGGCCTGCAGTTCAGCTGGGAGTTGAGCAATGCAGACTACGACTATCACAGCCAAGCTTGGTATCAGCAAGCATTGCCGCCCGGTTGGGATCGCAGCATCAACCGCTCATCCGCCTTTTATTGGACCGCGCCATACATTGATGAAGCGGGCAGCGAAGCACTGATGATGACCGTCGATGCCCTCATGCACGACAGTGAAAGACACTTAATAGGCATGTCGACGGTGGACTGGTCGCTGCAGCGTGCCCGTGATTATGTCAAACAGCTGGCACCGACGGCCAACAGTCGCAGTTTTATGTTTCACGCAGACAGCCGTCTCTCGGTGCTCGATAACGGCCAAGCCGAGTTTGCCACCATCGCCCCCCCCGAGCAGTGGCAGCAGCCGTTGTTAAAAATGAGCCCAGGCCAAGTTCAGCAACTCGATATCAACACAGACGCAAAAACCCCCAGCTACATTTATGCCGCGATGACTCAAACCGGGTTTGTGGTCGGCTTCAGTGTGCCGCGCCGCGATCTTTTGGCGGCCGCCGACAATTACTCAGCACCGACACTGCCGATGAGTGCTTTAATCGCAGCGTTGTTTGCCGGTGCGATGCTTTTAATACTGCGGCTGCTGTTTGGCCCATTCGATACCATCTTGGCTTTGCTGCGCTCGACCATCGCCTCCAACCAAGACCGTGATGCAATTGAAGTGCAACCAATCAGCTATCGCGGGCGCAATGAGTTTGCTCCCATCGTGTCGACCTTTAACACCTTGGTCGAACAAGTGCAGTCGTATAACGAAGCGTTAAACGCAACCAACGTCGCACTGTTAGAACAGCAGCAACAGGTGCAGGAGCTGAACAGCAACCTTGAGCTAAAGGTAACCCAGCGCACCCAAGAGCTGGAACAAAAAAGCAACGAAGCGTTGGAGTCACTGCATCAGCTAAAACTTACTCAAAATCAGCTGGTACATATGGAAAAGCACGCCGCATTGGGCGACATGGTGGCTGGCCTTGCCCATGAAATTAACACGCCATTGGGCATTGGCGTTACCGCCGTCAGCGCCTTGGAAGATTACCTAGAAGAGTTGAAAAACCAATATCAGCAGGAGCAGCTGAGTAAAACCGGACTCAAGGACTTCATCAACTTTGCCGAAGAAAGCATCGACATCACCAGCGAAAACCTGCGCCGTGCAGCCGATATGGTCAGCCGCTTTAAGCAAGTCGCGGTCGATCAGGCCAGCGAGCAACGGCGCGACTTTGAAGTGGGCGACTACTTGCAGTCCATCGCCAGCTCATTGCGTCCAAACTACAAATACCGGCCGATCAAGGTTGAATTTGATGTGCCCGAAAAGATCATCGTCGCCAGTTACCCTGGCGCGTTAGCGCAAGTCATCACCAACCTGATAATGAACTCGCTCACCCACGCCTTCGACCCAGAGCAAAGCGGTCACATACGCATTCGCGCCAGCCGCCAGGACGACACCTTAATGATTCGCTATTGCGATGATGGCAAAGGCATGGAGGCCGAGGTGCTACAGCGCCTATACGAGCCGTTTTTCACCACCCGCAAAGGCAAAGGCGGCAGCGGCTTGGGGGCTCATATCATTCATAACCTGGTAACCGGCCAATTGCATGGCCGCATTGAAGTCGAATCGACGGTCGGCCAAGGCACCTGCTTTTACCTCTATTTGCCGTGCAGTCCACCAGGACCAGGGTTATAGCTCAGGCCACCGGCTGCAACCAGTGCTGCAACTCGGCTGCGGGCAAGGGGCGGCTGAAATAAAACCCTTGATACGTTTCACAGTGATTGGCTCGCAAGAACTCCAACTGCTCAATGCACTCCACCCCCTCTGCCAGCACCTTTAAGCCCAAGCCTTTGGCGAGTTGAATAATGGTGGTCGTGATCACCTGGCCGTCGTCTTCATCCAGACCGATAACAAAACTGCGATCAATTTTCAGTTTATCCACCTTGTAGCGGTGCAAATACGCCAGCGAAGAGTAACCGGTTCCAAAATCATCCACCGCCAGCGACACCCCCAGCGCCTTCAAGCCGGCTATGGTATCCAACACCGCCGGCGTCGGCTCCAGCAAAGCGCCTTCGGTAATTTCCAGCTCTAGCCAGCTCGCATCTAGGTGATAACGCTGCAATAACAACTGCAGTGTTTCGACCAGCCCACCGGCCACAAACGTGGGTTGCGTAATGTTGACCGCAACGGTCAAGGGCTTGACGCCTTGCTGTTGCCACACCGCCATTTGCTGACATGCGAGCGTCAGTGCACAAGTGTCCAGCTCGGGCATCAGGCCATTGTCTTCTGCCACGGGTAAAAAGCGCCCTGGCGGAATGGTGCCATCTTGCGGATGCTGCCACCGCATCAGTGCTTCCACCCCTTTCACCTGGCCAGATCGCATACAAACTTGTGGCTGATAATACAGCTGCAATTGACCGCCCAGCTGCAAAGCATGGCGCAGCTGACTGCCCAGCTCTAGGCGATCGCTGGCGGCGCGTGTCATTTCATCCGAATAAAACTGGTAATGATTGCGACCACGTTGCTTGGCCTGATACATGGCCACATCGGCATTGCTCAGTAGTTGCGTGACACTGTCTCCATGATCGGGCGACAGGGTAATTCCCATGCTGGCACCAATCATCAGCGCTTGCCCCACGCCCAAATCGAAGGGCTGGTGCAGTAGCTGCTTGATGTCATCGGCGACGCTAGCCACCTGTTCGCGGCCCGCCACTTGCTCGAGCAGAAACACGAAGTCGTCGCCGCCTTGGCGCGCCAAGGTAGCGCCGTCGCGCAGCAACGGCTGCATGCGCTGAGCAAACTGCTTGAGCAGTCGGTCACCCGCTGGGTGGCCAAGGCTGTCGTTGATGTGCTTGAAGTGATCCAGGTCGATGGCGATCAGCGCCACTTTATCGCCTTCATGGGCGCGACTCAGGGCTTGCTGTAAGCGCTGAATCAGTAGACTGCGATTCGGCAAACTGGTGAGTGAATCGTAGTAGGACAACTGCTCCAACTGCTGCTCTGAGCGGCGCAACACCGACATATCGTTAAACACGCCCACGTAGTTACCAATGCGACCTTGACCGTCTTGCACGGCGGTCACGGTCAACCACTGAGGGTACACCTCGCCATTGCGGCGCCGATTCCATACTTCGCCGTGCCAGCGACCATGCTCGCTTAGTTGCTGGAACATTTGACGATAAAACGCTTGATCATGACGGCCCGACTTCAGCACCGCCACCGGATGCTGCACCACGTCTTCTTCGCGATACCCTGTGATGCGACTGAACGCTGGGTTGACCGCCTCTACCAAGCCATTCGCGTCGGTAATCACAACGCCTTCATTGGTCGACTCCAACACCTTCGCCGCTTGCAGCAGGTGGCGCTCGCGGGATTCTTGTTCGGTAATGTCTTGAATCGAGCCAAACCGAGCAACCGCGCGGCCATCCGTATCACACAACACCTGAGCCATGCCGTGCAAGGTTCGCTGCTCGCCGCGCCGGTTAATGATGCGATAGCTCATGTCCGTGGGCTGACCGTGACGAACACTCAGTGCCAGTGTTTGCTGAACACGCTGACTGTCTTCGGGATGCACGCAGCTGAAAAAGTCCTCCATCACGGCGGTACGGGTGTCTTCTGCAAAGACAAAGATGCGCGCTAATTGTGGCGAAATGGAGATACGCCCAGTGCTCATGTCTTGATACCAACTACCAATGGCCGCCAGCTGCTCAGTACGCTGCAATAGCTGCTCACTCTGGCGCAGTTGCTCCATTACCGTGAGTCGGTCGAGCATCAAATAGCACAGCTGCGCCAGGGTCGACAGCAGTTGCTGCTGCGGGTAAGACAGCACTGGACGGTCATCCTCAAAAGCGAACATCAAGCAACCACCGTCCGCCTGCCGGCCAACCACGGGCACTAAAATCACGGCTTGCGCGGCAAAGCAGTCCAGCACCAGCGTCTGCGCTGGGTCTTGCTCGCACGTCGGCAACACTTGCACTCTGGGCTGGCGGGCCAGCTGACACCAAAGCGTTTGTTGTTCGTACAGACGCTGCATGCGCGCGGATAATTGATCCGGCACCGAGGAGGAAACAACACAATGTGGCGGTCTCCCGTCGCCCTTGGATGCCGGACACAGCAGCAGCGCTGCTTGCTCAGCGCCCAAGCGATGCCGAAAATGCTTGAGCACCATCGCTATGTCCGCTTCAACGGTTTCGGTGCGGGAGGTTAAAAAGATGCGCGTCGCGTGCTCAATCAGCCCTTCCAAGCCATGCGGCGACTGCGCCGTCGGTATTGTCGCGTGCAAATCAGCCATAGCTTTCCGCGTTAACCGTGAATGCTGGAAAGCACATAGGCATGCAACATGACTCGGTCAGCATCGTTGATCTCATTGAATTGCACACCGATGGCGCACTGCCCTTCTTCTTCTTGATAAGAGCGCACGATGCCGTTGATGCTGATGATGCGCTCTACGCCACTGACCTCGAGCTGAGCGCTGATTCGGATTTGATCGCCACTGGCGACCGGCAACTGCTTAGCACAGATGCGGGCCCCGCCAATACTCAGATCGGTGACCATGGCTGAGCACTGGCGCTCCAACGCTGGGCCATGATGAATGGAGACAATCAATTTAACCCGAGCACGCACACTCTTGCGCACTTCGCCAGTAATCACCTCATCCGGCATCGCCAAATGGATATGAGCGTAGGGAGCACGAGACACGTGCAGAATTTCGCTGCGAAACGCACAAGCGCTGTTGACCTGCTGGGCAAATAACCGCACCGCCAACTTCATGCCCAGTTTGAGCGTCATGGGGGAGCCGTTAATGATCGGCGTGGTGACTATGATGCTGTGATGTGGCCGATACCCCAACAACACGCTGCGGTCGCGCTCATTAGAGTAACCTTCGAAATCCAGCTGCATCGGCTGGCCTGGCAGTAACTTCAGATCTTCAAAGCGGGCCACAGGGGTTACGTCTCACTCAATCTTGGTGTTTACATCGCTTGGGCGCAGCACCAATCGGGCATAAACGCTGGCACAAAAAACCTCAAGCGGGCCAAAAACGACAAACGCGCACTCATGGCACGAATATATCATTATAACCTTGCGGCGGGTACTCATGCGCTTGCGTGCACCGACAGATGCTTGTCAGCCGCTGCAACACACATGCATCATGGCCCTTGATTGCGTTTTAGAGGTCCATTTATGTGGCAGCAAGACGACCTATTGCACCTGGTCACGACGCCCATGCCGTTTGGAAAATACCAAGGGCGACTGCTGATCGACTTACCCGAAGCCTACCTGCTGTGGTTTCGCCAGCAAGGCTGGCCGGCCGGGCAACTGGGCGAGTGGCTGGCGCTCACACTCGAAATTAAAATCAACGGTTTGGAAGACCTGCTAACGCCGCTGCGTCAGGGCAATAAGGATGGCACCATCATGACGACAGCCACAGAGAAACCACAATGACGGTGCGTATTGGCATATTAGAAACCGACCAGCTGTATGCCGACTTGGTGGAAGACTACCAATCCTACGGTTGGATGTTCCGGCGCTTTTTCGAGGCATTAGGTGGACGCTTTTGTTACCGCCACTACCAGCTGCTCGACGACGAGTGGCCCGAGCGCCTAGATGAGTGCGACGCCTGGCTTATTACAGGATCCAAAGCTGGGGTGTATGACAGCGAGCCTTGGATTGCGCAGCTCGAACACTGGGTGCGCAATGCCTACGAGCAGCGTCAGCGCTTGCTCGGCGTCTGCTTTGGCCATCAGCTGCTGGCGCATAGCTTAGGCGGTCATGCCGGACGCAGTCATCGCGGCTGGGGCATTGGCGTTCACACCACTCGCATTGAGCACCGTCCATTGTGGCTCAGTGACGAACAACAACACATTCGTCTTCTGTACAGCCACCAAGATCAGGTCGAGCGCCTGCCGCGCGAAGCAAGAAGACTGGCCAGCAGCGATTTTTGCCCCAACGCTGCGTTTTTTATTGGTGATCAAGTGCTGGGCTTGCAAGGCCACCCAGAATTTACCCGCGACTACTTAACTCGCTTACTGCCCCGCAGAATCGATAGCATTGGGGCAGAAAAGCTAGAGCGCAGTTTTAATGGCTTAGAGCAGCCGACCGATGAAGAGCGCGTTGGCCGCTGGATGATTCGCTTTCTACAGCAGCCTACCGACTCATAAGTGGTGCGGCTGCAGATCCAGCGACACCAGCCGCCGCCCATGCAGAACCAGCTCGCCTTCGTAGCGTTCTGCACCGCCGGAGGCAAACTCAAAGCGGTAGCGGCGCTCTAAGTTCCAGCGTCCAGGGTCCAACCAGCGCCCCGCCAACAGCCGAATGCCACACATAACTAGGGTATCGTCCAGCAGCTGTAACCCCAGCTGCTGGCAGTGACGACGCACCAGAAACAGCGCCAGCATTTTAGCTTGCTGCTGGCGCTGCCATCCCCAATAGCCGAGAGCCAGCGCGAGCAATGCAAACAGCCAAGACCAGCTCATAAGCTGGCCCTAAGACTCGGTCGACGTGCGTTAGCGATGATGTTCGACAAAGTCATCGACCACCGCCTGTTCTTCATGCAAATCATCAGCTTCCGCCTCGTGCGGCAAAATCAAGTTAAGTAAGATGGCCACCACCCCACACAGGGCAATGCCTTGCAATGTCCAGTCTTTAGAACCAATGGCCATACCACCAATACCAAACACCAGCGTGGTGGCGACAATCACCAAGTTGCGTTGCGCCGCCATATCGACCCGCGCCTTCACCAGAATGTTCAAGCCCACACTGGCGATCGAGCCAAACAACAGCACCAAAATACCGCCCATGACCGGCGTCGGTATGGTTTGCAAGAAGGCACCAAACTTGGCGATAAAAGCCAGTACCACGGCAAAAATCGCCGCCCAGGTCATCACCACCGGGTTAAATGCACGCGTCAGCATGACGGCTCCCGTTACCTCGGAATAGGTGGTATTCGGTGGTCCACCAAACAAGGCCGCCGCCGACGTTGCCACACCATCGCCCATTAAGGTGCGATGCAAGCCAGGCTTCTCAACGTAGTTTTTGCCAGTCACGCTGCCAATCGCCAAGACATCGCCAACGTGCTCAATCGCGGGCACGATGGCAATGGGCAACATAAACAAAATGGCGTTTAAGTTAAAAGTCGGCATGACAAAATCAGGCACAGCCAACCAGCTCTGCTGCGCCACCGGCGTCATATCGACCATGCCAAACCACCAGGCCAGAAGGTAACCCACGCCAACGCCGGCCAAAATCGGTACCAAACGGAACAGTCCTTTGCCCAATGTCGACACCAGCAAAGTCACCAACAAAGCAGCCATGGACACAATAATGGCGTCGGTATACGGAAACAGCTCCGCACTGCCGTCACCGTTTTTCCCATCGCCATGTTCACTGCAATCGGGGCCAGCCCCAAACCAATCACCATAATGATTGGGCCAGTGACCACAGGTGGCATTAAGCGATGGAGAAAGCCCGGCCCACGCCAGGCCACCAGCAAAGCCAGCAGTACATACACCAAGCCGGCACAGAACAGTGCGCCCATGGTGGCTGCCATTCCCCAAGTTTCGACACTGTACGAAATCGGGGCAATAAACACGAACGACGATGCCAAGAACACTGGCACCGAGCGCTTGGTGATCAGTTGGAACAACAAAGTACCCAAACCGGCGGTAAACAGAGCCACCGACGGGTTCAAGCCGGTAATCAACGGCATCAGTACCAGGGCACCGAAGGGCACGAACAACATTTGCAGACCCGCCAGCGCCGTGCGCCAGCTGGCTGCGGAAGAAGAAGACGTCATAACCAGCCCCGCTTATTTGGTGCCAAAGATTTTGTCACCGGCGTCGCTAATCCGGGAATGATGTAGCCGTGTTCATTGAGGTGGCTGTCGACTGAGGCCGTGTAAATATCGACATCAGGATGCGCCTGCTGAACTTTTTTAATGCCCTCAGGCGCTGCTACCAGCACCAGTGCACGAATGCTGGTGCAACCGGCTTTCTTCAGCAAATCAATGGTGGCGATCATAGAGCCGCCCGTGGCCAACATGGGGTCAACCACCAGCGCCATGCGCTGATCAATGTCGCCCGCGAGCTTGTCAAAGTAGCTGACCGGCTCCAGGGTTTCTTCATCGCGGTAAAGGCCAACCACACTGATTTTGGCGCTCGGAACCAACTCTAATACGCCGTCCAGCATGCCTAAGCCGGCTCGCAAAATGGGCACCACAGTGATTTTTTTACCCAGGAGGCGTTCCGCCTGAATATCACCGCACCAGCCATCGACGGTGTAGTCTTCCAGCTCCAGATCTTTGGTCGCTTCGTAAGTCAGCAAGTTGCCCACTTCGCCCGCCAGTAGCCTAAACGTGCGAGTACTGATGTTTTTGGCACGCATCAGGCCCAGTTTGTGTCGTACTAGTGGATGACGAATTTCATGAACGCTCATTGGCTTCCCCCTGCTGTTCTTATCGACAAAATTTGGCGCGCGATTCTCGCACATACGCGCCCTAGTACGAAGCTATCCGGGTAACCAGGCGGTCAGAATTTCCGGCATAATGAGCTAGATCATGCCAACCAACTGTCATTCCTGTCACGGAGTCTGTTATGCGCCGCGCCTGTGCCCGTCACATCCTGGTAAAAACCAAAGCTGAGGCCATCGAGTTGAAACAACAACTGGCCAAAGGTGCCGATTTTGGTCAGCTGGCCAAACGTCATTCTTTATGTCCGTCAAAAGCCAATGGCGGCAGCTTAGGCGAGTTCAATCGCGGCGAAATGGCCAAGGCCTTTGACGATGCCGTGTTCAAAGGCCCCTTGCTTCAGATACAAGGCCCAGTGCGCACCCGCTTTGGCTATCATCTGATCGAGACCATTTATCGAAGCTAAGCGCCGCTCGTGATACACTCGCGCGCTTTATTTTGACTCACCCTTTTATTTACCTACAGGCGCACAAGCATGGCCGAACTCGGACGCTTTAATTCCCTGACCGTGGTCGAGCTGGCGGCTCAGGGCGCCTACCTCGACGACGACGATCAGCAACCGATCTTATTGCCCAACAATCAATGCCCAGATGGCATTCAAGTGGGCGATGAGCTGTCGGTGTTTGTTTATCTGGATTCCGACGATCGCTGGATCGCCACTCGCCAGCGCCCGCGCGCGCAAGTCGGACAAGTAGCCAACCTGACGGTTAAAGACGTCAACAATACTGGCGCTTTTCTCGATTGGGGCCTGGCCAAAGATTTGCTGGTGCCGTTTGCTGAGCAAAAACAGCGCTTGCAGCCCGAGCAAAGCGTGCTGGTTTACGTCACCAGTGACAATACCGGCCGGTTAATTGGCAGCACTCGCTTAAATCGCTTTATCAAAGACGAAGCCAAAGCCGCTTGGCCCGATGCTCCGGACCCGTATCGCAATGGCGACAAGGTCAAATTGATCATTGCCTCACGTACCGACCTGGGTTTTAAGGCAGTGGTGGATGATGAGTTCTGGGGAGTGTTGCACCACGGCGATATTCGCAGCGCCATTCGTACCGGCCAGCGTCTAACGGGTTACATTCAAGCGTGTGCGTGACGATGGCCGCCTCGATTTAACCCTGGAGCCGGTCGGCAAAGACAAAGTCAACGTGCTGGCAGAGCGCATATTACAGCGCTTAGCCGAGAATCAAGGCTGGCTGTGGCTGCATGATCAAAGCACACCGGAAGAAGTCGAGCAGCAGCTGGGCATGTCCAAACGGGCATTCAAAGCCACCATTGGCCGCCTCTACAAGCTGGGCAAAATCCGCTTTGAAGACAAGGCCATTGCTCTAGCAGATGCTGCGCCAGCAGCGGGGCGTGCACCGCAACCGCCGCGCGCGCCCAGCGCCAAAGCGAAAGCCGCCGCCGCCGAGCTGGCACAGCAAAGCGCCAGCAAACCCAGTGGCAAAAAAGTGTTCAGCAATCGCCCTAAAAGCGCCAACACGCTTTCTATTTCATCTAAAAAACGCAGTTAAATCAGGATCTTATTGTGATTACCACCGCCAACATCACCATGCAATTTGGTGCCAAGCCGCTGTTTGAAAACATTTCCGTCAAATTCGGAGACGGCAACCGCTACGGCCTGATTGGTGCCAACGGCTGCGGCAAATCGACCTTTATGAAAATTCTCGATGGTTCCCTAGAGCCATCCGCAGGCTCCGTCAGCGTTAGCCCCGGCGAGCGCCTGGGCAAACTGAACCAAGATCAGTTCGCCTTTGAAGAGCACATGGTGCTGGATACCGTGATGATGGGTAACCGCGAGCTGTGGGCCATTCGCCAGGAGCGCGACGCCATCTACGCTAACCCAGAAGCCAGCGAAGAAGATTACATGCGCGCCGCCGAGCTGGAGGGCGAGTTTGCCGAATTGGACGGCTATACCGCCGATGCCCGTGCCGGAGAGCTGCTACTCGGTGCCGGCATTCCGCAGGAATATCACAATGGCCCCATGGCGGAAGTAGCTCCTGGTTTAAAAGTGCGGGTGTTATTGGCCCAAGCACTGTTCTCTAACCCGGACATCCTGCTGCTCGACGAACCGACCAACAACTTGGATATTCATACCATTCGCTGGTTAGAAGGTGTGCTCAACGACATGAAGTGCACCATGATCATCATTTCCCACGACCGTCACTTCCTAAACTCGGTCTGTACCCACATGGCGGACATCGACTACGGCGATATCAAGATTTATCCGGGTACCTATGATGACTTTATGATCGCCTCCACGGCGGCACGCGAGCGCTTGCAAGCGGATAACGCCCGCAAGAAAGCACAAATCGCTGAGCTTAAGCAGTTCGTTAGCCGCTTCTCGGCCAATGCCTCCAAAGCCAAGCAGGCGACTTCGCGTGCCAAGCAAATCGATAAAATCGAGCTGAATGACATCAAGCCTTCGAGCCGTCAAAGCCCGTTTATTCGTTTTACCCAAGAAAAGAAACTGCACCGACTGGCGTTGGAAATCACCGAGCTGTCACACGGCTACGACGGTGAAACCCTGTTCGCTAATACCGATTTGATGGTAGAGGCCGGCGAGAAGATCGCCGTCATCGGTGCCAACGGCGCCGGTAAAACCACCTTTCTCAAGTGCTTGGCAGGCGTGTTAGAGCCTAACCACGGCACCGTGAAATGGGCAGAAAACGCTGACGTCGGTTATTACGCCCAGGACCATGAATACGAGTTCGAGGGCGGCCAAAACCTCTATGACTGGATGGAGCAATGGAAAACCCAAGAGCATGACGATCAGGCCGTGCGTGGCAGCTTAGGGCGTTTGCTGTTTAACCAAGAGCAAATCAAAAAGTCCGTTAAGGTCTGCTCGGGTGGTGAAAAAGGCCGTTTATTGTTCGGCAAGCTGATGATGGGTAACCACAACGTGTTGTTAATGGACGAACCCACCAACCACATGGATATGGAATCCATCGAGTCACTCAACCTGGCGCTCGAAATGTACGAAGGCACCTTGGTGTTCGTCTCCCACGACCGCGAGTTTGTGTCATCTCTGGCTACCCGCATCCTCGAGATCAAAGACAATAAGATCGTCGACTTCCACGGCAGCTATGACGAGTACCTGAAGTCGCAAGGCTTGGAATAAGCCTTTCGATAGCACTCAGGTTAACAAGCCGGGCACTGCCCGGCTTTTTTGTGGCCCCTTGATTTTCACTCAATCCAGCATCAATATACGATCCATATATAAATCATTACGGATCACATAATGGGAATTGTAAAAATCCATGATGAGCTGCACGATGACCTGCGCAATGCCAGTCAGGCCATGTCACGCTCCATCAACGCCCAGGCCGAGCACTGGCTGCGCCTTGGCATGTTGGCCGAGCTCAACCCACAGCTCACCTACCCAGAGCTCACCCGCTTGCTGCTCAAACACCCACAGGCCTCATTACAGGAGCTGTTAAAGCATGTCAGTTGAACTCAAGACGCCACAGCAGCTGCAGCACATGCGCCATGCCGGCGAACTATTGGCACAGGTGTTTGCCATGCTCGATCAACACATGCAGGCCGGCATAAGCACCATGGAGGTCAATCACCTGGTGGAGCGTTTCATTGTTGACGAACTCAAGGCTCGGCCCGCCAGCAAAGGACAATATGACTATCCCTATGTATTAAACGCCTCACGCAATGAAGTGGTCTGCCACGGCATGCCGAGCGACAAAGACATTTTGCGCGACGGCGACATTATCAATATCGACATTACTTTGGAGAAACACGGCTACATCGCCGATTCCAGCAAGATGTACTGCATCGGTACCATTTCGGATGCCGCACAGCGCTTAGTCGACACCACCTATGACGCATTGTGGGCGGGCATTGAAGCGGTCAAGCCCGGCGCACGCTTGGGCGATGTCGGACATGCCATTCAACGCTTAGCAGAGCGCGCGGGTTACAGTGTGGTACGTGACTATTGCGGCCATGGCATCGGCCAACAAATGCACCAAGCGCCCGAGGTGTTGCATTACGGCAGGCCCAATACCGGCTTAGTGCTGCAGCCGGGAATGACTTTCACCATCGAACCTATGATCAACCAGGGCAAGGCCAGGTTGAAGCATATGAGCGATGGCTGGACCGTCATCACCCGTGATAAACAACTGTCTGCCCAGTGGGAGCATACGCTAGCAGTCACTGAGACTGGGGTTGAAGTGCTCACCCAAAGGACAGACGAGTTGCGCCAAGCCAGAGGCTAACAACATAAAAATCAACAGGCTAACCCCCAGTACTGGCAAGGCCTGCAGCCAGCTTTTGTGATCATAATCACGAGGTACATTGTTACGCTTTGTGTCAGATCAAGTCCAATTCAACCAGTTCACATCCTGCTGCTAGCACGTCTTTTTTCCTACCAGAGGCGTGCTATAGTCGAAACACTTAAAGACTCAAGGATTCACAATGCATCGTGTCACTCGTGAGGAGTATCCGCTTGATTCTCTGCAACGCATGGTCAACGGCGTTACCTTTTTCAAAGATTTGATTCAAAACGACAGCTCACAATTTGAACTGCTGATGAGCGTGTCGCAGTTCGTTACCGCCGAGCCAGAAGAGATCATTCTGCACCGCGGTGACGACGCCAATACGCTGTATTTTTTACTGCGTGGCCGCTTAGCTGTATTGGCTGACGACGACAGCAAAGAAGTACTGAACGAAATCAACCCAGGTGAAATGTTTGGCGTCATGGCCATGTTGCTGAATCACCGCCGTTCTGCTTCCATTCGCGTCGAAGGACGCAACGCGCTGCTGGCCGGTATCGACTATCAGCACTTTAATGACATCGACGACTTCAGTACTTTTACCCTGGCCACCAAAATCAGCTTTTTCCGCATGCTCTCCAATAACTTGCGCTGGACACTAGAGCGCAACAAGATGGAGCTGCCAGATCACCCTCTGGTAGGGCGACTACGCAAATTGCCGCTGTATACCGGCCCCAAAAATACCATCGAAGAGTTGCAAGCGCTGAAAAACTTATCACATGAGCTTGCCACGCTACTGAATGATTGGAACTCCAGCTTAAACAGCGCCAGCGGCGACTGGATGAGTTTTTAGGTGAAAATTATTCGGCGCATACTCCGGGCTTTGACTCACGAAGCCCGTTTTTGTACCCATCGATCGGCGCAATAAACAGCAACAGCCAACCTATTTCGCCCGCTAATCCACTGAGCATGCGGCCAGCAGGCATGCACAGATAAGCGCATTGGCCTTGCTTGATGAGGTACCGCTCCTGCGCCTAGCCCAGCCGAAATAGCCAATGCCTTTAAAGTGACGTGCATTATTCGCCACGTTACCTCGAATACGACGATTTGTTCCTTCATTGACTGCGGTCAGACCATTACAATACGCGCGTTCTGTTGCCTTGATGAGTGCCCCATGCCCGATTTCCTACCCTATGTGCTGGTGTCCCTGGCACTGGTCGGCCTGCTGGCCGTTGTCCTCGAAGAAGTTATTCATGTTAACAAGGCCCAGGTGGTGCTGTTTTTAGGTGCTTTATCTTGGGTGCTGCTGTTTATGTTCACACCGGACGTTGCTCACCATGAGCGAGTGCAGGCAGGTCTGGAGGAGAACATCGCTGAAATCGCGAGTTTGTGGTTATTTTTGCTCGCTGCGATGACGTTTGTTGCCTACCTCAACAAAAAAGGGCTGATTGAAAGCGTCATATACAAGCTGCTGCCCCGACAAATATCCGAACGCAAACTGCTGCTGCTGGCAGCTTTATTTGCCTTTGCATTTTCTTCGCTGGCCGACAACATCACGGCTACCTTGATTTCCGTCGCTTTGATTTTGTCCTTGCGACTGCCCGCCAAGAAGACTCTGCGCTTTGCCACCGTGATGGTGTTCTCTGTGAACTCGGGTGGTGTTGCCATGATTACCGGTGACGTCACCACCTTGATGATTTTCCTGGCCGGTAAAGTCAGCATTACCAACCTGCTGCTGCTCTCGGCGCCGGCCCTGCTGGCGGTATTGGTACTGGCAGCATTGCTGGCTCGACCGCTGAATGCCGTGGCCACCATTGACCGCCAGCCCACCGACGTGCAGCGTGTTGATGTAGTCATCGCCGTGGTCTTCCTGCTGACGATTCTGAGCACCATCTTGTGCAATGTGGTGTTTGATATTCCGCCGGTGCTGAGCTTTCTCACTGGATTGTCGGTGATGTTTTTAGTGGCGCGCGCGTTTGGCGAAGACACGGAAAACCACCCGATCCTGAACTACATCCGCCAGATTGAGTTCGATACCCTGTTGTTTTTCCTCGGTATTCTATTGCTAGTCGGTTCCCTCAAAGAAATAGAAGCGCTGGATACCTTCGTGCGCTTGTACGAGTTTCTGCCTGCTTGGGCGGCCAATTATCTGATGGGTTTATTATCGGCGATGATCGATAACGTGCCGTTGACGGCAGCGCTGTTAAAAGCCGACGTCAGCATGAGTCTGCAAGAGTGGATGAGCCTGACGTACGCCGTCGGCGTTGGTGGTTCGCTGCTGATCATAGGTTCAGCGGCCGGTATCGTTGCAATGAGCAAGATTCCGGCGCTGACCTTTGGCGCTTACTTACGCTACTTCGCTGCCCTACTGATCGCCTACAGCGTCGGCTATGGTGCCGTGCTGGTGCTCGGGCAGTTTGTCACCCACTGAGCGATAGCGTTCATAAATGGACTGCAGCGGCTGCAAGTGTGGCCGCTGCTGATTGATCCAGTTTTGAAGTTCACTGGGCATGGCTTGCGGCCAAGGAATATCAAACTGCGTTGGTTGGAACAGCGGAGCCAGCAACGCCGCCGCAGTTAAATCAGCACGACTGAACTGCGAGCCGACCAAAAAGGCGTTTTCTTCATACGCTTGACCAAGATCTTTCAGCGTTTGCTCTAACCGTTGGCGAGCAGCCAAAGCGGTGCGCTCGTTGATGCGCATCCAACGTCGCATGGCGCTCTCAACCTTGCTAAACCCAAGGCGTAACAACAGCCCGGTATACCAGGGCTGGCGATAGGTCAGCATGGGAATCATTAAAGACGGCTGTTGCAGCAAGTAGTGGTAGCACAGCAAGCGCACATCGGGCCCGGTTTCATCATCCAGGCGCTGTTCCCATTGCTGCATCCGTTGCTGCTTGCGCAAACTGTCTGGCATCAGGCTGCGTTGCGGGTAGCGCTGCTCGAGATAATCCAAAATAGCGGCAGAACCCTGCACCTTCAGGCCTTCATCCACCAATAACGGAACGTGACTGCCAGACGCCAGGGATTTAACCCTGCGAACATGCCGTCCTGGCAGTAAGTCCACGGTTTCATAACCGAGACCTTTATAATCTAATGCCCATCGCACCTTTTCACAGAAATGCGACACCGGGAATTGATACAGCTTCATATAATGCTGCCCTAGCCTATGGAGCCAACACCATAGCAGACCCACAGTGGGACGCAATTGAGCAATAACTTACCAGTCTTGTATACGCTCGTAGTTGCTTTGTGCTGTCACATTACCCAGTTCAGCGGCGGTTTTCCATGCATGACGAGCGCGGCGATAGTCTTTCATATGGTAATAAGTGCCGCCGATTTCCAGCCAACCGATGCTGTCTTTTGGGTTGCGCTCTAAGTAGCGTTGCCAGAAGGCAGCAATTTTGTGCCACTGACGACCGTGGTTGACCAGAAAACGGTCGTATTGGCGATGTACCCGCAGGTTATCAGGGGCGATGTCTAACAGATGCTCGAACTCGGTTTCAGCACGCTCGAACTGACGCACATCCCAGTAATAAAACGCCAGTTGCAACCGGGCATCGGCATCATCACCACTGAGTTCAAGCGCTAGGTTCAACTTTTTATGACGCACATCGGTACTGTGGACCGATAGATTCTGACGCATGTGATACATCATGCGCTCAACCAACGAGGCCGCTTGCTGGCGGTATTTCTCGTTCCACGGCTCAGCCATCACCATCGATTGCATTGCCTCTGCCGCCGGCAAATACTGCTCGAGACGCCTGTGCGCCTGAGCCAAATAGCGCCGACTGCGTGTATCGTAGGGGTTGCTCTCAAGGCTCCGTTGTAACGTGCTCACGGCTTGCTGGTATTGCTCTAAACGATAATGTGCTCTGCCGATATAGCGTTGCAGCAAGGCATCTTCTAAACCAGCTTCCGTGCCTGCTTGCAGAACTTGGCGATACTGATTACTGGACAGCAAACGGTTCATGGCGTCCGCCACCGCCTCACTGCCCACCAAGCCTAACTCGGGATTGAGGTAAGCCTGCTCATTGGCCTTTTGTGCCAGCGTCAACATCGCCTGATAGCTGCCACCCCAGCGCGGCCGTAACGTTCGCAAATAACTGCGATACAGAGTTTCACTGGCAGGTAAGCGCGCAATTCCGCGTTGAAACAATGCTTGGCTGCCGTCATCGCGCCCCATCAGTTTGTATATCCAAACACCAATGGTATAGGCCGGCAGCGCATCCGGTTGACGTTGCAAAACACGATCGATGTCGGGCTCCGCCAGCGCCAACCAGCGCTCCATTTGCTGCATCTGCGCATCGCTGGTTTCCCCAGCCCAGGACGTGCCACGCGCAGCAAACGCTTGGTGATACAAACTGTGCAAACGCGCCAGGTAAGGCTGATAGTGTGCCGGAGAATGCCGAATCCAGGCCGACAAAGGCTGGTCAAAGCGTTTATCAATACCGATTAGGTGCTGATAAAGCCAAACTTCCATGCGTTCGTGGCTAATATCGCTCTCACGCAACCGGCTCACAGCAGCCAAGCCTTTGTTCAAGCGATCGAACTCGCCCGCCAGCAAAAACTGACGCAACTGCTGCAAACGCAGTTTGGCTTGGGCCCATTCACCGACCGAGGCGCCCCGATCAGTGCTGAGCGTATGCGGCCTGACGTCGTCTGTTTCAGCTTCGATGGGCTGACGGTTGGGCGATTGCAACTGCACGACATCTGACTTTTTCGGCGGCGGTCGATCGCCATAATGAACCTTGCCGTTGTCATCTACCCAGCGATAAATACCGGCGTGAGTAGCCGTCACCCACAGCAGCAGTAGGCCACAGCGCAATAGCCACATCCTTGTTAGATCTCCTTATGGGGTGCGGATTTCGATCTCGACGCCAGCACCGTTGATGCTGTCGAGAATCGGCACCTCTTCTGCGTGCTCGGTTTCATCCCAGTAGAGCCGTCCCGATAGGCTCATGCCTGGCGCATCTTCAGAGCGTTGAAATAAGTTGGGCAGCGGCGCTTGTGCTGGTGTTAACGGCGGGTTGGGTGCCATCAGCTCTGCCGGTAAGTTGAGGTTTAATGGTCGTTTGATCAACACAACCGCCTCTTCGGCCGAGGACTGATGCGCAGACGCCGTCTCTTGACGAACAGACACTTCCCGTTGTTGTTCTTCTGACGCTTCCGGCTGTGCTGGAGCACTAGGGGCGCTGGTGGTTTTGCTGCCACGAAGAATGGGCTCACCTGGCTCACTGCAACCAATACAAATCAGTACCAATAACCAGCTCACTCGCACTCCAGGTATTCGCATTCAGTTAACTCGTTGCCATCTACTTCTTCATGTCGCACCAGGGTGACTTTCAAGCTCACCTCACCGACGCTATCGTGACCAAACGTCACCTGGCCTGCTTGTTGAGGCATGACTTGTATGGATGGAGTTCCCAGCGTTTCTAACTCTTTACCATCATCTGACTGGATCACACTGCGAATGGTGTAGCTATCGTCGAGGTTTTCTTCGACCGATAAAATCAACCGATACCCCCCCTCACCGCGTTGCTCATAGCGGCTACTGTCGCCCTCGAGAATCACGTAAGACGCCTGGCTCACCTGGCGCTCTGCAAAAAACAGCTCAGCATCTACCTGATATACCGATAACGCCAGAACCGTGTTGGCCCAGCCAGAGGAGATTAGCAACAGCGACTTCCAGAGCGCGCGCATAACAGTTATTCCACAGTAAAAAACGCGATCGCTACTCTAACCGATTACGGCGGTGACTCACAGCCCACCCGGTGCCAGTAAAGCGTCAGACTGTGATCCGCTTCCATACTGCGACAGCTTTGTTCATCGCAGCGTGCAAACGCAAGCGGCTGGCTATCGGCGTCCACCAACACGGGCCAGCGAGCACGCAGCCAAGGCGGAATGCCCCAGCTTTGCCACCAGTGTTTCAAACGCTTGGTTGGCCGGCCTGCCGGTTTAAACTCTTTAACCACTACAGCCTGGGCTGGCACAATCCGAGCGCCAGCAGGCATTGTACCTTGCAAACGCAACTCACCACCGTCCCAGTAGGCAGGTAAAACATCACAAGGAGAGAGATCAACCTCGGCCGCGGGTCGCAGATAGAGATGATTTTGATAGCGAGCCCACTGATGCCCACCCAGTTGCCCAGTAGGTTGCCTATCTGCAGGGGCTTGCAGCATGGTCAGCCATGAGTCCAAGCGCGCTTGAGGGGGGAGTTCAAGACCGTGTTGCAGCCACCATTGGCGAAGTAAATAGCTGTGCAAAGCCGCCGGCTGCTGCCATAGCAAAGTCAGATCAAGGCGCTCATAAACAGTCCCAGGCCAAGGACTGTGCGATAGCAGTGGGGCTAATTGCTGTTGCAGTAACAGCTCTAGCGTATCGGCATCTTGCTGCAACCGCTCAACGGTTCGCAGCGCAGCGGGCTTGGCAGAAGAGAAACGTTGCCAAATAGGCGGCAGGCCATGATGCCGCCACCAGTTACGGCTGTGTTGGGTGTCGGTATTCGACTCGTCTTCAATCCAGCTCAGCTGGTGCTGTTGGGCATAATCCTGCAGTTGTTTTCGCGACAGGCGCAGCAAAGGCCGCAATAGCCTAAAGCCATGTTGCTGGTGGCTGCGGCGCATGGCACCCAGCCCCCGCAGGCCAGAACCTCGCAACCAGCGCTGCGCAAATGTCTCAAGCTGATCGTCACAATGCTGGGCGAGCAACAAGCCATCTTGCGGCTCAAGCCGTTGCTGGAACACCGCATAGCGTGCCTGGCGCGCTGCGCCTTCTAGCCCTTCACCACGCGCCTTTACTCGAACTTGAGCACTGCTAAATGGTACTTGCCAAGCCGTTGCTTGCTGCTGGCAAAATGCCAACCACTCATCGGCATGATCAGACAAGCCATGATGCACATGAATGGCATTGAGGCGTGAGTGCAACGGCGAGTGCGCCAACCAGTGCAGCAGCACCGTAGAATCCAACCCGCCACTGTAGGCAACCCACAGCCGCCCGTTGGGCAGCTGTGTTTGTAACCAGCGTTCAGCCTCTTGCCAACTGACGTCGCTCACACTATTGGAACACCAACTCAACGGCGTCTTCACCATAGGCATACTTCAACTCCAATAGCTGCTCATCCGTTGGGTTGATGCGCCATTGCTCGCCTAGGCGTACGTCGCAACGCGCTACGTCATTGCAATAATCGAGCACCACAGGACAGCCGTCAGCCAAGCGATGCAGTTTCTTTTCCAGCTGCAGGCAAAAGCCATCGCTCACTTCGGTGGCCGCCACACGAATGCGCAATGCCTGCGCATAACGCAGCCGAGCCTGACTGATTTCCATGGCACTGCGGCCCGTGGCCTTCAATCCACCGGAATAATCGTCATAGCTGACTTGGGCTTCCAAAATCAGTACCTTGTCTTTGGCCACCACCTCACGCACTTGCTCGTACACATCTGAGAACAGCGCAACTTCAATGCGGCCACTGCGATCATCTAAGGTGGCAAAGCACATATTTTCACCGCGTTTGTTCTTCATCAGCCGCATATCGACCACCAAACCGGCCAGCTTCTGTGGCGCTTTGCCTTCCTGGATGTTGACCAAGCGAGTAGGCGCTAGCTGGCGAACTTCTTGCTCATATTCATCGAACGGGTGTCCAGTCACAAACAAGCCGAGGGTATCTTTCTCACCCGCTAACCGCTCTTTTAACGGCCACTCACGCAGGTGTCGGTAGCGCTCGTAAGGGTCGGCATCGACCTTGGTCTCTGCTTCGACAACACCGAACAAATCCATCATGCCGGCGGCTTCGTTTGCGGCATTCTGACCGGCACTCTTAAGTGCATCCTCAATACTGGCCATCAGGACCGCGCGCGGCGCCGAGCGCTCCAAGTTGTCAAAGGCACCACAGCGAACCAATGCCTCTAACACCCGTTTGTTAATGCGGCCATGATCAATGCGATCACAGAAGTCGAACAAATCACGGTAAGGGCCGTCTGCTCGACCGGCGATGATGGCTTCAATCGGCCCCTCTCCAACGCCTTTAACCGCTCCTAAGCCATACACCACCGCACCGGCTTCATTCACCGTGAAACCGTAGAAGCTTTGATTAACATCCGGCAGCACCAGCTCGATGCCCATTTGTCGACATTCTTCGATAAAGGTAACGACCTTATCGGTGTTTTGCATGTCCGAGGTCAGTACCGCGGCCATAAAAGGCGCAGGGTAATGGGTCTTTAAGTACAGGGTTTGATAAGACACCACGGCGTAGGCCGCCGAGTGCGACTTGTTAAAGCCGTAACCCGCAAATTTTTCCACCAGATCGAAGATCTTCATCGCCAGTTCTGGGTCAACGTCTTGGCTGATGGCGCCGTTGCGGAAAATCTCCCGCTGTTTGGCCATTTCTTCCGGCTTTTTCTTACCCATGGCGCGGCGCAGCATGTCAGCCCCACCCAGGGTATAGCCGGCCAGGGTCTGGGCGATCTGCATCACCTGTTCCTGGTACACAATCACGCCGTAGGTCGGCTCCAGAATTTCTTTTAAACTGTCGTGTTGATAATCCGGATGCGGGTAGGCAACCAAAGCACGGCCGTGCTTACGGTTGATAAAGTCATCCACCATGCCCGACTCCAGCGGGCCAGGACGGAACAAGGCCACCAGTGCGATCATGTCTTCGATGTTATCTGGCTGTAGGCGTCGAATCAGATCCTTCATACCACGCGATTCAAGCTGGAAAACCGCTGTCGTTTTTGCCGCTTTCAATAGATCGTATGAAGGCTTATCGTCCAGCGGAATGGCATTGATATCGAGTGGCTCGAGTCCATCTTTGGCCCGCAACCGATCAATGGTCTCTAACGCCCAGTCGATGATGGTCAAGGTTCGCAGCCCCAAGAAGTCGAACTTCACCAAGCCGGCTTCTTCAACATCATTCTTATCAAACTGAGTAATCAAACCGGCGCCACCTGGCTCACAGGCCGTGGCAGAAAAATCGGTCAGTTTGGTAGGCGCAATCACCACACCACCGGCATGCTTACCGGTTTGACGGGCGATGCCTTCGAGTTTCAGCGCCATCTCCCATATTTCCTGAGCTTCCTCGTCTTCATTGAGGAATTCCTGCAGCGCTACTTCTGCGTCCAACGCCTTTTCCAACGTCATGCCCGGATCACCAGGAATCAGTTTGGATAACTTATCAGCCAAACCAAACGATTTGCCCTGCGCCCTCGCCACATCTCGCACCACCGCGCGTGCGGCCATGGTTCCGAAGGTCACAATTTGCGACACGGCTTCACGGCCATAATTGTCGGCCACGTATTCGATCACCCGCTCACGATCTTCCATACAGAAGTCGATGTCGAAGTCAGGCATGGAGACCCGCTCTGGGTTCAAGAATCGCTCAAACAGCAGATCGTATTCCAAGGGATCGAGGTCGGTGATTTTAAGCGCATAGGCCACTAAAGAGCCGGCACCGGAGCCACGACCAGGGCCAACAGGAATGTCTTCATCCTTGGCCCACTGGATAAAGTCCATCACGATCAAGAAGTAGCCGGGAAAGCCCATCTGAATGATGATATCGAGCTCAAACTTTAATCGCTCGTCATAGGGTGCGCGTTTCTGTTGGTATTCAGGGTCAGATTTATCGAGAATTTTGTCGAGTCGTTCCTCCAAGCCCACTTCAGATATGCGGCGGAAGAACTCGTCCTCCGTCATATCCGTCGGAATCGGATAATCGGGCAAGAAATAAGTACCCAGCTGTACTTCGACGTTGCAGCGCTTGGCGATCTCAACCGTGTTCTCAATCGCTGACGGGATATCATGAAACAACTCCGCCATTTCGGCGGCACTGCGAAAATATTGCTGTTCGCTGTAATCGCGCGGCCGTCGCTTGTCGTGCAGCGCAAAGCCTTGACCAATGGCAACGCGAGTTTCGTGGGCTTCAAAGTCCTCCGCGGCCATAAAGCGCACGTCATTGGTGGCCACCAATGGCATGTTCAGTTTTGACGCCAGCATGACTCCGGCTTTAACAATGGCTTCGTCACCTGGCCGACCGGTGCGCTGAATTTCATAATAAAAACGGTCACCAAACGCTTCGACATACTCCCGCGCCAACGCTTCAGCATCTTCCAAGCGGCCTTTCATGATCCGCTGGCCAATGTCGCCATCTCGCGCCCCTGACAACAAGATCAAACCCTCGTTGTCCTGCATCAGCCACTCTTTTTTCACCTGCGGCAGGTCATGATGCTGATTGTCCATAAAGGCCCGAGAAATCAGCTCTCGCAGCACCAAATAACCGTGTTTGTCCTGGCACAGTACCGTGACTCGGTACGGCTGATGGCGATCATTAGGGTTTTCAAGCCATAGGTCTGCCCCCAGAATTGGCTTGATGCCTTTACCAAGCGCCCCTTTATAGAACTTAACCAGCGCATACAAGTTGACCTGATCGGTCAGCGCGACCGCTGGCATTTGCTCGGAGGCCGTTTTGCCAATCAGGTCTTTAACCCGAATGGTACTGTCATACAGCGAATACTCAGAGTGAACGCGTAAATGAACAAAGGTGGCAGACATAACAGCTCGGCATCAAACTCAAAGACCGGCATTCTAACAGCCCAGTCGACTTGCAGCACCGTCATCTGACCGGCATGACAAGCAAGCTTGCACCGTGTCAGGTATGATACCGGCTAAGATAAGCACAAGGAGCGCTTTGGGTTGCGGCCTCGGGATGAGCCAAAAAAAGAGAGAACTTCATGCATCGCACCATGTTTGATACCCCCATCATCAGTCAGCTCTTACGAGCAGGGTCGTCGCTGTATCTGCGCCTCAAGGGGTGGCGTATCGAAGGCGATATTCCAGAAGATTTAAAGAAGTGTGTGATGATCGCAGCGCCGCACACCAGCAACTGGGATTTGCCTTACATGCTGATGATCGCCTTTGTTATGCGCACCCCCATTTATTGGATGGGTAAAAAGTCCATCTTCAAACCGCCGTTTAAGCATTTAATGATGTGGATGGGTGGCGTTCCCGTTGATCGCTCCAAGTCGAACAACATGGTCGATGCATCCGTGGCGACCATTAAGGAAAATGACCGACTGTTCTTGATCGTGCCCCCCGAAGGCACGCGCAGCAAAGTCAGCGATTGGAAAACCGGGTTTTATCACATTGCCAACGGTGCTCAAGTTCCCATCTTGCTGGGATTCCTTGATTATCAGCGCAAAACCGGTGGTGTATTGGGAACGTTTAAGCCAAGCGGTGATGTTCAGCAAGATATTGCTGCGATACGCCAGCAATATGCACACATTGGTGGGCGAAAATCGGATCAGTATGAGGCCTAGCTCATTCGGCTATCCATCTCAAAGCCTCAGCACACGCTGGGGCTTTTTCATAGATAAAGAA
>CBDDTG010000034.1:0-8243 GCA_965233665.1 Bacterioplanes sp. | reverse complement strand
GAGCGTGATGAACCTACGCGCACGCTACTCGGCTATCACCAAGAGCGCTGGCTCAGCCAGCAACTGCAGCAGGCCCAGCAGCAAGGTGTGGCGTGGAAGCTGCTAGGGCAGCAGGTAATGATGGCGCAACTGGGCAGCAACAGCAGGCCATTTAATTACGATCAGTGGGATGGCTACCCGGCAGCGCGCTCGCGCTTATTTAATACTATTGAGCAAGGTGCGATTGAAAATGTGGTGGTGCTAACCGGCGACATTCACTCCAGCTGGGCATTGGAGTTGCACCGTGATCCATTTGCCGATAATCGTCGGCCCTTGGCGTTGGAGCTGGTGACGCCCGCAGTCTCCTCGCCAGGCATTGACCATCAGGCGCGAGCGCGGCTGGCGGCCTCATCCCTACAGGCATTGTTACCTCATCTAGAGTTTGTCGACTTTTATTACCGTGGTTATGTGCTGTTAGATATCACACCAACGCGGCTGCAGACGGAGTGGTGGGTGGTGGATACTGTCAGCTCGCCACGCTATCAAAGCGATTGTTTGCGCTGTCTGCAGGTACCCGCTGGGCAGGCAGTGTTTCAACCTGCGGTGAGTGTGAGCCCAGCGCACGCCCAAGCACCAGAACCGGCCCCTGGGTTTGCGCCAGAGCTTACATTTTTACGTCGTTGGCAACCTTCTACTCAGCAGGCCGGCGCGGACTGGGTGGCTAAAAACTGAAGTGCCCATCGGGTATTTGCATTAAGGTTTTAGCCGGTTTTACCATCATTTTGGCGTGACCTTTGGCTCGTGGCAGTAAGCGATCAAAATAGAATTCAGCGGTGTGAATTTTAGTTTGGTAAAAAGCGGCATCGCCTTGTTGCTGTTTTAACGCGCTGTAGGCGCTGTCTGCCATGCGTGCCCAGAAATAGGCCATCATCACATAGCCAGAAAACATTAAATAATCCACTGAGGCGGCGCCCACCATATCGCGATCTTTGCGTGCCATATAGGCAATGTGCAAGGTGCCCACACGCCAGCGCAGCAAGTAGCGCTTGAGCTGCTTGATCATAGGTTTCATTTCAGCGCGGTTTTCATGCTGCTTGATGAAGCCTTTTACCTGCCCATGAAAATCATTAAACGACTTGAGTTTGCCCAGCAACACTTTGCGGCCCAATAAATCCAACGCTTGCACACCGGTGGTGCCTTCGTACAGCTTGGCGATCTGGGTATCGCGAATAATTTGCTCCATGCCCCATTCTTTAATGAAACCATGGCCACCGTACACCTGCACACCGTGGTTGGCTGCTTCATAACCCAACTCGGTTAAAAACGCTTTTAATACAGGGGTTAAAAACCCCAGTTTGTCGTCAATGCGATCGTACTCGGTCTGATCGTCGCGGCTATGAGCCGCCATCATGTGATCGGCCAGTTGAGCAGCGTAATAGAGCATGGCGCGGCCACCTTCAGCGATGGCTTTTTGTGTTAATAGCATGCGACGCACATCCGGGTGCACGATCAGTGAATCCGCTACTTGGTCTGGTTGCTTGGTGCCACTGAGT
The DNA here is from genome assembly GCA_965233665.1 of Bacterioplanes sp. Lineage (GTDB taxonomy): Bacteria > Pseudomonadota > Gammaproteobacteria > Pseudomonadales > Oceanobacteraceae > Bacterioplanes. Next base: position 6,711 of record CBDDTG010000034.1, on the reverse strand, counting down.
GAGCGCATTGAACGGCGCTCACGCGCGTAGGGCAGGGCTCCCTGAAATGACAACTCCGCTGCGCCAACGCCTTGAATCGAAGTGCCAATACGAGCGGTGTTCATAAAGGTAAACATGCACATCAGGCCTTTATTTTCTGGCCCGATTAAAAACCCTTTGGCGCCGTCAAAGTTCATCACACAGGTCGATGAGCCGTGAATGCCCATTTTTTCTTCAATCGAACCGCACACCACGGGGTTGCGATCACCCAATGAGCCGTCTCGGTTGACGTTGAACTTGGGCACAATAAACAGCGAAATACCTTTGGTGCCTTTAGGCGCATCCGGCAGGCGTGCCAGCACAATGTGCACAATTTGCTCGGTTAAATCGTGCTCGCCAGAGGAAATAAAAATCTTGGTGCCGCTAATGGCGTAACTGCCATCACCATTGGGCACGGCTTTGGTTTTAACCTGGCCTAAGTCAGTGCCGCACTGAGGCTCAGTCAAACACATGGTGCCGGTCCAGCGGCCTTCGGTTAAAGGCACCAAATAGGTTAGTTTTTGCTCCTCGCTGCCGTGCATATAAATGGTGTTCATGGCACCCAGAGATAGCCCCGGGTACATGCCCCATACCCAGTTGGCGGTGCCGATCATTTCCGATTTGATCACCCCTAACGACAATGGCAGGCCCTGGCCGCCGTATTCCACCGGTGCCGACATGCCTTGCCAGCCGCCTTCAACATATTGGCCATAGGCTTCGCGAAAGCCTTTGGGGGTGATGACTTCGCCGTCATTAAACACACAACCTTCGTCGCCGGGTTGATACAGAGGCGATAACACTTCTTCGCTAAAACGAGCGGCCTCGCCCAGGATGGCATCGACCATTTCCGGCGTGGCTTCTTCGCCACCGGGGATCGCTTGGTAGTGGCTTTGAAAATCAAACACGTCGTTAATTAAAAACTTAATATCTGCCAAAGGCGCGCGGTACTGGATCATGATGACACTCTCTTATTGCCATGGGGGCTTATTGTTATGGGTAAAAAGTAACGAGGGTGTCAGTGTGGCAAGGAGAGTGTGTGAGACCTATGGCAGCTGCGCCACTGTTGGTCTGTCATTTGGGAAAGCTATTTAAGGATGGGGTCAATGCCGTGCTGCTGTACGATGCGCTGGTAAGTACCGTCCGCGTGAATGGCCATCATGCCTTGTTCAAATGCCGCCTGCAGTTGCTGTGCTTGCGGGTGACGGCGAGAAAACAGCAAAAACAACTCGGTGGTGCGCAGCGGTTTGGGAATAACAGCGAGTTGGGCGCGTTGCTCTGCTGTGAAGCGTTCTTGCAATAACTGCTGCCCCACCCGTTTATCTAACGGAAAGACATCAATATCGCGATTGAGCAGTAGCTTGAGGTTGTCTTCGTCGCTGGGGCTGCGCCGTAGCCGAAAGCGCTTTTCTTTATCGAAGATCGCAAACTCTTCGCCATAGTTGTATCCCAGCGTCGCACCGATGCGGACGGGTTTATTTGGGTCGTACTCCCATACTTGCTCAAAGCGAATGGGGTTGTCTTTGTGATAATAGAAGACATTTCTCTCAGTAATTAAGGGCGATTGGCTAAAGAAAAAATCGCTCTCTCTGTCTGGTGTGCGGGCCCAGCCCGGTGACATAGCAAAGTGACCGGCGCGAGTCATCTTCAGGCTGCGATTCCAAGGGAAGTATTCAAACTCAACTGCGGTGCCCGAAGCGGCAAAGGCGGCGCGAACAATGTGACTGACAATGCCTCCTTCAGACAGCTGTTGTGAGAAATAGGGTGGCCATTCCCCACTGGCGACAATGATGTTTTCATCGGCCGATGTGCGCACAAACGCCAACAGAAACAGAAAAGCCCAGGCTAACCTCATGCAGCGACCACCTTTTTACACAGAAGCCTGTTCAGGTTAGTACAAAAAAAACCGGCCAATGGCCGGTTTAAAGATGTTGCAGGTAAGGGGGCAACAGGGTGCTCAGTCAGCTGAGCACTGGTTATTTTAGGCTTCGACGATGCGCTTCATGTCGGTCATGTAGCCGCGCAGCTCCTGACCAATCCACTCGACTGGGTGATGACGAATGAGATCATTCACTTCAATCAAGCGCTGGTTGTCGACGGAGTTCGACTGCACGTTCAGACCTTTACCGATCACATCGGTGCTGAAATGGGGCATGAACTTGTCGCGTAACAGCGGCACCGCAGCGTGAGCAAACAGATAGCAGCCATATTCTGCGGTATCTGAAATGACGACGTTCATTTCGTACAACTTCTTACGCGCAATGGTGTTGGCGATCAGTGGTGTTTCGTGCAGCGACTCGTAGTACGCCGATTCTTCCACAATGCCAGACTCAACCATGGTCTCGAACGCCAGTTCTACGCCCGCTTTGACCATCGCCACCAGCATGATGCCGTGGTCGAAGTATTCTTGCTCGTCGATGGCCACGTCTGATGCGGGCGCTTTTTCAAAGCCTGTCTCAGCTGTTTCTGCTCGCCATTTCAGTAAGTTGGCATCGCCGTTGGCCCAGTCTTCCATCATGGTTTTGGAGAAGTGGCCCGTCATGATGTCGTCTTGGTGCTTGCGGAACAGCGGACGCATCAGCTCTTTCAGCTCTTCTGACATGTCAAATGCCACCAGTTTGGCGGGGTTCGACAGACGGTCCATCATGTTGGTGATGCCGCCGTGCTTCAGCGCTTCGGTGATGGTTTCCCAGCCGTACTGGATCAGTTTGGCGGCATAGCCTTCATCCATGCCGTCTTCGATCATCTTCTCGAAGCCCAAAATGGCGCCGGTTTGCAGCATGCCGCACAGAATGGTTTGCTCGCCCATCAGATCGGACTTTACTTCGGCAACAAACGATGACTCGAGCACGCCAGCACGGTCGCCACCGGTAGCGGACGCCCAAGCTTTGGCGATGTCCATGCCTTCGCCTTTCGGGTCGTTTTCTGGGTGCACTGCGATCAAAGTAGGTACACCGAAGCCGCGCTTATATTCTTCACGTACTTCAGAGCCAGGGCACTTAGGCGCGACCATAACAACGGTCAGGTCTTCGCGAACCTGCATGCCTTCTTCAACAATGTTGAAACCGTGGGAGTAGCCCAGGCAGGCGCCTTCTTTCATCAGTGGCATAACAGCGGTCACTACACTGGAGTGCTGCTTGTCAGGGGTCAGGTTGCACACCAGGTCAGCGGTTGGCACCAGTTCTTCATAGGTGCCCACGGTAAAGCCGTTTTCCGTGGCGTTCTTCCACGATTGGCGCTTCTCCGTGATGGCTGACTCACGCAGGGCGTAGGAAACGTCCAAACCCGAGTCACGCATGTTCATGCCTTGGTTCAAGCCTTGTGCGCCGCAACCGACGATAACGACTTTTTTACCTTTCAAAAATTCGCAGCCATTGGCGAACTCATCGCGATTCATAAAACGGCAGCGACCCAGTTGGTCCAGCTGCTCACGCAGGTTGAGCGTGTTGAAATAGTTGTTACCCATAACAGCAATTCCTCATGCGGTTGGGGGTTAAAAAAAGAGTCGACAGCCATGGTAGGCCAAAGCCGACATTGCGTAAAATGCTATTATTGCCACGACCTGTTGCATTTTTTGCAATACAACTTCAGGCACAGATCATGGATTACAAAGACCTTCAGGCCTTTTTGGCCATCAGTACCCACTTACACCTGGGTCAAGCGTCACAGCAGCTGCATATGAGCGCTTCTACTCTCAGCCGTCGCCTGGCACGGATGGAAGAAGAAGTCGGTGCTCGTCTGGTAGAGCGCGACAGTAGCCCGCTGCAACTGACCCACGCCGGCGAACTGTTTCGCCAGCACGCTGAGCACACCCTAGAAAGCTTTCAGCAGCTGCGCTCAGCTGTGTCCACTCAAGTAAGTGAACTGAGTGGCAGCTTAACGCTGTTTTGCACCGTTACCGCGAGTTACAGTTTTCTGGCGGATCTGCTGGCGCGATTTCGCGAGCGCTACCCTAATGTTGAGCTGCGCATTCACACGGGCGATGCTGCCGATGCCATTTCAAGGGTGCAAAACCAAGCCGCCGACGTTGCCATCGCAGCCCGCCCAGAGGTGTTGCCAGAAGCGTTGAGCTTTAAAACCATGGCGCCGTCGCCTTTGCTGTTCATAGCGCCGCGTGGCCTTAATACCGTGCCACAGCTGGCCCGAGCAGAAATTGACTGGTCGCAGGTTCCCATGGTGTTGTCAGAAAGCGGCTTAGGCCGTACCCGAGTCGACCGCTGGTTTGCGGCGCGTGGCATGACGCCTCACATTTACGCGCAAGTGGCTGGACACGAAGCCATTGTCAGTATGGTGGCGCTGGGGGTTGGGGTCGGGGTGGTACCTGAGCTGGTGTTGCGCAACAGTCCAATGGCTTCGCGCGTGCGTGTATTGCCCGTTGAGCCTGAGCTGGAGCCGTTTGCGGTAGGGCTGTGTGCTGCCACCGAGCAGTTACAGTCACCGTTATTGCAGGCGCTGTGGAAGACAGCCCGGCTTTGATATCGCATAATGCTGGCGTTCAATGGCGATAAGATTGGTTATGACTGACAACGAGCAAGCTGAAAAGGATGTCCCACCTGGCACTGCCCAGGGCACACAGGACATGAGTGACGACGTTCCCCATAAGCCGGCCAAGTGGCCAGGCCGTAAGGGTATTTATCTGCTGCCCAACCTATTCACGACGGGAGCCCTGTTCTCTGGCTTCTACGCCGTGGTGGCCAGTATGAACGGCCATTTCGAAAATGCCGCCATTGCGATTTTCATCTCCATGATTCTCGATGCGCTAGATGGCCGAGTCGCGCGTATGACCAATACCCAAAGCGACTTTGGCGCTGAGTACGACAGCCTGGCGGATATGGTTAGCTTTGGTGTGGCACCCGCGTTGGTCGCCTTCAGCTGGGCGCTACAAGATTTGGGTAAAGTTGGCTGGGTCGCTGCGTTTGTTTATGTTGCTGGCGCGGCATTGCGGCTTGCACGCTTTAACACCCAGCTGGCGGTGGCCGATAAAAACTTCTTTACCGGCTTGGCCAGCCCGGCGGCGGCGGCCATTGTTGCGGGCACGGTTTGGGCCTTTAGCGAGTCTGGCAGTTCGGGTCAGGACTTGGCCTGGCTGATGGCCGTCATTGTGCCCGTGGCTGGCTTGTTGATGGTCAGTAACTTCCGCTATCACAGCTTTAAAGGTTTGGATTTGCGCGGCAACGTGCCATTTGTTGCCTTGCTGGCGGTGGTGTTGGTGTTTGTCGTAGTCTCCATCGATCCGGCCAAAGTACTGCTGGGTGCTTTTATGGCGTATGCGCTATCTGGGCCGGGTTACGACGGCTGGCAATTTTTGAAGGCACGCCGTAAGAAATGAATCATTCGTAGCGACTGTGTCTAACATTCCTGTGTTTGTTAGGTGCCGTCGCTATGTTAATTCGCAAAGATCGCTTTTCTACGCCTCCCGCCTCTGAAATTACCCCGCATTCGGTTTACCTGCGTCGCCGTCACTTTATGCAGGCCGGTGCGCTGTCATTATTAGCCGCCGCCAGTCCGGCTAAAGCACTGATCGATGCCGATAAAGGACGGGATCCGAGCTCCCCCGCTTGGCTAGCCAAGCAGGTGGGGGCGGCTAAACCCTTTGCGGGTGAGTTGCAGGAGTCGCTCACGCCGTATGACAACGTCACGGGTTACAACAACTTCTATGAATTCGGCACCGACAAAAGCGATCCGGCGCGTTATGCCCATAAGCTCAATACCGATCCTTGGTCAATCACGGTTTCAGGTGAGTGTGACAACGCGGGCACCTTCGCTTTAGAAGATCTGCTGGCCAAGGTTCAGCTAGAGGAAAGGGTTTACCGACTGCGCTGCGTTGAGGCTTGGTCGATGGTCATTCCCTGGATTGGTTTCCCGCTGGCCCAGCTGATCAAACAATGCCAGCCTAACTCGCGCGCTAAATATGTAGCTTTCGAAACCTTACAGCGCCCGAAGGAAATGCCGGGTCAGCGCTCGGTGTTCGCCACCATTGATTGGCCTTATATAGAAGGGTTGCGCATGGATGAAGCCATGAACGATCTAACCCTGATGGCGGTCGGCTTATACGGCGAGATGTTGCCCAATCAAAACGGTGCGCCCATTCGCCTAGTTGTGCCGTGGAAGTATGGCTTTAAGAGCATTAAGTCGATTGTGCGTATTCACTTCAGTGAAACCAAGCCGGCGACTACCTGGAATCTTTTAGCACCGAATGAGTACGGCTTTTACGCCAACGTTAATCCGAAGGTTGATCACCCGCGTTGGAGTCAGGCCAGTGAACGGCGCTTGCCTTCATCATTGTTCAGCCCCAATCGCATTCCCACACAGATGTTTAACGGCTATCAACAGCAAGTAGCGCATTTATACAAGGGCATGGACCTAGAGGTTAACTACTAATGCCAGTTCCCGTAAGGCGTTTCGTCGTCTTTCTGTTGGCAATGCTGCCGTTGATCTACTTGTTGCAAGCGGTGATTCGCGTTCAGCAAGGGGAGTGGAATCTGCTCGGCCCAGAGCCGGGGCGTGCCATCGTCTTTTTTACCGGCACTTGGGCTTTTAATCTGATGTTAGCGACATTGGCGGTAAGCCCCACGGCCAAATACACAGGTTGGCGTTGGCTGCTACTGCACCGTCGCATGCTGGGGTTATTCACCTTCTTTTACGCCAGCTTGCATTTGTTGGCTTACAGCGCGCTGCTGCTAGAGTGGCGCTGGA
>CBDDTG010000033.1:0-77373 GCA_965233665.1 Bacterioplanes sp. | reverse complement strand
GCACTGTGCGATTATTGACGAGCTAATGGAGCTGCGCCAGCTGGTGGTAACAGATCCATTAACAGGTTTGTTTAACATTCGTCATTTTACCGCAGCGCTAGAGCAAGAGTTGGAGCGCACTCAGCGCACCGGCATTGCTACTGCGTTAATGATGATCGATTTGGACTTCTTTAAGCGGGTTAACGACGATTGGGGCCATGAAGCCGGCAATCGCGTGTTGCGCGGCACAGCCAACTGCATTCGTGACAACACCCGTAAACTGGATATTCAATGTCGCTATGGCGGTGAGGAGTTTGCCGTGATTTTGCCCACCACCGAGCGGCGGTTGGCGATTCAGGTGGCAGAACGAGTACGGGCGGCCATTGAAGAGGCGGTGTTTTATGCGGATGACGAGCAGCAACAAGCGATTCCAGTAACGGCTTCCATCGGCTTGGCTTGGCACGGCAATGGCCAGTGGCACACGCGCCAAAGCTTGGTGGAAGAAGCCGATGCTCAGCTATATCGAGCCAAAGAATCGGGCCGTAATCGAGTGTGTTATGCCCAAGCTGGCAGCCAGGTGGCGGTTAGCCAGGGGGAAAAAGACTTGCTGCATGACTTGTTTGCCCCGTCAGATGACGAGGCGCAAAACGCCGATACTGATGACGACAGTAGCTGGGATTTTGACGGCAGCGGTCATTGATCATCGCTGACGTAGCGCCTCTACCTTCTGCCATAACTCTGCTGCGCTGATGCCGGTCTGGCGTTGGCCGCGTTCCACCTCAAACATTAACTGCGTTAGCATTTGGTTCACGGGTGTTGCGATGCCTTCTTCTGCACCGGCTGCGGTCACGGCACCGTTTAAGAACAACACTTCCGTTGGTCGTCCTTGTTGCAGGTCTTCCCACATAGAAGAACGCGCTTTGGGGTCAATGGCCAGCATGCGTTTGGCCAAGCGCTTAAACAACCAGTCTGGGCTGGTGATCAGTTTGGGTAGCCAAGCCGGGGGCAGGGAGGTTAAGCGCGCCAGAGCAATGCCCTTCGCTTGGGCAACCATCGCCAGCTCCTGCATTGCCAGCGCCAGCACTTGCCGGTATGGGCGTTGCTCTAACTCGGTTTTTAACGGTAAGTCGGATAACGCATTGATGACATTATTGAGGTTCAGCTGCAGCTTGGCCCAAGCCACGCTATCAAAGTCTTGTTCCAGGTGACACTCCAGCCCCTGCTGTTGCCAGGCGTGTTGCAGCTGGGCCAACCCTGGGTCATGTTGCAGGTGAATCGCCCCCTCGGTGCCGCGATGAAAATGGTGACCATCAGCCACCACATTAAAGCCGACAATGCCGCGCAACACGTTTAAATCTGGGCACTGACGGCGCAGGGCCTCATCGCTACCCAACCCATTTTGCAGGCACACCACGCGAATGCCGGTGCGTGCATACTGCGCCAGTTGTTCGGCAGCATCTTCCATCGCCAAGCACTTGAGCGTCACCAAAACTAAGTCTGCGCGCTTGAGCACCTTGGGATCAGTGCTGTAATCCGGTGCCTGCCAGGCCAGCGCTCGGCCCTGATAATCACTGAGTTCAATGGCACCGCGCTGTTCGATTAGCTGCTGTAAGCGCGGGCGCCCCAACAGTGTGACCTTCAGTCCGGCAGCTTGTAAGCAACCGCCCAAGTAACAGCCGATGGAGCCGGCGCCATAAATAACAATCTGCATGTGAACCCTCTCGAAGCTGATTCCAGTTTTGCCGAGTTGGTGGGTGAGCACAAGCGGGTGACAAAACGTTACAGTGGTATCTATTGTTTTGCTCTTATGTGATTCGTACTGTAGGCGTCTTGGGCACCTCTGAATAATTCTGTACAGCTCTGCGCGAGTGCAGCAGGCTTTCAGAACAAGGCGGCGATGGCAGGAAATGGCCAGTCCTTTTCAACATCGCCAACGACGTTATGGAAGTCTGCCGCCCGCGCCCTGCGGGGAGCGCCAGAGAACTCCAGCTCTGTGTCGCCGATTTTTGCTGTAGCTGGCTAGAGCGGCAAATCGGCATCTGATCTGAAGCCCTCTGATGATCCAGAGCGGGCACCGAATTATTCAGAGATGCCCTTAATAAAAATAAAATTAAAGAGGTATCTCATGATGCAAGGCCTGATGATGGATCGCCCATTGCTCATCTCCAGTTTGCTGGAACATGCTGAATCAACTCATCCAACCAGTGAGATCGTTAGCCGTCGCTGTGAAGGCGATATTCATCGCTACCAGATGCGCGATGCCGCTCGCCGCTCACGTCAAGTAGCGAACTTGCTGGCCAGTTTGGACATCGAGCAGGGGGATCGCATTGCCACTCTGGCCTGGAACGGCTACCGCCATTTTGAGTTGTACTTTGGCGTGTCTGGCTATGGTGCTGTGTTGCACACCATTAACCCCAGGTTATTTGCTGAGCAACTGGTGTACATCATCAATCACGCTGAAGACCGCTATATTTTTGTGGATTTGACCTTTGTGCCCTTACTAGAGGCCATTCAAGATCAAATCAGCGGTGTTGAGGGCATCATTGTGTTATGCGATGCCGGGCATATGCCGGAAACCAAACTTAGCAATGTCCACTGCTATGAAACCTTGCTGGCGCAGCAGCCTGCGCAGTTCGACTGGCCTGAATTTGACGAGCGCAGCGCGGCCAGCATGTGTTACACCTCTGGCACCACTGGCAACCCCAAAGGCGTATTGTACAGTCATCGCTCGACGGTGATTCATGCCATGGGTTCGATTGGTGAAGAAGCGCTGGGGCTGGCGTCGACCTCGTGCTTTTTACCAGTGGTGCCCATGTTCCACGTGAATGCTTGGGGCACGCCTTATTCGGCGGCCATCACTGGCGCGAAACAGGTCTTTCCTGGGCCGGGTATGGACGGCGCTTCGTTATGGGAATTGATCGACGCTGAACAGCCCGACTTATTATTGGGTGTGCCGACGGTTTGGTTAATGTTGCTGAATCATATGGATGCCATCGGCAAAAAGTTGGAGTCTGTGCAAAACGTTGTGGTGGGCGGTGCGGCCGCGCCGTATTCGATGATCAAGGCGTTTCAAGAAAAGCACGATGCTTTTTTAATCCACGCCTGGGGCATGACAGAAATGAGCCCAATTGGCACCGTCAACTCGCATAATGCCCATATGGAATCCTTACCGTTGGAGCAGCGCTATCAGCTGCAGTTGAAGCAAGGCCGGCCCATTTATGGCGTAGAAATGAAAATTGTTGATGACAATCATAACGAGCTGCCCAAAGACGGCAAAGCCTATGGCCGTTTATTGGTGCGTGGTCCGTGGATTGTCAGCAGCTACTACAAAAACGACGATGACAGCAGTTTTATTGATGGCTGGTTCGATACCGGCGACGTGGCCACCATTGATGAAAACAATTATTTGCACATCGTCGATCGCTCGAAAGATGTGATTAAATCTGGCGGCGAATGGATCAGCTCCATTGATTTAGAAAATGCTGCCGTCGGCCACCCAGATTTAGTCGAATGTTGTGTGATTGGTGCCCGTCACGAAAAATGGGACGAGCGGCCATTGCTGCTGGCGGTACGTAAGCCAGGCAGTGAGGTCAGTGCCGATGACATTCGCGCTTATCTGACGGATAAAATCGCCAAATGGTGGATGCCGGATGCCATTTTATTTGTCGACGAGCTGCCGCATACGGCGACAGGCAAGCTGTTAAAAGTTAACTTGCGCCAGCAGTACGAAAACTATTTGTTGCAGCAAGAGCCTGCTTAAGAAAGCCGAAAGATGGTGCGGGCACTGTATGTGCCGCACCACTTTGGCGTGCTACTGCGCATCACAATGCATGCCGCCGCCAAACTCCAACGCACCTTGTGGGAAGTGTGCTGTTTCTTTGAGTTTGCCGAAGCGATACAGCTCGACATCAATTTGCGCATTCATGGTTTTAGCCGATGGATACTCGGCATTAAAAACGTGTAGTGATGGCAGAGTGGAATCCTCAAAGTCTTCCATATCGGCACGAGCATTAATACGTAACTCTTTGCCCAAACCTTTAAGTACCATGTTGAGTTTGCCTTCGCATGGCTGCAGGGTGCGTTCAACGGTTAGACCCGCAATTGAGGGTAAAAACGTCATGCTATGGTCGCTTGAGCGATAGCGCCCCGCCCACATCTCAATGGCAAAGCCTTCATCTGAGCCGCCGGCAAGCATTAACTGACGCTCTGCTTCAGTGGCCATAACAAAGGCATAGTTGGTCGCCTGGCTGGTGCTCCAGCCTTTGTCGATGTAGGTGCTGGCACTGCCTTGGTGCTGGGCATAGTCGGTACTGAAACTGTATTGCGCAGGGGTTGCGAGGCTAAAAACAAACCAGCGGTTGGCGACATTGGGTAAAGACGTTAATAAGCTGTACGGGCTGGCGCCTTTATTAAGCCGCCAGTAGTGTTGATGGGGGCCAGTTAGCTCGGATGCAAAAGAAAACTCGGGTGTATTAATGCGAATGGAAGTTTCTGTCATCTCGGCAACCCCAGGAATACGAAATACAAAGCCATGGTCTGTCTCTGGCTTGGCGCTGACCTCAACGTCGTTGTATAGGTAGTCGTAGGTGCGAATATCGCCTTCTAATGGGGTATATACTAAATGCAAATAGCCCCGCTCTTTAAGCTCGGGGTCATCGGCGTAGATAAAGGTCTGCATACTGATCTTGAAATATCCCACCTTTGGGTCATTAAAATAATAAAACCACTGTTCATTCCAGGGTTGGCCCGTGGGGGTATGGGGCTTAAGGTCGGCCAGCGTAGTGGCATAAACATGGTTGCATAATAGCGCCATGAAGAGCGCTGATCTGAGTATCCAGGTCGTCATTTCATTAGCCTCAAATTAAAGACAATAAAAAAGGGCCGTATAAACGGCCCAGAACAGGAGTGGTGTTACTTACAGACTCTGGCATCGGTAAAGAAGCCGCCGTTTTGGCACGTAGTGCCTTCTTCGCAGTGGCTGTCTTCGGTGCAATAGCACTCACCGCGCAAATTACAGCCTGGCGTTAAATAATTGCTAAGTGGGTCAGTGCCGCTGGCACGCTCCCAAAATGGGTTGGTGAAAACGTTGTAAGGGTCTACCTCTTGTTTGAAGGCGACAAACTCGTTCCATTTAGGGAAGCGCGAGGGCATGTCTTCAAAGATAGCCACGGAGTTTTTGCCCCAATGTGGGCGGGCGCCATACTTGCGCAGGGACATTTGCTCGATTTCTAGGTTAACAAAGTAGTGCTTGGGCACAGCGGCACCTTCTTGGCGTAGGGTATATTCAATGCCGACAAAGGCACTGTCTCGGCCAGCACTCATGCCCAGATAACTGTCAGAGGCTTTGCCAAAGCGAAAGTAAATGCCGTTCAGTGGGAAGCAAGTACGCGGGTTGTTATCGAGAATTTTACGCACATCGGCAATCCAGTTAGGCAGCTGTTCAAACGGGATGGCGACCTCTTGCAAGGCGATGGGGAGCTTATCCCAAACGCATTTGTCAGGGTCTTTGCATTGGAAGTACTGCATGCGATCTGAGAAGCCAACTGGCTTATAGCTCTTAAGGCCATTTTTCATTTTGCGAAAGTAAGAGCCATCGCGGGCACCGTAGCGCACGGCGGCGGCAAAACACTGCAGGCTGGAGTTATTGGTCTCGTGCAGGGCGTCAAACAGCAGGCCAAAAAAGTATTCCTGCACATCGGAAACACCGGCTTGGGCGTTGTAGTCATTGCCTTTGGTGGATAGCGGAACCTCGTTATACAAGGTGGTGGTGTAACGCCCCAAGCCTGGGAACCAAGCAACATTAGCGGAATAATTATTACGCGCCAGATCCAGAATGACCTCTTCTAAGTTACTGTCATCGCGATAACCTTTGACCTCGGCGCGCACTTTAAAGGCGGGCTCCAATTGAATGGTGGCTTCGACCACCACCCCTAATACGCCAAGGTTAACGCGAGCAGCATTAAGCTCTTCGCCGGTGAGTACGCGCACATCGCCGACACCATCGACGATTTTCATCGAAGTCACATAGTCAGCAATCATATTGCTTTTCTTTTGGAAGGTAGAGCCATGGGTGCCGCTACCCAGCATACCGCCAATGGTAAAGGTGCCAAGCTCTGTCACCATGTTCACCGCCAGCGCTTTGTCGCGTAAAAAGTCATTGAACTGATTAAAGCGCATGCCGGCTTCGACGGTGATGGTCATTGCTTCTGGGTCAAAATCGACCACGTCGGTCATGTTTTCCAGAGTGATTTGTATTTGATCATCGGCGGCGCAGGCGGCATCGATTTGGCTGGCAAATTTACGGTTGCCCGTCATTACTGTATTGCCATTGACGAGGGCCTGGCGAACAATGTCCTGTACTTCAGTAATGCTATGGGGGCTATAAATGGCGGCAGGCGAGCATTCGTAGGTGCCCTGGTAATTTTTGAGCTTTTCTCGCTCCTGTGAATACAGCTGATAAGAGCTGAACAGCACCGCTGCCGCTGCGACAGCGGGAAAGATAAATTTTTTTAATGTCATGGTCGTTTCTCCTGGCCAAATGGGCTCATCCAAATTGGGGAAGCAAATAGGTATCTATCAGTTGGCGCACTTTGCGGCTGTGGCGTGGGTATTTTTCACGCAAATAGTCACCGTAATTCGCCTTGTAAATGCCCGTAGGGCGTGGGCCTATGGCAGGTACCCAGAGCGCATGATTGGTGGTGGCAAAGTTAAGGTCTTGATGGGCTAGCTTGCAGATGGGGCCGGCCGCCAGGTCCTTGGCATCAAAAAACCAATACTCTTTGCCGTTAGACTGGGCTTGGCTTGGGTGCTTGCGTACCACCGCAGTAAAGATATAGCCATCATCCTGGGCTGTTGATCCTTGTCTGGCCATAAACTGCGGGGTGCGTACTACGCAGTCGTCGGGAAAGGTGTACACGTCACTGATGCGCATATGTTTGCAATCCATATGCACAATCGATGACGGTATCGATGTTTTAGGCAGTGAATCATTGTCGAAATAGCGCCCTGGGTAATCTTCATAGGCCTTAGCTACACGACGCGGTAAATGCTCGGGGCGGTAACCAATCGCCGACCAATAAATATGTTCAAACTTCTCAGGAAACTGAAAATGACCGCGATAGGCCGGGTCGTTCATGTCCCACAGCAGGTTCTCGTCACGAATAACACGAAAATCTTGTTTGATTTCCTCAGCATGGGAATCACTGACCCAAATGCGTGCGCGTACCAAACCACCTACGTCGACTGGGGCAACCGGATAGCCAGAGATGGACTCATCCACGCGACCACCAAAATAGAGGCGCTCCCAGTTGAATAACTGTTCCGATTTATCCATGGCTCCTAAATATTGGCCATAGAGGGTGATTTCGCCGTGGCTGTCATCGAAATCGCACATGATGTCTGAGGTATCAAAGTCTAATTCAACGTAATCGGCAATGACTTGCTGTGTTCCGTTGAATAGATCCGCTTTGCGAATAATCCATACCGGTGTTTTATGCTGTTGTGGTGTGACGATGGTGGTGCCCAGGATACGGGTGGCTTCAACGCGGGCGGCGGTTTGAAATATTAAGATATGATTGCGAGTAACGCCTAGGGAGTGAGACGTCGTTTCGAGCCAGGCGTTATTGCCTTGGCGATCTATGATGTTCCAGCGCTGCAGTGGGCCTGCAAAGTCCCAGTGAATTAAATGCAAAAATGCGTCTTTTTTACCCATTTTTCCGACGTTGCCGCCATAGTTAATGGTGAAGCACTCTTCTTTTTCCAGGTCAAAAAACGGATGGCCGGTGGTTCGAATTTGAGGGAATAGATGTTTTTTCGGCGTGAGTGCGTCAATAAAGGGCGGGAGGCTGGACTTCCATTCCGTGGGCAAGCCTATGGGCGTTATAAGGTCTAGGGTGGTGGCATCAAATTCAAACGGCATACCGCCTTCGTAGCTGAAAGCAAAGCGGTTGTTGCCCATGTAATTGGGTGCCGTATTGCAATAGTTCATGTAGCCCAAGGTGAGGCTTTGATAAATCGTGCCTCCCATCAGGTTGAACTTGTCTAGCCCATGAGTGATGTGGGTTTGCATAATGGCCGACGGCGTGTCGATCATCTTGCGTTTAAATTGCGCTTGGCCATCGCTAATATCCAACCGGGTAACGGCACCGCGCCCATTGGGACTGAGATGGTTGGTTTCTAAGGGAATGCCTTCGGCAATAAACACATGGCCGAACATATCCGTAGGAATATGGCCTTCCAATAGATTCAGCGTACCGCTACTGGCTTCTAAGCTACCGTCCATAATACTGGTGGGAAAGCTCGACGGCTCCAGCCGCGAGTGGGCCAGGGCCGTCGCCGGTAGCATGGGGGTAGCCGCCGCTACTTTTAGAAAATCGCGTCGTTTCATCGCCAGCTCCAGTGGTTTGTTATTGTGATGATCCGAAGTATCCGGACGAAGCCTTTACCACTAGCATGAGGAAAAAACGCTCAGTATTTCTCACTGATGAAAACTAGACGATAGTATTAAAAAATAAGAACAGTGATAAATCTGGTATTAAATAAGGAGTGCTCTATGGCTGCACAGCAGGCTTTATTCGATCGCATCAGTGAAAACATCGGCGAAGGCCGGGAGGCGTACGTCCAGAAAGGCGCCAGCTCATGCATCCGCTACGCCATTGAAGCGCTGGGGCTCGAAGGCGACCGTCGCTGTCATAGCCGCCCAGGGTCGGCACGCCAGATAACATTAATCAATGCTGAGCATTTGGAATTGGTAGCTAAGTGGCTTAATCGCAGCGAGATCGATCCAAGCTTGGTAAGGCGCAATATCGTCGTGTGTGGTGTGAATTTACAAGCACTACGGCATCAGCATTTTGCTGTAGGAGAAGCGATTTTGTTAGGCACTGCTTTATGCCACCCCTGTTCGCGCATGGATGAAAACTTAGGGCTAGCTGGGCCATGGTGGCTTATGTGCCAAAGTTATTCAGCCTGGGCTGATTAAGTTGGGAGGTGCAGTTCGTCGGCTAGAGGTGCCGGTTTAGTGCTTGTCAGCTAAGCAGCCGGCTGCTATTTTCCCAGTTAATATTCTTATCAACCTAAAGGATTGTACTGTCAGCACTGCTGGGCGCAGTGAAAGTGCCTGAGTGCGAACAGAATTATTGCCTATGTCATCTGTTGTGAATCAAGTCGTTGTGGCTGGCGTTCAGCCGCCCACGACTGTTGTGGCCTAACCCGGCTATATCCATCCCGCTGCAATAACTTTACTGAGGCCCAACTGGGATCGCAGCGGGTTCGCACGTTTCAACAGATGAGATTTTCACATGCTTACTTTTTTTTCTCGCGCGCCTTGGGCGTCGATGGCCCTGTTTGTTCTTTTATGGGGCAGTGCTGCGATTTTTATTCGCATTGGTCTAGATCACAGTTCGCCGCTGGCGCTGTTGGTGATGCGCTTTGCGTTGGCGCTAATGGCTTTGCTGTTACTGATCGGAGCGGCTGGTGGTGGTTGGCCCGCTAAAGCTTCTTTAAAGCGAATCGCGTTAGCCGGCCTGCTGATGATTGGCTTATATTCGATTTGCTATTTCCAGGCCATGTTTCATGGCGTCACTCCAGGCTTGCTGGCCACTGTACTGGGTGTGCAGCCGATTTTAACTTTGCTGTTCACCGAGCGGCGTTTTTCAGCGCGGCGCTTGAGTGGCTTATTGCTGGCGCTGCTGGGGCTAACCCTGGTGGTTTGGCAAAGCCTGACTCAGGCCGAATTGTCGTGGTGGGGCATGGGCTATGCCTTGGCAGCTTTGGCCTGCATTACCAGCGGCGCCATTGTGCAAAAAGGCGTGCAACAAACGCCGTTAAAAACGCTGCCACTGCAATATGTGGTCACATTATTGGTATTGGCATTGTGGGCGCCAACGCAACCCTTCGACTGGCAAATGGAGTGGGGCTTTTGGGTCCCGTTGTTGTGGATGGGGTTGGTGATTTCTGTCGGTGCCCAGTTGCTGTTTTATCAGCTTATAAACACTGGCAATCTGGTCAACGTCACCAGCCTGTTTTATCTGGTGCCTGTGGTCACTGTGGTACTGGATTTTCTGGTATTGGATAACCACATGCCACTGTTGGCTTTGCTGGGAATGATGGCAATTTTAGCGGGTTTGGCGTTGGTGATGCGGCAAAGTGACTAGCACCATTGGCGCAAGTCCTCTGGTCGATCGATGTCGGCAATAATGCCGGCATCGTCAAGCGTTACTAAATGTGCCGGTTGCTGCTGCACAATATGTCGCGCCCCTTGATCTCCTTGGCATTGCAGTAATTGCTGTTTAAAACATGCTGCAAATCCCACCGGATGTCCGCGGCGGCCATCGTCTAACTCGGGTATCACCAATGGGTGTGATTCGAGTGCTTGCGCCATGCGCAGGTAGGTGTCGGGGCGAATGGCTGGCATATCCGCTAGCGCAATTAACCAGCCGTTGTTACTCGTCGTGCTGGCAACGCCAAAGGCCAAGCTGTGGCCCATGCCTAGCTCGGCATCCGGGCATATCGCTGTGTCAATATTGAGTGCTTGCAGCCGCTCAGCGAGGGCTTGGTCGCTTGGCGCTAAAATAACTTTTAATGGTAAGCCGGCTGCTTGAATATTGGCCAGGGTGGCAAATAACACAGGCTTGCCCGATGGCAACAAAGCTAAGCGTTTATCGCCGCCAAATCGACGACTGCAGCCAGCGGCTAGTAGGATAACGGTGGCGGGCATGACGGCTCTCAGTGTTCTGACTCAGGACACTAGTACGAGCCGTCAGTGTATCAAACATTACAAGTAGCGATCATTAATGGCTTTCATGGCGGCTTTATCGGCTTTGATCGCGTCGATGGCTTGCTGCAGTTTTTGTACGTCAGCGCTATCGACGTCGGTGCTGACGCTAAAATACAGCTGACCTTCTTTAAGCACGCTGGCGGCTTCAAAGTCGTCATTGTTTAAACCAGCTTGGCGAATAAACCAACGGCCTACATTTTCTTCATAAGCCCACACATCAATGCGGCCTTTATCCAGCATGCGCGCTAACGATTCGGCGTTGGGCACATAGCGAATATTGCTGTCTTTAGCACCGCGTTCGCGTGCCATTTGCTCACCGATGTCATCGCGAATAACCCCTACCGTTAAGTTGCTGAGATCTTGGCCTACCGTCAGATTTTTATCTTTGCGTGCGAGCAGCACAATGCGTGTATCGGCAATTGGGCCCACCCATTGAAATAAGGGTTCGCGCTCTTCGGTGCGGGTGGTGGAAAACAGCACAACGCCGGGGCCATCTAAGGCGGCGCGATACGCTCTTGGCCAAGGCTGCAGTTTGATGTCAGTGCGTTGCACATTGGCGCCCTGGCGCTCCATGGCCGTGACCAGTAAATCGACGGCAATACCGCGCAGCTGGTTGCCCTCATGCATATTGTAGGGTGGATAAGATTCTGTCAGATAAGTGAGCTTGCTTAAGTCTGCCTGGCTGACGTTCGCCCAGAACAACAATGAAATGATCAGTAAAAAACGTGGCATTGCTCTGCCCCCGTGGCTGTGGATATGGCTTTAGATTAGGTCAGGAGAGCGAGTGCTGTGTTGCAAAAACGTCAGGCGCTCATGTTACGGCATGTTGCTGCGGCGGATTAACGTTGCTGTAACAGATGGGCCAATATGGAGATGGCGATGTGATAGGGCGTGTGGGAGTTGATCGCTAAGCCGACGGGGGCGTGCAGCCGAGCCAGTTGATCTGAGGGGAGGCCCAGTTCAGCCAGCCGCTGGCGGCGCTTAGCGGACGTTTGCTGCGAGCCCATGGCCCCGACGTAAAACGCCTGGCTGTCGAGGGCTTCGATGACGGCTAGGTCATCCACGCGTGGGTCATGGGCCAAGCCGATCACGGCACTGTGAGCATCGTGAAATTGCTCTCGTACCATCTCATCTGGCATGGCTTTAACCACGCGAGCGCCAGCCACATCAAAGCCATGCAAAAACTCGTCGCGAAAATCGCAAATGGTGACGTCAAACCCCGCCGGCTGTGCCAACTTTGCCAACTCGGCGCTGGTTTCGCCGGCACCGGCCAACAATAGCTGGTAATCGGGCTTGAACACCTGTTGCCAGCCGTGGGCGGTGTTGCCGGTCTGGCTGTGCTCAGCAGGCTGTAGCCGGCGCTGCCCATCCTCTGCAACGCTGCGTGCACACGGCTGACGCTGCTGCAATGCTTGTTGCAGTGCCTGAAAGTGAGTGACGTCATCGCCATCGACGGCTTCGAGCAATATCTCCAACTGCCCACCGCAGGGTAAGCGGTAGCGTTGCTGCTCGGCTTCAGTCGCGCCAAAGCGTTGTCGCAGTGGCGTTCTAACGGGTGTGAGTTGTGGCAAGCGCTGCAATAAATCTTGCTCGACACAGCCACCCGATAGCGAGCCTACGTGGCCGTGTTCAGCGCACCAAGCCAGCATGGAACCAACAGGCCTGGGGCTGCTGCCATAGGTGGCGCTAACCGTCGCCAGCCAACACGGGTGGCCTGCTGTCAGCCACCTAGTGAGCTGGGAAATCACCTGCAGGTGATGGCCCGTCATGCAGTTAAGCGCAGGGGCAGGCTGCGCAACCGTCGGCCGCTGGCAGCAAATACAGCATTGGCGACGGCCGCTGCCAAAGGCGGCACACCGGGTTCGCCAACGCCAGTAGGGGCTTGCTGCGATGGCATGATAAATACCTCGAGTTGCGGCGTTTCGGTAATGCGTGCCAATGGGTAGTCGTGAAAGTTGCTTTGCTGAACTTCACCGTGTTGCAGTGTGATTTCTCCGTGCAGAGCAGCGGTAAGGGCGAAGATAATGCCGCCTTCCATTTGTGCTTTGACGGTATCAGGGTTAACGGCTAGGCCGCAGTCGACGCCGCAGACCACACGCTTTACCTTGATTTGCTCGCCTTCTAACTGCACATCGGCCACTTGAGCCACCCAGCTACCAAAGCTTTTATGAATCGCAATGCCCTGCTGGCAGCCAGCCAGTGGCTGACCCCAGTGCGCAGCTTTGGCCACAGCGTTTAATAAAGCGACGGCCTGTGGGTGTTGCGCAAGATGGCGCAGGCGAAACGCCAGCGGGTCGGTGCGTGTGTGATGGGCCAGCTCATCAACAAAGCTTTCTGTCACAAAGCCATTGTGTGAGTGGCCAACAGAGCGCCAGTAGCCAACCGGCACGCCCGGATCTGAATGTACAAAGTTCACTTGTAAATGGGCAAAGTCATAGGGCAGATCATGGGCACCTTCGTACGCCGAAGTGTCGCTAGGGGCGATGATGCCCTCACCCGCCTTGCCGGAGGAAGCCAGCGCCGGAAACATAAATTTGGGCATAAAAGGGTATTGTGCGGGCGCCGCATCGTCGGCAAACCAATCAAACACCTTGGGGTGGGCCAAGCGATGCTGCCAGCCTTGTACGTCGCCGTCGTTGATGGCGGCTGCCAACCGGTGCACGCTGGCGGGGCGATAAAAATCGTGTTGCGTGTCTTCCTCGCGGCTCCAAATCAGTTTAACTGGGTGCTGCAGGTGGTCGGCGATGGCGGCGCATTCACTGATGTAATCCTGCATGATGCGCCGGCCAAAGCCGCCACCGATCCAAGTGGTATGCACTTTAATGTCGTCCAGGCTGTAGCGACTGTGACGGCCTGCGGCAACGCGGGCCATGCTGGCGGATTGGGTCGGTGCCCAAACCTCCATGGCGTCGGCGCGGGCATCGACGACACAGTTTTGTGGCTCCAGCGTGGCGTGGGCCAAGTGTGGCAATTGATAATCTGCTTTGAGTACTTGTTCGCTACTCGCTAACGCCTGTTCGAAATCGCCCTCATCACGCACTCGATCACCGCTGTCTTGTTCCAAGGCCTGGCGATGCAGGGGCGATCAGGCTGTCGGTGGACGGTGCTACGTCAGGCGTTTGCCAATCGAGTTGCAGCAAGCGCTGGGCTTTGCGCGCTTGCCAGTAGCGCTCGGCGACTACGGCGATGCCCTGGCGGCCGGCGGCTGTGATTTCGAACACTGCCACCACACCTGAGGCTTGTTGGGCGGCGCTGATATCGCGGCTTGCCAGTGTGGCGCCCCAGGCCGGTGCTCGGCTCACCACGGCATAGAGCATGCCGGGCAAATCGACATCGATACCGTATTCGGCCTGGCCGGTCACCTTGGCGCGCGCGTCTAAACGCTGCTCGGGTTTGCCTATGCGTTGAAATTGCCCAGCGCTTTTCAGTGTGGCCTCGGGCACGGATTGCTTTGCTGCAAAAGGTGCCAGCTCGCCATAGCTGAGGGACTGTTGTTGAAAATGCACATGGCCATTGTCGGCACGTACGGCGCTTAGTGGCTGTTGCCAAACTTGCGCTGCGGCTTGGCGTAGCATTTCTCGTGCGCTGGCGCCGGCGATGCGAATGCGCTCATAACTGCTGGCCATGCTGGTCGAGCCGCCAGTGATTTGCAGCTTATAAATGGGGTTGTTGTAGAAACTGTCGACCCCAGCGAAAGTGACGTCTACCTGCTCGGGTGCTACCTCCAACTCTTCTGCTAGCAAGGTCACTAAACCGGTGTAGGTGCCTTGGCCCATCTCTACTCGGTCGAGCACAAAGGTAATGCGGTTGTCGGTATGAATATGCAGCCAGGCGTTGGCTTGCCAATCACTGTTCGACACCATGCCCTGATGGCCGATGCTGGCGCAGCCGGGCAAGGCGATGGTCATTAGCAAACCGCCGGAGGCCAGTGCGGATGTTTTTAGAAACTGCCGGCGATTTAACTCAGTCATGGTTATTCTCCGGCTGGCGTAGTTCCTGATACAGAGGATGCTCGGCGGCTTGATGAATGGCGGCACGAATTCTGGGGTAGGTGCCACAGCGGCACAAGTTGCCGCTCATGGCCTGGTCTATGTCGTCATCTGTGGGGCTTGGGTTGTTCGCCAATAACGCCGTGGCCGACATGATTTGGCCGGATTGGCAGTAGCCACACTGGGGCACATTCAACTCGACCCAGGCCTGTTGCACTGGGCTTAGCCCTTGGCTTGGAGTAACGCCTTCAATGGTGGTGACTTGTTTGCCAGCGGCCATGCTGACCGGCGTGATGCAGCTGCGAATGGGCGCGCCGTCCAGATGCATGGTGCAAGCGCCACACAAACCAGCGCCACAACCAAACTTGCTGCCTTTGAGTTTTAGCTCATCACGAACCACCCACAGCAAGGGCGTATCGTCGTCGATATCCAAAGAATGGCGTTGTCTGTTCACCGTCAAAGAGATCATAAGGGCCAGCCTGTTTTTCTAAGTGACCCAAGGTTACCAATGCCTTTATAAGCGGCCAAGCGGTTTTTACGGTCAAGCCTTGCGGCTTTTGTCTATTCGGGCCAGGGCATTGTCAGCTGAGTCTGGCACCGCTAAAACAAGCGTACCGATAAGGTATTTAGGCGGTCAGGGAGCGCTGCCAACACAACTATAAATATAACGAAGGAACCTCTGGATAATTCTGCACAGCTCTGTGTCG
Source organism: Bacterioplanes sp. (assembly GCA_965233665.1). Lineage (GTDB taxonomy): Bacteria > Pseudomonadota > Gammaproteobacteria > Pseudomonadales > Oceanobacteraceae > Bacterioplanes. The sequence goes on along the minus strand of CBDDTG010000033.1, from coordinate 61,924 downwards.
CCGATTTTTGCTGTAGCTGGCTAGAGCGGCAAATCGGCTTTGTGATCTGGAGCCCTCTGGTGATCCAGAGCGGGCACCGAATTATTCAGCGGTTCCTAAAAAAAGGTGTTTTATGAAACCAGCGATCTCACTGACGTCTGTAGCAGGCGCATTGACCTCACTTATGCTGAGCACTCAGGCTGTGGCGATGAGCTCGACGCCAGAAGCCGACCCTATGGCAGATTTTCATAACAGTTGGGCGGGCAAAGCGCTCAGCCAGCAGCGCATGTTGGATGACGACTCCCCCCTGGCGGAAAATAACATTCTCGGCACTCACAACAGCTACAACTCCGAAGCCTATCGCAACGCCACCCGCTACCTAGACCCGCAGCAAAAAGTCACCATTGAAGAGCAACTTAGCTTGGGGGCTCGCTTTATTGAGCTGGATGTTCACTGGACGGCGCACACCCATGGTTGGCCATGGGAGTGGGGAACCGATTTATTGCTTTGTCACTCAGGCATTGGTGAAGAATGGGGTGATTTGCACGTGGGTTGCAGCCTCACGGATCGCCGTGTGAGCGAGGGGCTTGCAGAGGTGAAAAACTGGCTTAATAACAACCCGCAAGAAGTAATTATTTTATATTTTGAAGATCACTCCGACGGCCATCATCAAAAGCTGGTGGAGCTTTTGAATAACAGCATTGGCGATAAAATATATGCCAGTGGTGGCTGCAAAAATATTCCCAATACGTTAACAGAAAACCAAGTGCGCCAAGCCGGCAAGCAAGTGGTATTTTGGAAGGATGGCGGCTGCTCAGACAACGGCGCCATGCAGCAACTGGCCTTTACTGGCTTAGGCGACATTGATCGCGCCTGGGAAGACCGCACCGGTGTCGGTGCAATTGGCGCTATTTTTACCGGCGGTAAAGTTAAAACGCATTGAAGCGGCGGATGTGCGTCAGCTGTATAAAAACGGCGGTAATATCGTCAACCTGGATGATATGCACCATGACGATGATCGCTTAGCGGCAGCTGTGTGGTCGTGGGATGTGAACGAGCCCAATAATTACAACGGCAATCAACATTGTGCGGTGCAATGGCAAAACGGTCGCTGGGACGATACTGAGTGCAACAAAGAGCACTTTTTTGCCTGCGTTAACGGCGCCAATCAGTGGCAGGTCAGCAGCTGGCAGGGCAGTTGGAATCAAGGCGCTCAGGCGTGCCAGCAGCTAGGCAATGATTATCAGTTTGCTGCGCCGACCAATAGCAAAGACAATCAAGCTTTAATCGATGCGCGCGGTGGCATCAATCATGTCTGGTTAAACGCTACCGACCAACACAGTGAAGGCCGCTGGCAGGTCAATCAATAATGTAAGGGCCAGCTAACGCTGGCCCTTTTTTATGCATGTTTTTTTCTGACCCCACTTTCTATCGCGCCGGTTGCTTTAGTTGATAGGCGGTGCCGCTAAGATTATTGTTGCAATCGGTTTTCTAGTGTTAAGCGTACATCGGTTACGCGGTTTTCCCAGTCATAGTTTTGCTCATCTACTTTTTGCAGTTGGCGGCCGTTTTTGTGCAGCATCAGGCTACGCTTGCTTCGTTGCGAGCTATTCATTTCTTCATCCGTTAATGGGATGGCCGGCCCGGCGGTAATGTTGTATTGGCTGGCATCCACGGTAGTGAATTTGCCCGTCATAGGCACGACATAGCGACGCTTACTGATGCTGCCCAAGGCCCAGCGAATGGAGTCGTTGCCGTGCTCTTGCAGCATCCAATCCCAATCCCAGGGGCCATAGCCGGGGATGTGTTTGTGTAGGTACTGATCCAGCATGTCTTCGGCGGCATTTAATTGATTGCGGCCACCGAAGGTGTACACCTCCCAAGGCCGATTGGTGGGGTGATCTTGCCGGGCATTGCCACCCCAGCGCAAAAAGTTTTCATAGGTGAGGTGGTAGTCCATAAACATGTTGGACTGATAGGGAATATCGGCTTTTTGCTTAAAGAAGGTAATGGTGATTTCGCGCTTGCTGCGCGGCGGCACGATGGCGCGGTATTGAGCACTTTGTGACACGGTGTCGCTGCTGCCCTGGGTTTCACTCCAACCCTGGTTGGCGCTGAATTCTGCTTTGATTTCGGTTTTTCCACCAAATAATTTCAACCCAAATTCATAGGTGTTGGTAATGCCAATGGTCTCGGTAAAGGAAAAATCATCCTGCTTAGACCAGCTCTCGGTTTCGTTGTAGGTCAAGGTGGCGACTTGGGTGTCTGCCGTATCGCCCTCATTTTTCACGACATAGGTAACGGTTTTTATCGGTTCGCGGTCGTAAACCTGTGGTTCGCCTAGCTGCAGTTCGCCGGGGTTGGTGATAAAGCGAATATCAGACAATGTCATCTTCAGTCGCTCGCTGGCCCGATATCCTTCTGCATGAGGGTCGTTGCTGTTGTAGCGTGCTTGCAAAGTGTATTGGTTACTGCTGTTTTGAGTAATCTGAAAATCTTCACCCACGTAGGCAGAGCCGGTACCGCCACACCAGGCAAAGCCCATAAAATGTGCCATGTATGCCAGTGGTCGGTGAAAATCTGAGTCTGAAATAATGCTGTATTTAAGGCTGGCGGCATCCCGCTGCGGATACAGCTTGTCATTGTAATTAGGGATGTCATCCACAGTGGCCACGGCTGGTTGGGCTAGCGCCAGCGTCGTCATCAGCATTGCCATCGAGCTGCGTGTTTTCAACATATTGAGTACCTGCTTGTTATTGTTGTGCGCCGCCATGCTGTCATTGCCAGAGGCAAGTGGCTGACGGTAGTTGGATACTGAAGTAGGGCAAAAGCAGGATGCAATGCGTATTGGCGGAGTTGGTGTACGACAATGGTCGATCAGTAATTTGGTACTTTTGCGGGATGGTAGGCTGCGATAATCAGGCGTGACGGGCTGGTGATAATTTGCACACTGAAATACCGAGCTGGTTAACTGCGGTGACTACCTATAGACGGTTTTTTATCAGCGGTGGTTTGTGGCGTTGAATGGTTGAGTTAGAGCACTGAAGGCAAGTCTTTTAAATCAAAGGCGCTTACGCTGTGCGAATGATGAGCGCCCGTCACTGGTATTTATTGCTTGTGCACAATTTGCTTTTGCAGTCGTGCCATCAAAACGGGCTGCAGTAATGCCAGAGCAGCAGCCAGCGCCGCCAACGTTGCCATGTGTTGTAGAGCACCATTGGCATGTTCGCTTAACACCCAGGTCGACACCATGCCGCCGGCAGCGGCGGCTGCGTGTTGCATGGCGGTTTTTAATGACATAAAAGCAGCGCGCTGTTCTGGCGGTGGCACCCAAGTGAGTTGGGTGTTAACGGCAACACTGAGGCTGGTACGCATCAGCATAAAGCTGACAAACATCACCATAATCGGTAGCCAGCTTTGGGTGTGAATAAAGGTGACCCACAGCACCAGCAAATACCCCAGGGTGGTGACCAGAGAGACGCTCAGTGGACCAAAGCGATCACTGCAACGGCCTGCCAGGCGCATGCTAAAAAAGCTCAGTGCGCCGCCCACTAGGTAGAGCACGCCAATGTCTTCACGTGGGTAGCCCAGGTTGAGCTGATAAAAAGTGGATAAATGCGGTATCACTAAAAAGCCCGACATCACCGAAATCGCCAGCATCATTAGGCCCAAGCGCGGTGTGCCGGGTCGATATAGCATGGGCCAGGAGGGCGGCAAGTTTTTATGTTGCACTGCTTGATGCGGTAATAAGCGTGCAGCCACCAGCGCCAAAGCAAAGGTAAAACCGCCAATGACCCAAAAAGGCGTGTGCCAACTGCCCCAGCGTGCCAGCTCAAGGCCAGCAGGCACGCCTAAAACAGACGCCAGCGAAAACGCACCGGCCACCTGGCCCATAGCACGGCCGCGGCGCTCGGCAGGAATGGCGTCGATTAAAATCGCCATCGCCAGCGCCATGGCCGGGCCGCCAAAAGCGCCGGCTAGCATACGTGCCGCTAGGAGCGAGTTGGCATCGAAGGATAACGCGGCAGCAGTGGTCCCCAGGGCTAGCCCTAATAAGCAAAACACCATGGCTGAGCGGCGCGCAAAGCGATCCAGCCATTTAGCGGCCAGCAATGAGCTGATGGTAGCGCCGCCGGCGTAAACGCCAGTTACGATCCCCATTTGCGACGTAGCGATGCCTAGGCCCTCGGCCAGATCCGGCCCTAAGGGGGCAACCATCATAAAGTCGACGATGTTGATAAATTGCACCGTGGCGATGAGCACCACCAGCCAGCGCTCACTCAAGGTGGGGGAGGGCGACATACAAAAGCGTGTCCAAAAATTTGGCGTCTTACTGTAGAAGTTGTCAGTGTTGCAGACAAGGGCACAACACTGAATGCAGTGTTGCAACAACAGCGGTGACTGTACTGGTGACTTTGCCAGCGACTGTGGCTGTTGGCGCCATGTCAGCGCAGTAAGCTGTATGCATCATCGTATTAGGAGCAGTTATGAAAACCATCGGCTTACTGGGTGGCATGAGTTGGGAGTCAACCGTCACTTATTACCAATTGATTAACCGCGGTGTGCAAAAGCGTCTGGGTGGATTGCACTCCGCCCCTTTGTTGCTGTCGAGTTTTTGATTTTGCTGCCGTGGCTAAGTTACAAGCCGACGGTGAATGGGGACTGCTGGCGGACTTGCTGTGCGATCACGCTCAGCGCTTGCAGCGGGCCGGTGCTGAGGCGGTGATGATTTGTACCAACACCATGCACAAGCTAGCACCGCAGGTGGAAGAAGCAGCGGGCATTCCACTGCTGCACATTGCCGATGCCACGGCGCTGGCGCTGAAAGAGCAAGGGGTTAGCCGAGCGGGCTTGCTGGGCACGCGCTTTACCATGGAACAGGGCTTTTACGCTGAGCGATTGCAGCGCCATGGCATCGACACCTTGATTCCAGACAATTCGCAGCGTGGCGTGGTACACAACGTGATTTATCAAGAATTGTGTCGCGGTGAAATCAACACTGCCTCGCGCCAGCAATACTGCGACATCATTGCCGACTTGCAGCTTAAGGGGGCTGAAGCCGCTATTTTGGGTTGCACAGAGATTGGCTTATTGGTGCAAGCTGAGCATTGCACTGTGCCTTTTGGTTGATACCGCCGTGGTGCATGCCCAGGCCGCGGTAGAGTTTATGCTGGGTTAACTCCTCATGCTTCGCTAGGCGCTGCGCTATAAATAGTCGACGAAGGTTCCTGCAGCGACATAGCCATACACTTTAAATCCTTGCGGGTACTCTTGCCCGGCAGATGAATGGTGCGTAAAGCGGCCCCAAGACTCGGCTTGTCACGGGGACAGCGCTGCACATTATTTGTTGTCGCCCGCGCCCTGTGGGGGCACCGAATTATTCAGCGCTTCCTCAAGTACAAATACAAAGGCAAGCCGCACGACACGCCGACCACTAACGTGGCCAAAATCGCCAAGTACCAATGGCGCACTTGGTGCGCCCTGCTATCCACGATCACAAACACCATCAGCACCACTGCCGCAACGATAACGTCCAGCCAGGCAAATAGGCTGATGGGGTTGGCGGTTGCTTGTTGAAGCAACAGCGGAACGTCTGCGCCGTGCGCCAGCAGCCAGGGTGCAAAGGCGGCGTAAGGGATCGCTGCCCCGAGCAGTGCTGCAATCAGGTAGAAGCGTGACATCTGGGTCGTCCTCTGACGTATTTCTCAACTCGCTGGTTTGGCTGTTATCTTGCTTTGCCATGCTACCACCCTCAAGGGAGCCGTATGTTCGACCATGATGGCATTGGGCGCTTTAAGCCAAGTTGAGCGTGTTGGCATAGTCGAAAGTAAGCAAGCTTGAGGTAGGGCGGTTGGGCCTGTATAACCCTCTAGTTCTTCTTACATGTAATCGAATTTGCATTACATGTGAAATTTTGATTTTATTACATGTAAAGTGATGGTTCGAACTCATGAAAGCGAAATCGTCCGCATACTATCAGCGAGAGTACCGACGGCGTCTGCGCGAGCAGGGTCTGGTGAAAAAAGAGGTGTGGGTTCTCCCGGAGCATGCTAAACAGCTGGCGTTGCTGGAAAAGCGCCTGCGCTTGCCTGGGGGAATGGTTGAATCAGCAGGAGAGATGATGATGACAGAAACAACACAGCGCTGGACCACGAGCAGCTTGCTTGAGGCTCTGCAAGGTACCGAGTTGCTCAGCCAAGGGCGTGCGTCGGTGGAAGTGATTGAAGGCGTCGACCCAGCCTTGCATCTGGTGATGCATGAATACGGCGATTTGCCGGTATTTATGACAGTATCTGGCGATCAAATTATTGTTGAATCGGTATTGTGGCCAGCCACCGATGTGGTCGACATGCGCGCATTTAATGATGCCGTGCTGCGCACACACAAGTATTTGCCGCTATCGACCATTAGCCTAGACACCATTGATGGTGAAGATTATTACCACATGTTTGGTGCCCTCAGTGCGACCTCGATATTAGCCAATGTCGTGTTCGAGCTGGAGGTACTGGCCAGTAACGTCATCCAGGCGACCGAAGCCTACGATGAGTTTTTACAATTGCCTGTGGCGCAGAGTTAGGAGGATAAGCCATGAATATTTGGGCGAAAATGATGACGGCTCTGCGCGGCGGAGTAAATGAAGCGGGCGAAGCCATCGTCGACAGTCAGGCGTTGAGAATCTTGGATCAAGAAGTTCGCGACGCCGCAACGGAGCTGAACCAGAGCAAAAACAGCCTGGCCGAGATCATTGCACGACAAAAAGTCTCGCAGGAAAAATGCACCGGCTTTCAGCAGCAAATTGAAGAGCACGAAGGGTATGCTCTGCAAGCACTGGATAAAGGCAATGAAGCGCTGGCCCACGAAGTAGCAGAAAAAATCTCCGCCTTGGAGAGCCAGCTAGCCCTAGAGCAAGAAACCGCAGCCGGTTACGGCGCCAGTGCTGAGCGTTTGAAAACGGCCATTTTCCAGACTGAGCGCAACCTAAAGCGCTTAAAGCAGCAAGTGGACACCGTTAAAGCAACAGAAAATGTTCAGCGCGCGCAGTCGGCGGTGGCCGAGCGTCACAGTGGCTCGCATTCAAAGCTGCGTACCGCGATGGACTCGCTTGAAAGAATCAAAGAGAAGCAAGCTCTGCGCGATGCGCAAATGGCTGCAGCCAATGAGCTGGCGGAAGAAAGCCCGGATGTATCGCTGCAAAGCAAGTTAGAGGCAGGCCGGCATTTCAACCCGAGGCAGCAATGCCGATGAAGTGCTGCAACGCATTAGAAATAAAAAGAAGTAACACTGGGCGGGGCTTGCCCCGCTTGACTGGGTTTTATCTGTAAGGGAAGCGGATGTTTGCCATTTTTTTAACCGAAGGAATGAATCCCTTCTATCAAAATATCGCGTCGTTCCCGACGGCCATCTTTACCTTCGTGCTCGCCATTTGCGCACTGTATTGGCTGATTGCCGTATTGGGCATGGTCGACATCGACATTCTCGATGTTGACTTGCCAGAGGCTGAGGGCGACCTGGATGCCGCCGGTGCACACGAGCATGGCGGGCCTAATGCCTTGGCCGGGCTGTTGATGCGCTTTGGTCTGGTTGGGGTGCCGGCTACGGTCATCTTGACGCTGGTCGCATTAGTTGGCTGGTTGGTTTGTTATTATTTGGTCCACTTCTTATTTGCTTGGGTGCCTGACGGAATACTGCGCTACCTCGCCGGCCTGCCGGTGTTGTTGGTGTCTTTGTATTTGGCGCTGATCGTCACAGGTGTGCTTATTAAGCCGCTGCGGCCGCTCTTTCAAAAGACGCAGCAAGAGTCGAGTAAGCACGTTTTGGGTCAAACAGCGATTGTTAGAACCTCGCGAGTGGATCAAGAGTTTGGTGAAGCCATGCTACAAGATGGCGGTGCGGGGCTGATTCTAAAAGTCAGAGCCTCTGCTGGGGAAAGTTTTGTTAAAGGAGATCGGGTTGTCTTACTGGAGTATTTAAAAGATAAAAACGCATACCGAGTCATATCTGAGAAAGAATTTCGACTTTCTTCGGACACATAAATAGAACTGAATAATACAGGACGTGGAGTAACTGAATATGGCGGATCTATCAGTATTGATGCCGATACTGACCACTGTTGGCATCGTATTTGTAATCCTTTTGGGCCTTGCTGCCCTGTTTAAAGCCTTCTACTACAAGGTTGACCAAGGCACGGCCTTAATCGTCAACGACATGAGTTCTACGCCTAAGGTGCATTTCACTGGCGCCTTGGTTTACCCCATCATCTACAAAAAAGAGTTGATGAAAATCTCGCTGATCACCCTTGAAGTTGATCGCCGAGGTAAAGACGGCTTGATCTGCGCCGACAACATGCGTGCTGACATTACCGTCGCCTTCTATTTGCGCGTTAACGGAAACGGCAGAAGACGTGTTGAAAGTGGCCAAGTCGATTGGTGCCAACCGCGCATCGGATCGTGCTGCCGTCAACGAGCTGTTTAATGCCAAGTTCTCTGAGGCCCTGAAGACCGTCGGTAAGCAAATTGAGTTTGTCGCTCTGTTTGAAAAATCGTCAGGACTTTCGCGATAAGATCATCCAAGTTATTGGTGAAGATTTAAACGGCTATGTGCTGGAAGACGTCGCCATCGACTACCTGGAGCAAACGCCACGTGCTTCGCTCGACCCTCATAATATTCTCGACTCTGAGGGTATTAAGAAAATCACCCAGCTGACTGCAACCCAGAATGTTATTACCAACAACCTGGAGCGCGATGAAGAGCTGGCGATCAAGAAAAAGAACGTTGAAACCGTTGAGGCCATGCTGGAGCTGGAACGTCAGCAGTCGGATGCTGAGGCCAAGCAAGAGCGTGAAATTGCCACCATTCGTGCGCGTGAAGAAGCTGAGACCAAAAAGGTTCAAGAAGAAGAACGTCGTAAGGCGGACTTGACCCACATTCAGGTCGAAAAAGACCTGTCGGTGCAGCGTGAAAACCAGCAGCGTGAAATTGAAGTGGCTGAGCAAAACCGTCAGCGCGCCGTGGCCATTGAAATTGAGAAGGTTACTCGTGCACGCGATCTGGAAGTCGTTTCACGCGAGCGTGAAGTCGAGATCCAAAAGATCGAAGCGGAAAAAGCCATCGAAGTTGAGCGCAAAGAAATCGCCAACGTGGTGCGCGAGCGTGTCGCGGTTGATAAAACCGTTGCCGTGGAAGAAGAGCGCATTAAAGAAGTGCGTGAAGTATCCGAAGCTGACCGCGCCAAGCAAGTACAAGTACTGGCCGCAGAAGCCGTAGCGGAAGAAGAAAAAGTTAAGCAAGTCAAAGAAGCTGGAAGCCAAAGAGCTGTCGGCCAAACATAAAGCCGTTGAGATCACCACCATGGCTCAGGCTGAGCTGGATGCCTCTGCTAAAGAAGCTGACGCTAAGAAGAAACTGGCCGAAGCCACACAAGCAGAGCAAGCTGCTCGTGGCTTGGCAGAAGCCAAAGTGCAGTCAGCCAAAGCCGAAGCATTGGAAAAAGAAGGCATAGCCGAAGCTAATGTGGATAAAGCCAAAGGCGATGCCGAAGCCGATGCCTTACTGGGTACCGGTAAAGCTGAAGCCGATGTAATTGCGGCCAAAGGCAATGCTGAAGCCACCTCGGCACGCGAAGTGGGCATGGCGAATGCTGAAGTCACTCGCGAGCAGTTTAAAGCTGAGGCCGATGGTCTGGTTGAGAAATTCGATGCCATGAACAACATGAGCGCCGAAGCACGTTCTCACGAAGAATTCCGCATGGGTCTGGAAACGGCACTCAAAGAAGCGCTGGCATCGATCGATGCAGGCAAAGACATTGCTCGTGAAAATGCTGAAGTATTGGCCGTTGCCTTGCAGAAAGCCAAGATCGACATTGTCGGCGGTGAAGACCACTTCTTTGACAACTTCGCTAAGTCCTTGTCGATTGGTAAAGCCATCGATGGCTTTGCCGGTAAGAGCAATACCATTCAGGCCATGCTGGGCAAGCTGATGGAAAGCTCCACTGACAACAGCAAAGAAACGCACTAAGTGTGATGAACCAGGGCCTGCTCGCTGCAGCAGGCCCGCTCAATCTCAATTGAGTCACCGCAGTATTCCGTATAACCCGATTGATCGTAGCAAGGGATAATAATGGTAGAGCAAACACAGCCCACGGATTTGGTTGACAATGCCGTTGCAGAAGGTGGCGCTTACGAGGTCATCAGAAAGCGTCTGTTAGACCAGGGTCGGCAACTGGAGCAAGAAATTAACCAGCTGAATCAGGCGCGAACTGATGAGTTTGGTAGCTCAGAAATGGCCGTTGTTGCTCGCTGTCGGGTGCGGACAGAAAACAACTGTATTGCCCGCGATATGGTACAAGTGGGCAAGCATTTGTTGTTTGGCTATAACGTCTTTATTGGGTCTTAAAAAAGAGACCAGTGTTGATGATGTTTTTGCCTTGTTTGATGTAAAAGAAGTCGATGGCCAGTTTGAAATGGTGGCCATTGATAGCAAAAATTCGTTTTTATCTGAATCGTCATTTGTTAACGATTTTGAAGAGCTGTACCGCTATTACAAGAATACCCGCTTGGTCGAGCTGACCGTCAAAGATGGCAAGCTGCTGGCGGGTTTTCAAATCGGTGAAAGACTCGATGACTTACGCGTATTTCGCTGGTCAGTATCACCGGATGGCAATGACATAAAGTACATTGATAACCGCGGTGAACGCGATATTCAGTTGCCACCGGCGTTTGATTTCGAATGGGTCGAGACCACGCGCGACGATACCGTTAATGGCCGCCATCCGCATATCAATATTTTGGATACCCTGTTTGTAGAAACCATTGCTGGTGATTTAACCATCAAGGTGGAAAACAATACCGAAGATGGTTTGGGCATTTACCAAGAGCCGGTAGAAGACCGCACTCAATCACTGGACGATGCGGGCATATTCTACGCCCAAGTCGGCGATTTGATCCTATTGAAAATCTTGCCTTATCGCGAAGAGCAGTGGCGCTATTTTATTTACAACTGTTTGACCGAAACCGTATCGCGCATTGATGCCATTGGCGAGTCCTGTGTGCAACTGCCAGAAGATCATGGGGTGATCTTCCCAGGTGGCTGCTACTTAACCACCGGAGAGTACAAGCAGTTTGATGAGCGTACACGCGGCATGCGCTTTAAGCGCAAAGTAAAATCGCCGAATGGCGAAGACATGTTGTATGTGTTCTATCACCCGGTGGATGGTGAGGTCGGCTTGCTGGCATACAACTTAATCGATAAGAGCCTGCAAAATCCGATTTATGGTCATGGTTATGCCTTATCGGACAGTGGCCGTTTGGTCATTTTCTCGGCGGAATCTGAGCCGACACGTGTGCACCCGATGCAGATTTGGGAAACCCCTTATCAAAGTGCGGAGTACGCCAGTAAGGTGCCGGCCAGCCAGACATTTTATGGTCGCATTGGCAATGCTGAGCTGGTGCGCGGGGTGTCGGATTTATTCAGCCTGGTGCGCATGATTGATAATCAAAGTGTGTCTGCACGGCTGTATGAAGAGCTCAGTAAAGCAGCTCGCAAAGTATTTGATGATCACTATTGGCTCGAAGATGAGCCAGTGGCCACCATGGCAGCTCTGATTAAAGAAGTCGCCGCGACAGCCGAGCTGGTGATCGACGAGTTTGAAAAAGTACAAAGCATTCGCCAGCAATCCGATAAAGCCATGCACGAAGCCGAGCAAGGGCAAAAGGAGCTGGTGCAGTCTATCCAGACCGAAAGCTGGCAGTCAGCAGAAGAGTACGTTCAAGCGTTAGATCGCCTGCGTCATCAGCGTGGTCACTTAATGACCATCAAAGAGCTGCGCTATATTGATGTTGCGCGCATTGATCAGTTGGATCAAGAGCTACAGCAATTAGAAGGCTCGCTCAGTGAGCGCACCGTGCTGTTCTTATCTGGTGAGCAAGCACTGCAGCCGTACCAAGAAAAGGTCGAGCAGTTTAACCAGCAAGTGGAGAACGTCGATACCATTGCTGAGTTAGAGCCGGTGGTGGAGGCAATTGAATCTACCGCGACGGGCTTGGACTTATTATCCGAACTGATGGCCACCTTAAGCGTTGATGATGCCACCGTACGCACCCGTATTATTGACACCATCTCGCAGGTCTACTCCAAGTTAAACCAGTGTCGTGCCAAAGCGAAGCATAAGCAAAAGTCATTGGGCTCAGCAGAGGCGATGGCGCAGTTTGGCGCCCAGTTTAAGTTGTTTTCACAAAGCATCGCCAATGCGCTGGGAATGGCCAATACGCCAGAAAAGTGCGATGAACAGCTGTCACGCCTATTGGTACAGTTAGAAGAATTTGAAAGCCAATACAGCGAGTTTGATGAGTTTCTCGCCGACATCATGGAAAAGCGCGAGGAGCTGTATGAGTCGTTTGAAGGCCATAAGCAAAAGCTGGTCGATGAGCTGCAGCGCAAAGCACAGTCAGTCGCCGATGCAGCCAGTCGTATTTTAAGCAGTATTGAAAAGCGCTCGCTGAAGTTTACGCAGCAAGATGAACTCAACACTTACTTTGCATCCGATGCTTTGGTGCTGAAAATTCGCGAGCAAATCGAACAGCTGCGAGAGCTGGATGCATCGGTCAAGGCCGATGATGTTGAATCACGCTTAAAGAGCATTAAAGAGCAGGCGCTGCGCTCGTTGCGCGACAAAGCCGATATTTATGAAGACGGCGGCAACGTCATTAAGTTGGGTCCAAGACACAAGTTTTCGGTCAATACCCAAGAGCTGGATTTAACCATTATTCCACGTGACGGTGAGTTGAACATTCACTTAACCGGAACGGACTTTTATGAGCCCATTACCCATCCTGACTTGCTCGCACTGCGCGACTATTGGGATATGCACTTGGAGTCAGAAACCAAAGAGGTGTATCGGGCAGAGTACTTGTGCGCATTGATCATTGATGCCGCTCAGCAGCAGCGCGATTCCTTGACCATGGACAAGCTGCGCAGCGCCTTGGTAGCAGAAGGCGAACTGGAAGAAATCGTACGCACCTTTGCCGCACCGCGCTACAAAGAAGGTTATGAAAAAGGTATTCATGATCACGACGCCGCCTTGTTGTTGCGTGCCATCATACCTGCGATGGACAGTGCCGATTTATTGCGCTTTGACCCGCTATGCCGTGGCTTGGCGCAGGTGTATTGGTCAAATATCAAGGGCTTGGTACGCAGCCGCACCACTGAAGGCCATGAGCAGGCAGCGCTGTGTTATTCCACCTGGCCCGAGCGTGCGCAATCTGCCGCACAAATGGCGTCGGTGTTCCATAGCAATGAAGCCGTGAGCTTGTTGGTGAATGAAGTCACGGCCGCTATTCAATCGTTTATTGAACAGCACCCGATAGACGTTACTGAGCTGGATATTCGCCGTGCAGCGGACTACTTAGTTGCAGAACTGGGTCGTGAACGCGTGGAGTTTATTGGCAGTAAATATGCCACGCAATTGGTGGATGAATTAAAGCGCTCCATGGATGACGAAACCTGGCGCCGCTATCAAATGGCTCTGGATAAAATGATGGGCTGGCCGGCCCAGCGCTGGAACTTAACAGCGGCCTGGCTGCAAGCCTTGGTGAAAGAAAAACAGTTAACCTCGCTGCAGCGCTATATACCTGAATCCATTGCCTTGATTAATGCCAACGAGCGCTTAGATCGACGCTTTACTGAAGTCGACCTGGAGCTGAGCGTTAGCAACTTGATGGGCGATCACGGGCTGATGAAACAGCAAACCCTAGCATTTGGCTTAGATGCATATTTGCTGAAAATGGAGCGTCATCGCTTTGAAGTGGTGCCTAACTACCGACGCTATTTAGAGGTAAGGCAGCAAGTCATCGCCGATGAACGTGAAGCCTTGCGTCTAAACGAGTTTAAACCACGGCCGCTGAGCTCGTTTGTGCGCAACCGCTTAATCAACGAATCCTATTTGCCTTTGATTGGTGACAACCTGGCCAAGCAAATGGGCACCGTGGGGGATAATAAGCGCTCCGACCTGATGGGTTTGTTGATGATGATCTCGCCGCCAGGTTACGGTAAAACCACCTTGATGGAATATGTGGCCAGTCGCTTGGGTTTGATCTTTATGAAGATCAACTGTCCGTCGCTGGGCCATGAGGTCACGTCACTCGACCCGCAGCAAGCGCCTGACTCAACTTCACGTAAGGAGCTGGAGAAACTCAATCTAGCGCTGGAAATGGGCAACAATGTGATGCTGTATCTGGATGATATTCAGCACACAGACCCTGAGTTTTTGCAGAAATTTATTTCTTTGTGTGATGGCACGCGGCGCATTGATGGCGTGTGGAATGGCAATACCAAAACCTATGACATGCGCGGTAAAAAGTTCTGCGTGGTGATGGCGGGTAACCCCTATACCGAATCTGGCGAGGCCTTCCGTATTCCAGATATGCTGGCCAACCGTGCGGATATTTATAACCTGGGCGACATTCTCGGCGGTATGGAGGAGCAGTTTGCCCTCAGTTACATTGAAAATGCACTCACCTCTAACCCGGTGTTGGCACCACTGGCGGTGAGAGAAATGGCCGATGTGTATAAGCTGATCGACTTGGCTAAAGGACGTGACGTTGCCACCAGTGATTTATCGCACCAGTACAGTGGTGCAGAAATCAATGAAATCACCTCAGTGCTGAAGAAAATGATGGTGGTGCAAGATGTCATTTTGAAAATTAACCAGCAATACATTGCCTCGGCGGCGCAGGATGACAAGTACCGCACTGAGCCGCCGTTTAAGCTGCAAGGCAGCTATCGCAATATGAATAAAATGACGGAGAAGATCTCCGCCGTGATGAACGACAGCGAGCTGATGCAAATGATCGCTGATCATTACCTGGGTGAATCTCAATTATTAACCACAGGCGCCGAAGACAACTTGCTGAAGCTGGCAGAGTTGCGTGGCAACATGACCGACGAACAGCAGCAGCGCTGGCAAGAAATCAAAGCCGACTTCTTGCGCAATAAGGCCATGGGTGGTGATGGTGCGGATACCGGAGCACGAGTTGTGGCGCAGTTGGCTGATATGGTCAGTGGTATTCAGTCACTGTCACAGAGCGCTGTGCAAACGCGTGAGCAAATGCAAAGCAACAATGCTCAAGTCGCGAGCAGTGTACTGCAAGGGTTGAACCGCTTTGCTGAGTCGCTCAAACAGATTGAGCCCAAGGTGAGTGTTACCAATCAACCAGTACCTGGGTTGGATAAAATCTTAACCGTTTTGGCGGATACCATTGAAAACAGCATTTTCCCGCTGGTACGCAGCATGGATAAAAAGCTCGATATTGATTTGAGAACCCATGAAAAAATGCGTGATATATCGCAGCAATTGCGCCAGTTAGAGGACAACATGGAACGTGGCCAAACAAAATCTGGTCGAGCGGAGCCCGACGCCCAGTGATGATGATGCTTAAACGCCGGCTACTGTTGCTGGCGCTGATGGCATTGCTATTGATCGGCGTGTTCATGGCGAACGTGTTGTTGCCAGTGGAGCTGCGCCATTATGGTATTTGGCCGCGCCAGACTGATAGCTGGTTTCATATCATGTTGGCGCCTTTTATTCACAGTGATTGGTCGCACCTGCTGAACAACCTGATGGGCTTGGCCATTATGAGCTTAATCAGCCTGCGTCATTCGGTGCGGCAATACCTGACGGCCAGTGTGTTTATTATGGTGGTGTCGGGTGCCTTGGTCTGGCTGTTTGCCAGGCCGGCCATTCATATTGGCGCCAGCGGCTGGATTTTTGGACTGTGGGCCTGGCAAATAGCGCTGGCGTTATTTGCCCGCAGTTTTGTTAATGTCATGGTGGCGTTACTGGTGGTGTTTGCTTACGGCGGCTTGGTGTATGGCTTGCTACCGAATCAGCCGGGGGTGTCATTTGAATCCCATATCGCGGGTGCTGTCGCGGGAATTTTGTTTGCTTTTTTAAGCTCGCTCAGCCGTGGTAAGCCAGAAACAAAAAATGAGTAGGAGAAAATTATGCAGTGTCCGCAATGCAAGGGCAGTCAGTTACAGCCTATCACCCTTGAGACTGGGCTAGTCGCAGCCGGATGCCTGCAGTGTGGTGGCAGCTTGTTACCGCTGCTGAATTATCGTTATTGGCAGCAAACCACTGCGCAGCACAGTATTGAAAAGGACGATGAGTTTACCGCAGAAGACTCTGCAGGTGCCAAGTTGTGCCCTAAATGCGCCCGCTTGATGAGCAAATATCGTATCGGTCACGATCAGGATAATCGCCTGGAGCTGTGCGCGACGTGTGACGAAGCCTGGCTCGATGCTGGCGAATGGTCATTGCTCAAGTCGTGCGATATGCATCAGCAATTGCCGAGAATATTTACCGATGCCTGGCAGCGTTTGATTCGGTTGACTGAGCAAGAAGCCAGTGTCAGAGAAAACTTCCGTAGCCGGTTAGGCGAAGCGCAGTTTGCCAAAGCAGATGAGTTTCGCCAGTGGTTAAACCAACAGCCGGATAAGGCGGACATTCTGCAATATTTGTCGATTCGCCCAACCAATAGCAGTATCAGTGAATAATACGGATAATCGCAGCCTTTATGGACGGCGATATCGAGTGTTGTATAGAAGTTAGATTAATCTTAAGGAGAAAACCATGAAAGAAAGTCGCGACTACTTAGAAATGTCATTCCACTCCATCAACTGCTTTGCCAACGATGGCACTTTGGATGCTGGCGAGTTAGAGAAAATTCTCGACATTGCCAAGCGTGATGGCGTGGTAGACGATAACGAGAAACGCGTTCTGTCGAATATTATCGGTCGCTTGTCAGATAAAGAATTGCGCGGTGAATTGCGCCGTCGTGTCGATGAGCTGAAGGACGAGTATCAATTATAACGGTACTCAAAACCGCTGAATCAGTTAGCCATGTTAATGACATGGCTAACGCTTTTCTTTTATGCGCGCTAATCTTGCTGAACTAGCCTCTAGCTCGAAACCAAATGCAGCTCGCCACAGCTTTGCTGAATATCTTCGCTGATCGTCTGAATCACATTGCGCATCCACTGCAAGCCAGGATCGCGTTCATCACGCTTATGCCAAGCCATGTACATGATGGGGGTGGGAATACTTATGGGCGTTGGCTTGGCCAACAACTCACCGCGCTGTAGGTATTTGGCGACCACAGGATAGGGTAAAACAGTAATTAAGTTTGTATCTTGCACCAACTCGACCGCACCAGCAAAGGTGTTTAATGTCATGGCCAAGCGCCGTTTTAATCCCATTTCCGCCAAGGTAATATCAACGGACCCTTCCGCATCGCCCGACAGCGATACCAGCAATTGCTCGGCGGCAATAAAACGCTTCAGCGTTAGTTTGCCTTGGCTCAGCGGGTGATTCGGCCGCATCACCACCACAAAAGGGTTTTCAAACAACGCACGGGTAGCAATTTGTTGGTGGCGGCCAAAATAGTGCCCCATTACCAAATCGACATTCGCCTGCATTAACTGCTGTTCCAACGCACCTGTATACGGCACGGCGTGTACATCAATATTAGGCGCATAGTGCTCTATGTGTTGGCGCAGTGGTGACCAAAACATACCGGTTAAGCCATCGGTTAAAGCGATGCGAAAACAGCGCGCATGGCTGGCCGGGTCAAACTGAGGAGGGTCTACCGCCGTGCGAATATCCGACAATGGATGAGCGATTTGCGCCCATAGGCGCTGAGCATAGGGGGTGGGCTTTACGCCGCGCCCGTCTTTCACAAACAGCGGGTCTCGCCATACGTGGCGCATGCGCGCCAAGGCATTAGACACTGACGGCTGAGTCATGGCCAGTCGCTCTGCCGCTGTGGTAACCGATTGTTCTTGCATGATGGCATCAAAGATAACCACCAGGTTTAAATCCGTTTTTGGCATTATCAATTCATCATCTACATCAATGAATAGCATACTACCTATCAATTAGACCGTATTGAAGTGTCAGGCAACAATAAGCTCATCACTTGAAGCACAAACAACTGAAGCAAACCCAGAAGGATATTGAGATGAGCACAAACACCATTAAGCAAAATATGAATGCGGCTTACATCGAAGGCTATGGCCAGCAGCAAACTCTGGTATTGGGGCAGCTGCCTACACCCGCCGTGGCGGAGCATGAGGTATTGATTCAGGTAACGGCCGCGGGCGTCAACCCGGTCGACTTTCATATTCGCAACGGCATGATCGCCGATAGCGGCGCCCATACTTTGCCGCTGATTCTTGGCTGGGACGTTGCTGGCACCGTGGTCGCCAAGGGCGCTAACGTCAGCCAGCACGAGGTGGGCGATCAAGTATTTGCCTTTGCACCTATCGATCGCCAGGGGGCCTATGCCGAGTTTATTAGTGTGGATGCCAGTCTGGCGGTGAAAAAGCCCACCCGCTTGAGCCAGCTCGAAAGTGCGGGAGTGCCTTTGGCGGCGGTCACCGCTTGGCAAGGCTTAGTGCAAGAGGGGCAGCTAAGTGCCGGCCAGCGAGTATTGATATTAGGCGCCTCTGGTGGTGTTGGCGGCTTTGCTGTGCAAATTGCTAAAGCATTGGGGGCGCACGTGATTGCCAGTGCTTCGGGTAAAAATGCCGCCTATGTCAAAAGCTTGGGGGCGGATGAATTTATCGACTACAAAACCACAGATTTTGCCGAAGTGGTAAAAGAGGTCGACTTAGTGTTTGTCATCAGCAGCGGCGGTGATTTGGTCAAACGCGCTTTTCAAGTGGTAAAAACGGGCGGTTATGTGGTGTCGACCCTAGACGATGTCGAAGCCGAGTTTATTGCAGGTCAGAGCGTGAACTTCAGTCGCATGTGGGTGCAGCCTAATGGCCACGATCTTGCGCATATCAGCAAGATGATTGACGGTGGCGATATTCAGGTGCATTTAGACCGGGTATATCGGCTGGCTGATATCAACGACGCCATTAAACGCAGCGAAGCCCAGGTTGCGGTGGGAAAGATAGTGATCGATATGCAGTAATAAAATCGCAGCATGGCGCTCGCATTGAGCGCCACCTGTTCGCTTACTTCAGCAAATGTTGGCGAAAGAAGAGTACAATGGCTTGGCTGTAAATATCGCGATTCTCTTTCTTGCGATAGCCGTGACCTTCATTTAACGCATTCATGTACCACACCAGGTTATCGCTCTCGCGCAATGCTTTAACGATTTGCTCGGCCTCGGTTACAGGAACGCGCGGATCATTTTCACCCTGCACAACAAACATCGGCACCTTAATTTTATCGACATTGTTGTTGGGGCTGATGCGCTGTAGAAAATCATGCATTTTCGGGTCACGTTCATCACCGTATTCTACTCGGCGCAAGTCGCGGCGGTAATCTTGGGTATTTTTTAAGAAAGTAACAAAATTAGAGATACCAACCACATTGACGGCGGCTTTGATTCGGTCGCTGTAATGCACGGCACTGGCAAGCACCATATAACCGCCATAGCTGCCGCCGATAACAGCAACGCGCTGCTGATCTAAGTCAGGCTGGGTGGCAATCCAATCTAATAGGGCGCCAATGTCTTTGACCGAATCCTCACGTTTAAAGCCATTGTCCATGGCGACGTATTCTTTACCGTAACCAGAAGAACCACGCACATTGGGAGCAATGACGGCTACTCCGAGTTTTTGCAGCCACATTTGCAGCGTGCTGCTAAAGCCTGGCCGGTATTGAGACTCTGGCCCGCCGTGAATACTAATCACCACCGGGAAGGGGCCTTCACCGCGTGGCTTATACACAAATGCTGGCACCTGCAAACCATCGAAGCTCGGGTAGCGAACTAATTCTGGCTCGATCAAGCGTTCAGTATCCAAGCCGCCAATTTCACTGTAAGTCCAGCGTTTTAGGTCGCCTTGCAAGTCGCTGACAAAAACATCGGTGGCCGTTTTGGGTGTATTAATGGACATGGCCAGACGTTTATCGTCTGGGCTAAACGCCAAGCCGCCCACCAGCCCCATGGGAAGGTTTTCCAGCCGTCGATATTGATGGCTGGCCGTATCCAGTAGGTAGACCTGGGTCAGGCCATCGACATTGGCACTAAACGCCATGGTTTTGCGGTCTCTGGACATGCCGCCGTCGTCGACGTCCCAGCGAATGTCTTCTGTGATCACGGATTCTTTGCTATCGCTCAGGTTCATGTGGGTCAACTGAGTGAACTCACTGAAGCGATCTGTCAGCAAATAGACGCCGTCATAATTGGCATCAAATCCAGCGCCATAGTTGCGTGAGGGGTGTTTGTCATCGCCCGCCAATCGCTGTGTTTTACCAGTTTTTAGGTTCTTTAAGTGCACAGCCGATTGGGTGGAAGAAGTATATTGCTGCATTAACAGCAGATCGCCGTTGGCTGAAAATGCTACAGGCCCCCACCAACTTCCCTCGTTGGCGGCGTGTACCAGAGTTTGCTTAGGCTGGCGATCATCATCGCTGAACTCTGCCATCCAGATGTCATTGGAGCGGCCATTGCGACGGGTGCTTTGAAAGGCCAGGCGGGTGCCGGACTCATTCCACACCAGAGCGTCATTGCGTGATTCACCATCCGAAATCATCCAATGCTCACCACTGGTTAAATCCAATAAAAAAATCTGCGCAAACTCATTGCCACCACTGTCCATGGTGAAGGCCAGCTGGTTATGCTTTGGGCGCATCACCACTGAGCCAATCGGTTCATCAAAAAACGTCAGTTGGTGGCGGCTACCACCGGCTTTATCGACCCGGTGAATCTGGCTGACGTCACCAAAGCGAGTGGTGATGTAGAGGCTGTTACCGTCTTGTGACCAACCTTGAAAGCTGGCTGAGCGAGCATTTTGATAGCGGTTCAGGTCACTGGCAATATCTTCGGGAATAGGCGGGATGTCCTCTAAAATCAGGTTGCCATTGTTCAGGCTGCGCTGTTCGACAGCCTGTGCTGGCAGTGCGAGGCACAGCGCCACAGCCGCTACGAGCATCGAGCGAAATATCATAATGAACTCCTTGTTAATAGGATGGCACCGAAATGGGGTGTGGGTGGTGGCGCCTAAAAATTCCAGAGCAGCATTATGAAGCATCCCAGCTGTCAGGCAATTACTCCTGACGATTATAGTATTCCTTTAGCTCGTCTTTTTTAGTGCGCTCCCAAAGGCCGACGCCAGAAAAATAACCGGCGCGGGCAATGGCATGAGCGGCGACGGGGGCGGTAATAAAGGTAAATAATATAATCGCCATTACTCGGGTGATGACGCCCGATTCGGCAAAATGTACAGCCACCGCAATCATAACCAAGGTAATGGCCAACACCCCTGACTTGGTGGTGGCATGCATGCGCGTTACCAAATCTGGAAGACGAATGATGCCAATCGAAGCGATCAGCATTAAAACGCTGCCTAGCAGTAACAATAAGCTTACTATCAGTTCAGTCATCGTTAGAGCCCCTGAGTTGTACAAATTTGGCGATGCCGACGGCCGATAAAAAGGCAGTTAATGCCATCACAATGGCAATGTCGATGTAAGCGGTGACGCCAGTGTCAATGGCATGAATACCGGCCATGGCGACCACTAGGGAGGCAATCAATTCCAATGCTACAATGCGATCGGGCAAGCAGGGGCCGCGCAACAAGCGCCAGAGCCCCAGAATCATCGCAACAATAATAAACAGGTAGCTTATCGTAATGGCAATACTCAGCATCGGCTTACCTCAGTACCTGTAATAGACGTTGTTCGATTTCTTTTAAATCGCCACGCAGTTTTTCCTCATCATCCAAGAACATGGCATGAACAAACAGGGTCTTTTTATCGTCTGATACGTCCATGCTGAGTGTGCCCGGAGTCAGTGAGATGATATTTGCCACCAGGGCTATTTCAAACTCAGTTTTGGCCGTCAATGGCAGGGCAATAACCCCAGGGTGCATGTACCAGATGGGCGTTACAATATCCGTGGCAACGCGCCAATTAGCGACCACCAGCTCTTTGATAAAAAATAATGCAAAGTGAAGGGCTCGTGGCAGCCGTTTAGGGTAGAAATACAGGGCCGGCACGGTACGGTGGATCAATGCAATCACTAAAAAGCCCAAGGCAAAACCAAACAGCACATTGAGCAAGGTAAAGGTATTGGTCAGCAGCAGCCAAGACAGAGCCAGCAACAGGTTGAATAAAAAACCTATCATGGTTGACCTCCCAATACGGCTTGTATGTAGGTAGCGGGCGCCAGTAGCTGCTCACCCGTGGCTTGTGATAGTTGAATAAAGGGCTCGGCGTAGAGACCAATAACCAATGTCATGGCCGCCATCAATGCCACCGGGATGACGCCCAGCAGCGGTAAGGAAATGGCTTTGTCATTGGCTTCGGGTTGCGCTTTCCAGAAAGCTTCGGCCCAAATTTTGATCATCGAGTAGAGCGTCAGCAAGCCAACAAATAAGGCCACGCCGGTGGCCACCCATTGCTGGCTGCTAATGCCGGCTTCAATCACCAAAAACTTGGCAAAAAACCCAGACAGTGGTGGCAACCCAGCCAGCGACATAGCAGGAATTAAAAACAAAGCAGCCAGCCAGGGGCGCTGACGATACAAACTGCCCATTTGCTTTAACTCATAAGTGCCTTGCAGCATTTGCGTCAGGCCGGCGATCAAAAACAGGTTGGTTTTCACAATAATGTGGTGGAACAGGTAGAACACCCCACCGGCAATGGCAGCGGGGGTGAAAATGGCCAGTGCCAGAATCATATAGCCAATCTGGCTGATGATATGAAATGATAAAATTCGGCGAATCTCGAATTGCGAGGCGGCGCCCAATACCCCAGAGAGCATGGTCAGTACGCCGACCCACAGCAAAATCTCATGGGTGAATGCGATATCACCGGTGAATACCAGGCTAAACATACGGTACAGCGCATACACACCGACCTTGGTCAGTAAGCCTGCGAACACGGCCGATACGGCAATAATGGGGGTGTGATACGAGGCTGGAAGCCAAAAGAAAAACGGAAAGGCACCGGCCTTAATTGAGAATGACACCATAAACATCAAAGCGATGGCATTCACCAGACCTTGCTGCTCAACATCTTGCAGCTTCACGGCTAGGTCTGCCATGTTCAATGTGCCGACGCTGCCATACAGCAAGCCAATGGCGGATAAAAATAACGCCGATGAAAACAAATTGATGGTGACGTATTTAATCGCACCTTCCATCTGTGCGCGCTCACCGCCCAGGGTTAACAACCCAAAGGAGGCCAGCAGCATGACTTCAAACCAGACAAACAGGTTAAATAAGTCACCGGTCAAAAAAGCACCGCTGACACCGGCCAGCAGCAGGTGCAATAACGGAAAGTAGCCGAATTTAATATGGGCGCTCGGGGTGGATACTAAGGAATACAACACGGCGCAAAAAGCCACCACTGCCGTGACCACAATCATAATGCTGGCTAGAAAGTCCGCCACCAAACTGATGCCAAAGGGCGCCTGCCAGCCACCGACTTGCAGTACAATGTGTCCATGTTGCTGAACGCTTTGGGCTAATAGCAAGCTGGCGACTAAATACACCAGTGTACTGGCGACAGACACCCATTTTTGCCAGCGATTGCTGCGCCACAGCGCCAGTGTAACGGCACCTGCGAATAGAGGAATTAAGATCGGCAGGAATACCAGATTGCTCATTGATCGGTATCCTTCATTTGATCCAGGTCGTCCGTTTGCACCACTTCGTTGGCGCGGTGAATCAATACTACAGAAAACGCCAGCACCCCAAAGGCAATGACAATGGCGGTCAATATCAGCGCTTGCGCCAATGGGTCGGCCACTCCCGCTGGCGCCTGTTTGCTGACCTCATCCAATAGCGGAGGCGCACCGCTGGTTAAACCAGCGCTGGTGAATATCACCAGGTTGGCGGCATTGCTTAACAAAATAAGCCCCATCACCAGTTTAACGATGGAGCGCCTCAGCATCATGTAGAGTGCTGCGGCAAATAAGATACCGATGGCGACGGCCATTAATGCAGACATTACTGACTCCCTACCAGGCGCTCGGCCAGGACAAAAAACATGGTTGTAATGGTGCCAATAACGGCCAAATACACACCGACATCAAACACCAGTACGGTCGATAGTTTTACCCTGGTGCCAAATAAATCCACAGGCAGCCACTGGGCGGTAAAAAACGACTGACCTGGCAACAAGGCAGGGAGCGTCGCCAACAAGCCGAGCAATAAGCCAGCGGCCAGAATGTCTTGCGGGTCTACCCGAATCAAACGGCGTGTTGCTTTGGCACCAAATACAATTAAATACAGAGAAAAGGCACCGGCAGCCACCAAGCCGCCGATAAAGCCGCCGCCTGGCTCGTTGTGGCCACGTAGCAGCAAAAACACTGAAAACATCAGTTGCAGTGGCAAAATAGCAATGGTCGCGGTGCGTAAAATTAGCCCGGAATTGGGCGCAAACCCCTGTTTCATAAGCGACTCCTACGCAATCTGATCATGGAATAAACTCCCATTGCCGCCAGGGCCAATACGAAAATTTCTCCCAGCGTATCCAGTGCCCGGAAATCCACCAGAATCACGTTGACCACGTTGCGGCCATAGCCCAACGAATAGCTGTGCTCAATAAAATAATGAGCAATGGAATCGGCCCAGCGGTTTTCTTGGGTGGCCAGTACCAGCAGCGTCATCATCAGGCCAAAGGCACAGGCGACCACGGTATCGAGTAGACGCTGACCACGGCTGGAGTAGTTTTTAAATCCGGGTAACTTCAGCAGCACCAGCACCAACAGCAGCACGGTCAGGGTTTCAACCAAGACTTGAGTAATACCCAGATCGGGAGCTGAAAAATGAATGAAGATTAATGCCACCACAAAGCCTAGGGCTCCTAGAGCAATAATGGCGGCAAAGCGTTGACGGCTGGCAATGGCGTACAAGGTGGAAGTGAGCATGACAAATAGCATGCCGACTTCGTACGGCTCTAGCGCATCGAATTGAAAGCTGGGCAATCCATACTGGCTTAACAGTGTGCTGGTCACCGCCAGGGTGGTAATGGCAATAATAAGCACCAAATAGCGCCCTAAATAGCCATTTTGCAGTACCCGAGTTTGCCAATCGCCAAAGGATAAGTTGCCAGCTAACAGCAGCTCATATAAGCGCTCGGTGCCGGTATGGCGGCTGATTAAACGCAACTTGGCGGCCAGTACGCGGTTTTTTCGCCACAATGCCGCTAGGCCGATACCGACGATGATGCTGGCCACTGACAACACCAATGCCGGCGATAAGCCATACCACAGTGACAACTCAATGACATTTCTTGCCCCCATTTGCTCAGCAATGGTGCTAGCCAATGGCTGCACCAGAGGGGCACCGATGCCGAGAAGCAAGGCCAGGCTAGAAAACACTACCGGCCCAAACCATTGTTGCCAGGGTTCGGCATGCTGCTCTTTCGCTTGGCGTCGGCTGCGCCACGGCTGCCATACCAAGCTCACTGCAACGGCAATGGTCAGCGCTGCGGTGGCAAATACCATTCCAGTCAGTAACCAGTTCATTGCACTGGCTTTTAGCAGTAACTCTTTAGCGATAAAGCCCAAGGCGGGGGCAATGCCGGCTAATGACCAAGCTGCCGCTACGGTCACCGCCAGTGTGAACTTGGGCAGCGGGCGAATATGGCGCAGATTTCGGGTATGGGCTTGATGCTCAATAATGCCCGCCAGCATAAACAGCGACGCTTTGTACAAAGCATGGGCCACCAAAAAGGTGACGAAGGCGAAAAACGCATAATCAGAGTTAAGCCCCACCAGCATGGTCAAAATGCCCAAGGCAGTCACTGTGGTATAGGCCAAAATCTTCTTTAAATCGACGGCCAGGTAAGCCAGCCAGGCACCCAATAACATGGTGATGGCACCGGCGCCGGTGACTAGGGTTAGCCATAGATTTTGCTGGGCAAACACCGGCGCCAGTTGCGCCATTAAAAACACCCCAGCTTTTACCATGGTGGCGGAGTGCAAATAGGCCGATACCGGCGTCGGCGCCGCCATGGCGTTGGGCAGCCAAAACTGAAACGGAAACTGCGCCGATTTGGTAAAGGTGCCGATCAAAATCAGCACAATGGCAGCATTAATCCAGCTGCTGTGCTCGGTGATGAGCGACATTTCACTGATAAGCCAAGTTTGTTGCAGCTGGGCTAGCATCATCATGCCTGCCAGCAGCGCCAGGCCACCGCCGACGGTTACCAGCAAGCCTTGTAACGCAGAAGCTCGGGACTTTTCTGACTCATGGGTAAAGCCAATCAGCATATAGGAGGCGATGCTGGTGAGTTCCCAAAAGACAAACAGCAGCAACAGATTATCGGCCAGCACCAGGCCAACCATGGCCCCCATAAACACGAATAACCACAAGAAAAAGCGGTGTAAATCTTTATGGCCGGCCAAATAGCTGCTGGCATATAAAACCACCGCGGTACCGATGCCACTGATGAGGGTCAGCATCAGCCAGCGCAGACCATCGACATACAAGGAAACGTTCAAGCCAATGCTGGGCACCCAGGGATAATGAGCACTGACCTCTGCGCCACTGATGACCTGTGAATAAATGCCTGCATTAAGAGCAAAAACCGCAAGTGGAAACAGAGCCAGCCAGCTACCCGGTAGGCCTCGTCTAAGCCAAACAGGCGCAATGACGGCCGCAATAAATGGCAGCGCGATGCTGGTGAGCATGGTGTTGTCTCCCTGGAGTCAATCAACCGTGATAAACAAAGAGACTACTTGGTTTTTTATGGGGCGTACAATTATTTGGCTAGCGGCTTTTCTCAAAGAAAAGCCTGGTATTAAAAGGCAAAAATGCGCATGGATTTGTCGAGAAAAATTGACGGATCTGCCCTGCATCTCTTGCAGGGCAACGCTCAGGTAGATTTGTAGTGGGTATTGGTGAGAAGACTAACCGGCCGTAAATAGGCGAAAGCTGCGCTTCACTTCAATAAACTGCTGGCGGAAGCGGCCTTGTACCGTTGCGGTTAACGTGACAGCCTGGCGACCGTATTGGCTGCTGACTTCGCCAGTCTGTGCATTAATGGCCATTGAGTTGCTGTGCCAGCTCACCACGGCACTGCCCAGTTGAGTCGGTAAATAGAGATTGTCGCTGACCTCGTTAGGGTCGCTATTGGCACCTAAAATGCGCTCTAGCGTCAGTGCTTGCAGGGCATTGGCCATGCTATTGCCGAAGCGTTGGCCATAGCTCAGGGTACGAATCACACGGCCATTATCACCCAGCATCAGCAGTTGATCGTCCTGCAATGCCAGCTTTTTGCTATCGGCGACGGGCGATAAATGCTCGATCAGTTCAATGGCGGGTAATTGATATAAAAACAGGGCATGGTTTTGAGTTAACACCGCCAAGTGGCTGCGATCAGGGCTGATGGCCATGTCTTTGATGCCAGATTGCAGGTTAATGCGTTGCTCGGTTTGCGGTTGTGCCAAATTACCCGCGTAGAGAATGACCAACTCAGTGCCATTTTCTTCGATTAAAGCAATGCGCTGATCTTGGTCGAAAAAGAAGGCTTTTTTAACCGCCCTTAAACTGCTTTCCTGCGACCAGCCAATTTGGTTCATGCCGTTGACCGCCACCAGCGTGAGGCCCTGATCTTCATTGGAGCCGACCAGCGCCAGTGAGCCATCGTCATTGCTGCTGATATGGTTGATGCTGGCATTGCGGTTGTAGGGTGCAAAATAGCCGCCCATTTGTTCCAGGGTTTCCATATCTAAGCGGAACAGTCGTTGTGCGGTGGCTGCTAACAATACCTGCTCGTCATCAGACAGGGCCAAATGCTGCATCGCATCGTTGGCGCAAAAAGCATCCGTGCCCGGTGTTGGGTTGCTGACCGTCGGCTGAGTGGGCTCTGTTGGCTCAGTGGGAAAGGTGGTGGCGGATGCCATTGCGTCGTAACTGATGCTGGGCATTTGCTTGTGGGCGGCTGTTAGCAGCGCAGCGTTGCTGGTGCCTGCGGCATTATCTGTGGCGTTTGATCCCGCCCCTGTTCCTGACCCGGTGCCAGTGCCGTTGCCAGTTCCGGTGCCAGTTCCGCTGCCAGTGCCTGCCGTCGTGCCAGATCCTGTGCCGCTGTTATCTGCGTCGCCATCACTGCTTTCGCCCAACTGAATCTTATGCACCCCGGCATTGCTGCCGCTGTCCGCTGGGCAAGCAATGTTGCGACTGCTGCCAGATCCGAGGGAGCCTGAATTGATTAAATAGACAGATTGAGTGCGGCTGGACGGTTGAATCACGCTGATATTACTTAACGCGCGATCGCCGACATCAATATCAATCGGTGGCAGGCTAATGCCGCCGTCCACCACGGTGGCGCCACTGTGACCGTCGTAATCGTCGTCGTCGTCATCGTCCAGTGGGCGCAGCAATGACTGGGTCTGTGTTGTTGCCGCGCTATTGTTGTTGCCCTGAGTTTGAGTGGCTTGCGTCAGTAATTGGCCGTTATTCCAGATAATTAAGCGCTCATCAAAGCTGGCGGCCACCACCAAGTCAGCCATGGGCGCACGCCCCAAGGTGCTGTATTGATCGCCCATCTGACTGTTGAGGCGGCTGAGTATCATTTCGGGTTGCTGACACTGAGAGGCGCTATCGTCCGTCGCGATGCGCACATCAAAACGGCGCTCTACCACCATGGCATCAACCACGGCAGCAATCACACAATACGGGTTGCTGTCTGGCTGTTGTTGGAGGGCAGCGTTAATGCTGTTTTGAATGGCGTCGCTCACTTCCTCTGGGCCAGCCTGATACAAAGCCTGGCTAAAGGAAACCTGTGGAAAAATGCCTTCTAAATAGCGCGCTGCTTGTAAGGCGCGCACTTCTGGTGTGGTTTCGCTGGCGCTGCTGAGGGTTGGGTTAAACAACAGCTCGTTGTTGATGACAGTGGTCATCGGAGTAATGACTTGAGCCCCGGAAGGCGCCGTGAGCAGGCTTTTGTCACTGTCGCGTTTAATATATGGCCCGCCCACCGAACCATCTAACGTCAGTGCTTGCTGCTGTTCATAGTCATCACAGCGCGCGTTGAGATTCCAATCCGGGCATTGCGCTGCGTGCAATTGCTCATCTTGCTGCTCACCCTGGTCATGCTGATCCTCACCCACCTGGCAGCCCGTCAGAGCGGCGCAGCTGCTTATAAACATCGCCGATAGTTTTGTCATTAAATGTTTGGACGCCCGGGCTTGGATGCCATGCTGGCCAGTCATTGAAATTATCCTTTCTTATTAAAGATCAATTAAATCAATCATTTATGGGTGGTTGGGGAGGCAGTCAGGAGTTTCTGATAGGGCGGATATTAGTAAAGCAAAGTAATAATTGCAAACCAATATCATTTACACTAGCATCTGCGACCGTTTCTCATTTGTGGCGATTGATCGTTGGTCAATGACGTCATCGTGACATTGATCTGTGCTGCTTCGCAGCCAGCTCAGGCCAGCTCAAAAAAGGAAGGCAAGATGCACAGCAGACATCTGTTGTTGATGATATCGGTAGTGGTCGCGCTGCATGGCTGTGGCGAAGATCAATCGCAGCCGCAGCAAAATACAGCACCCGTCATCACCCCTCCTGCGACGAATGTTGGCAACAACTATGACGGCTCTGATGCTTTGCGCATCGTTGGCACGGCCATGGATGGATTTTTGTATCAGGCCTGGGCCTGCCTGGATGCCAATGGCAACCAAGCTTGCGACGGTGATGAATTTCGCAGCAAAACCGACCGCCAAGGGCGTTATGTGCTGCAAGTGCCAGCGGGCAGTGCGGTAGATGAAGTCATCGTGGAAGTGATTCCCGGCACCACCATTGATATGGACTTTCCGCAGCAGCCGCTGCAACAGCGTGTGGTGCTGCGGCCACTGCCAGGCGATGCTGGCGGGCAAGCTGCCAACCAGTCATCTGAGCAATTAGTCACGCCGCTCACTACCCTGATACGCCAGCGCGCCGAGCGCAGTGGTTTGCCGGTTGAAGAGGTGCAGCAGCAATTGGCCCGTGAGTGGCTGGTGCCGGCGCACAGTTTAACCAGTCATTATTTGCAGGATGTGGATGGCCACGAAGATCAAGTGGTGCACGACATTGCCCAAGTGGTCATGGCCGCATGGCAGCACCAGTTGCAGCTGGCCAGTCAGCAGAATCCAGGGGCTGCTTGGCAGCAAGTTGTGGCGGCAGCCGATGCCCAGTGGCACAGCCAGAGTGGGCAAAAGCAGCTGCGCAGCGCGGTGCAAACCCGCGATATGGCGCCCGCGCCAGAGCTGATTATTAACGACGATGACGATCTTTTAAGTTGGCACTGGGTGGAGGGTTTTACCCAGTCTGACGCCTACGAATATTCCCTCGATGGCGGCCAAAACTGGCTTATCGCCGCACAAAAGCCGCTGTTGATCGGCAATCAAGCATTGGCCGCGGGTCAGGTGCAGTTGCGGGTGCGCTCGGGCAGCGATGGCGGTGCTGGTCGCATTGCGCGCAACCTACAAGCTTTTACCGCACGCATCAGTAATATCGGTGCGCCGCAATTATGGTTGGACGACAGCGCCGACGAGTTTGGCTGGCAGCCAGTGGCGGGTTTGGCGGCCGCGGAGGAGTACGAAATTTCCCTCGACGGTGGCCAAAGTTGGACGCAGGCGCAGCAAAATCCCACCGCTTATGGTGATTTAGAGTTGGCTGCTGGCCAGTTGCAGGTGCGTGTGCGTGCCACGGCTCAGCGCTTGGCCGGTGCCGCCGCCGTCAGTCAGCAGGCTTTTACGCGTTTACGTACCGATATTGCAGCCCCCTCCGAGCTGCAAGTGGACGACAGCAACAATACCCTCGGCTGGCGGCCAGTGGCGGGCTTTGCCTCTGCCAGTTTGTATGAGATCAGCACCGACGGCGGCTATAGCTGGCAAGCGGCACAGAGCAACCCTGCCCAACTGGGTGACATCGATATTGCCGCTGGCCAGGCCCAAGTCAGGGTGGCTGCCAAAGCTGGGGAATATGCCGCGGGCGCGGCGGCCGCCGCCAGTGAAGCCTATGTCGCCATGATCGACAACATTGCAGCACCCACACAGTTACAGGTCGATGATCAGGCCAATTTGCTCGACTGGGCACTGGTGCCAGGGTTTAGTCAGCTGGCGGATTTCCAGATCAGCTTTGATGGCGGGACGAGCTGGCAAACCGTGAACCGCAAACCCGTGCCAGTGGGTGACCGCTATTTGCCCGAAGGCCAGGTGCAGCTGCGGGTGGCTGCGGTGGCCGGCCAGCGCCAAGCCGGCGCGGTGGCCTATAACCAGCAGGCTTTTCAGGCATCGCCTGCGACCATCGATGCACCGGCGCAGCTGGTGGTTGATGATGTGAACGACACGCTGAATTGGCAGCCGGTGGCGGGCTACCCCAATGCTGGCGATTATCAATGGCGTATTCTGGGCGAATCTGGTTGGCGTGCCATTACTAGCCGGCCGCTGTTGGTGGGCGATATTGCCATTGCCAAAGGCCATCTGCAGTTGCGGGTCGCTGAGAGCAATGCCCAGCGTGGCGGTGACATCGCCTTTAGCCCAGCCGCATTTACTGCCTTAGACAGTGCCATTGGCGCCCCCAGCGCTTTGCAGGTGGATGACATCAATAATGCCCTGAGCTGGACTTGGGTAGCCGGCTTTGAGCAAGCCGCTGATTACGAATACCACCTGGGCGATGGCTTATGGCGACGGGCATCGGCCAACCCGTTAGCGGTGGGTGATGTGGATGTGGCCAAAGGTGCGTTGCAACTGCGCGTCGCCGCCAAAGCCGGCCTGCATCGCGCGGGCAAAACGGCCAGCAGCGATGCCGCCTTTCACGCCGTGGTGCGCAATATTGCTGCACCACAAGGGTTGTTGGTCGACGACATCGCCGACACTTTAAACTGGCAATGGGTGCCAGGCTTTGCGCAACCTCAGGATTATCAATGGAGCCTGGACGGCGGCCAAAACTGGAGCGAGGTAACGCAAAAACCCTTGCCGGTGGGCGATCGCGACATAGCCGCTAACCAATTGTTGCTGCGCGTCAAAGACATGATCGGGCTGCGTGACAGCGGTGAGTCTGCGATAAGCCCCCAGGCTTTTCACGCTCGACAAACAGACATAGCCGCACCGCAAGGTGTGGTCGCAGACGACAGTGCCGATACCTTGAGCTGGCGCTGGGTGAGCGGTTTCGAGCAAGCCAGTGACTATGAGTACAGCATTAACGGCGGCGTGAGCTGGAGCACGGCGTCTCAGCGCCCGGTGAAGGTGGGCGACATTGATGCACCGGCGGTGCAAGTATTACTGCGTGTTAAAGGCATTGAGGGCAGTCGCAGCCCGGGGGCCAGTGCTGCGCCTGAAAGTGGGTTTAGCCGCCAGGCAGGCACGCCAGGTGCGCCAACCGGGCTGCGCGTCAATGACAGTGCCGATACCCTGGATTGGGTATGGGTCAGCGGTTTTGAACAAGCCGCCGATTATCAATATCAGTGGCCCGGCAGTCAGGGCTGGCAGCCGGTTAGCAGCAAACCGCTTCATTTGGGCAATGTTGCCATCGCCAGTGGCCAATTATTGTTGCGTGTCGCCGCTCAAGGTGCTCAGGCACCCGGCGCCATCGCGGTGAATCACTCACCCTTTACCATCAGCGCCGCTGGCCTGCCTAAGCCTGCCAACTTGGTGGTGAACGACGACAACGACACCTTGCAGTGGGATTACGTCGGTGGCTACGAGCAGCCGCAGGATTATCAGTATCGCTTAGCTCAAGACGGAGAGTGGCAGGCTGTCAGCACTATGCCGCTGCAGCTCAGCGATCGCTTTGCTGGTGTTGTCAGTGTGCGCATTGGCATCGACGGCGCGCCGCAAGCCACGACCTTAGCCGGTGACTTGACGCCGACAGCGTTTGCCAAATTGGATCATTCAGGACGCCGCTTGACGGCAGATGCCACTGACTGGGCCTGCATTCGTGACAACCAGTTTGAGGGTGGCTTGTATTGGCAAAAAAGCAGCGACGATACGCTGTTCTGGTTATACCGCGACGATACCGTTGAAAAGCGTTTAACCGCTGCAAATCAAGCATCGTTGTGTGGTTTTAATGACTGGCAAGTGGCTGGCATTGAGCAATTACTGCACTTGAAAGATATCAGTGCTTGGGGGCAGGCGCCGTTTTTTGATCACTTGCAAACCAGTATTTATCGCAGTTACTGGAGCTCGGATGTGGGCGACTCTGACGACGAGCGCAAAGTCATTGCTGCCGGCAATAGTCGCCAGATATACAGCGAATCTCGCCAGGGTTATAACCGTAACTACATGATTTTAAATCGCTTGCGTGTTGACCCGGTATTTTATATCGCCACGGTGAAAGAGCAGTTAGCTGCTGCGGTAACAGAAACAGAAAAAGTAAAAACTTGGAACCAGCAAGCGCGTACCGCACGCGAGGATCGCCAGCAAGAATTTACCAGCGCCAGCAGCGTGGCCGATATTCAATTTCTACAGGCTAAGTTGCTGGACTCCATTAAAAAGCAACAAGATCGCTACCAGCTTTTGCCGGGTATTAAAGCGCAGCATCAGCAAGCGTTAACCGAAGCTGAAACTCGCCAGCAACGCCTGCTGGATGATCCAGATAATAACGTCAGCCCAGGGCAGTTGTTGGATTACCAGCAAGCATTACAGGCACTGCAACAACAAAATGAGCTGTTGCTGCAGGCCATCGAGCCACAGCAGCAAGATGGCATGGCCGCAGTGCTGGTGGATTTGCAAAGTCTATTGGCCAGCCTTAAAAAGCTGACGTCAGAGCTGGAGCGCTGGAGCGAAACTACTGAACATCACGAAGCTGGCACAAATCAACTACAAACTGGGCGTGATCGTGCGGCCGATATTGCAGCCAAGTTGCAGGCCCTAAAAGAGGCGGGCAATGATGCCGAACAAGCTCGCGCCTTATATTTGGCTGCGCGACAAAATTATCAAGATTTTGCCGACAGTCAAATGCACGAAAAAATCTTACAACAGGATTTGGCCTGGCTTAAAAAATGGCACAGCGAGTTGCAAAGTGCCCATTTGCCAGCGGCGGTACTGAGCGATCTTCAACAGCAAATCACTGCACTTACTGAGACCATAAATGAGCACCAGAGCTGGCGTTTGCAGCAGCAAGCGTTAACCGACGCTGCGTTAGAGGGTGCTTACGGTGCTGGGCTCGATATTAGCGAGGCTGAGGCCAGTGTTAAAAGTGGTGGCCATGCCTTTGTAAAACTGGATGTTCACGGGCGGCGCATGCTGGCCAGCGAAACCTTTGCTCAAGGATGGCGCTGTGTGCAAGATTTGCGCTATCGCGATGAGCGTTTGTGGATGCTGCTGCGCGAGGGCGAGAAAAACTCAACGGATCGTATGAACTACCCCGAGGCGCAGCAGTGGCTTGCAGCGGCAAATCAGCAGGCTTATTGCGGCCGTAAGGATTGGCAATTGCCGAGCATTAAAGATTTAAAAACACTGAAACTGGCCGATATTAGTGCGCCGCAGCCTGCCCTCGATGAGCAAGTGTTTGTGAATCATGATGGCAACGAAAAAGTCCATATCTCTAGCGATTTAATGCAGCGCTATTTTTATTGGACGCAAGAAGCAGGCGAACCTGGTAGCCAGTTGGCCTACAGCTTTGCAGGTTACAACGACTATCAATCTGTCGATGAAAAACAACAGGGTTTTAATAACAGCGCCAGTTTAGATAACGGCTATCAAATTATGACGCGCTTATTGGCGCATACACCAACGCCTGCGGCGCTGGTGAAGCTGGATGTCAGCGGCCAAGCAACCAACAATGACAGCGAGTGGGTCTGCACTCAAGACCAAGATTCTGGGCTAATTTGGCTGCGCCCCGAGCATGCACCGCAACCTGAGCAAGCACGTGACATAGCACAGCAGCAAAAAGAACTGGCTTATGTGCAAGTGTGTGGCAGTGATCAATGGCGCTTGCCAACGTTGAATGAGTTAAAAGGCATCTTTGCCTATACCCAGGGCGAGTTGGGGGCAATACGCCTGCCTAATAATCAGTATTACGCCAGCTCGTCGACCACGCCCGATCAGTACAACAACCCGAAACCTGCTGTGTTTAGTTTTGAAGCAGGGCGTGCCCATGTGGCGAATTATTATCGCGACAGTTATCCACTGTGGGTCAGTGAGCAAAAAAATGGCGCCTCGCCAGCCATGGTTGACGGTTTTAGCGGCCTGGATGCCAACGGCGAGGTAACGCTTAGCGGAGTGCATTATTGTGTGCGCGATGATCGCCACAATTTGATCTGGACAACGCATTTGGTCACAGGGGATAGCCAAACTGAATACGGCTCACCATCTAATTATTGCGGATTTAATAAATCACGCTGGCAGTATCCGACCTTTGAACAGTTCCAGCAGGCACTTGAAGCAAAAGACTACTTATTAAAAGACTGGATTCAAAGTGGCCAGTACTGGCTGCAAAAACCAGGTGTCAGCTGTCAAGACAATCAATGGGCGGTGATTGACCAAAACATGATCGAGCGTTGTATTGATGCCGACGATTACTATCAGCGCTATCCCAAAGAATCCAATTATTCGCGCTTTATTATCAGCAATCCATAAGGGGACGGAATATGAGCACTCGCACATTAGCGCCACGACTACGCCGCCAACGCGGAGTGACCGCCATTGAATATGCAATTCTTGCTGCGGCATTGGCGGCAACATTATTTGCCGTCGCCGGTGATGAAGGGCCACTGCGTAATGCCATTGATTCGGCGTTTAGTCGGGTAGAAAGCACCATCGCTGAAGGCGGCGAATAAATGAAGCGCAGCTGGTTGATTTATGCCGGCCTGGGCTGCTCTGCACTCGGTTTGGCATTGACATTGGGCAGCGCCGACAGCTCAGCCAATGTCGAGCCTGAGCGTCAGGTATTAACAACGACGACCGAACTGTCTGCCGGTGGTTTGTTAAATCAAAATAACTTGCAATGGCAAATCGTGTCGGCGCAGCAGTGGCAGCAAGGACAATTGTCGGGTGTTATCAGTGCCGCCAGTGCGGATGAGCGCCAAAAGTGGTTGCAAACGGTGGCGGGTGCCGCCGTGCGCCAGCCGTTAACCGCCGGTGAGCCTGTGTATGAAAATCAGCTGGTCAGCGTGGGTGAAAGTGGCTTTTTGGCTTTGGCAGTGGCACCGGGTAAGCGCGCGGTATCGGTGCGTATGAAACCGTCGGCCATCAGTGATGGCTTAATATCGCCAGGGGATCATGTCGATTTAATTGTGACGACTCAAGCTCAGCAATGGCGCCAGTCGGTGGATTCTAACCCTAGTAAACGTGATTTTCGTACTTGGCGCTCATCGGTGGTGGCCAGCGATATTCGCGTTCTGGCGATTAATCAATTTGCCGGCGCTGCCCAGTATCAGGCGGAGGAGTTGGGCGATGGCAAGCGCTTACGCCATGTCACGGTGACTTTTGAAACCACGCCCGAGCAGGCGGTGCGCCTGCCACTGGCGGAGCAAATGTCCGGCTCAATGGGGGTGTTGAGCGTGAGTTTGCGTCATCCACAGGATCGCTCGCATGGCTTATCGGCCAGCAAGGCCAGCGATTTATTTCCCGAGACCAAGCAAGATGGCCTGGATCAAAACACCTATTTAATTCGTGGTGAAGAGCGCGAAGTATCCGGTGGTTTATAAACCTGAGTGTTACCCAGATAAATGCGATGCCCTTCGCAGGAGAGAAATTTTGTTTAAACCCGTTTGGCTAGTGGCGATGGCCGCGATTGCCTGCTGTCAGGTATCTGCCAATGAGCTTAAGCTCAGCGTTGGCAAAGGCCAATTAGTGACCTTGCCAGAAGATGCTAAAACCGTCTTTGTTGCCGATCCTAATGTGGCAAATTACCAGCTTCCGGCCAGCCGTTCCTTATTTGTATACGGCAAGGCGTATGGCGATACCGACGTGTTTGTTTTAGACAATGCTCAGCGACCGATTTATCAGGCCAGTGTTAAAGTGCGCAGCAATATCGAAGCGTTGCGCCAGAGTTTAAAGCAACAGTTTCCGAAGGCTCAGGTGAGCGTGAGCGAGCACGGTCGCAAACTGGTATTAACGGGCAGTAGCACGTCTTCGACGGCGATCGAATCCATGCTGGCCTTGGCTCAAGCCTATGTTGAAGAGCCGGAAGACGTGGTCAATGACATTCATTTGGATATTCCCCACCAGGTCAATATTCGCTTGCGCATTGCCGAAGTAAAACGGGATGTCAGCAATCAGTTAGGCATCAAATGGGGAACGCTAAGCAATGGCCAAATTAACTTTTTTAAGCGCCCGGTTGAAATGGATTTGTTTGGCTTAACCGCGTTTGATAATCCGTTGACTGGGGTGTTGGATGCATTGGCCGAGGAAGGCTTAGCGAAAGTATTGGCAGAGCCGAATCTGACGGCCATGAGTGGCGAAGAAGCGACGTTTCATGCCGGTGGCAGTTTTCCATATACCATTCCTGATCCGGATTTAAACACCTATACCGTCGATTTTCGTGATTACGGTGTGCGCTTGGATATGCGCCCAACGGTGATGGAAGGCGATCGCATTCGGTTAAAAGTGCGGCCCGAGGTCTCCAATTTAAGCACTGAGGTGAACTTAGGCAGCACAGGCTTATTGGCGCCGTCGCTGCAGGTGCGCAGTGCGGAAACCACCGTTGAGCTGGCCTCCGGCGAAAGCTTTGCTTTAGCGGGCTTAATCCAAGCCAATGATGTCAGCAGCATCAGCAAGTTGCCGTTTTTAGGCGACATACCTGTGCTAGGGGCGCTGTTTCGCAGTGAAGACTTTCGCCGTGAAGAAACCGAGTTGGTCATTATCGTCACCGCCTACGCAGTTGAGCCAACGGCCCAGGATAACTACCAGTTACCCGGTCAAAATCTTAAATTAAATTCCCAGTTTGAACGCTTGTTGTGGGGCGATACCTACAGCGAGCAGGCCGTTAAAACGCCACTGGAAGTTTCCGGTCGACCCGATTTTATTTATTAGGACGCCAATGAATAAATTATGTTTTTTATGGCTGTTGCTGTCTGGTGTTGTTATGGCTCAGCCACAGTTGGCAGTGAAGCAGCAGCGCTTTGCGATGACTGATGATAGCTCAGAGCTCACCCAATTTTTGCAAAGTCAGACGCAATTAGAAAAGTTCAGCATCGTATTGGCCCCAGCCCAAGGGAAGATGCCAACGACTGTGATTGAAAAGCTAAAAGCCATGGGCGTGGCCGATGAGCAAATGCAAGTGCGCCACGATTTAGCCGCGCGGCTCATTAAAGACGAACAGTATCGCTTGGTAGCACTGGTGGAATGGTTTGAGCCACAGAAACTGCATTGTCAGCAACAGCTGGGCTGTGCCAACCGCAGCAACTTATTGCAAATGCTCGATCAGCCCCGCCATGCGTTTCACGGCGATGCGCTGGCGCGAGGCCAACATGGTCGCGACGCTGTGCGGGCGTTGGAATATCAGCGTGAGCAACGCGATTTACCCGGCGATCGTCGCACCAACTTAACGCTGGAGGGCAGATAACCATGCACCATTGTCATGCCTATGTGCACAGCGAAGCCACGGCACCCATGCTCGATGCCATCTTAGTGGCGCGGCCACAATTGCAGTTTGAGGTTTTAAGGCAAGATTTAACCCAGGCCCATAAGCGCTATCAGCTCGAAGCCTCGCCGCAATTATTAATTCTCGATTTATCGGCCTTTGAACAGGAGCAAGCCGCCATCGACGCTTTGCTGGCGTTGGCCGATGTGTGTGCCTCGCACACCCGAGTATTGGCATTAGGGCAGCGCCAGGATGTCGCATTTTTTAAACGCCTAACCGCGTTGGGCGTGGGCGATTACCTGCCTTTGCCTTGTCCGGAAAGCGAGTTGCGCCAGCATGTGTCCGCCATGTTAACGGACGATCAAGGGGCTGCATTGACGGCGTTGCATACCCGCCAAATTGTGGTGAGTGGCGTTAGTGGTGGCGTGGGTGCCAGCAGTGTTGCCGCGCAATTAAGCCGTAACCTAGCCGAACAGGTGGGCATGCATTTAGGCCTGGTCGATATTAATGCCTTGGGCGGCGCTCTGGATTTGTATTTAGGTCAAGAAGCCAACCCAGGGTTTGCCAATTTGCTGACGGCCAAGGCAGAAGCCGATGAGCTGTTAGTGCAGCGCGCCGGTACCGCTATCAGTGAGCGCTTAACCCTATTTAAAACCACCAGCCAACAGGCTTGGCTGACCAGCGCGCAGTTGCTGCATGTGCGCCAGCAGTTAGCGCCTTGGTTCAGTGCGCTGCTGTGGGATTTGCCCAGCCATCAGCTGCAGGATGCCGACATCATTCCCTGGTGGCAGCAGGCCAACGATGTGCTGTTGGTGGCTGAGGCAAGCATTGCCGGAGTGCGCGCTATGCAGCGCACCTTGGAGTTGGCCAATGGCTGTCAGGGCCAGGTGCACTGGCTGATCAATAGCGCTCACGGTCGCGGCAGCCTATTGCCAGAAGAAGTACTGAAACATACGGGCTTAAGCCACCAGCAAGTTAGCTGGCTGGCTTATGACAAGCGCCTGCAACGCGCACAGGAGCTGGGCCAACGCCTTGGCGGTGGCCGCTTTGCCCGCAGCTTGCAGCGTGCCCAACAAGACTGGCTGGGCAGCCCCGTGCGCCGGCCAAAGTGGCTGCCTGGTTTGAATAGGCACGGCTTCAAGCGTGCGGGAGCTGCGAGCTAATGTTCGGTCGTCGTTCTGCGCCTGCAACACCTGCAACTACGCCCGCAAGTGCGCCCACAACTACGCCTGCGACAACAGCAGCAGCTGTGGTATCGGCGCCTGCTTCATCGCCAACTGAGAAGCCAGCGCTTACTTCAGCCAGCAAGCCTGCGGCGGCGCTCACTCAGGCGATGAAGCAGGTACGTGAAACCCTGCTCGAGCGCTTAGATGCCAGTGCGGCGCTGCAACTAGCACGACCGGCGTTGCGCCAGCATTTATTGAGTGAATCCACGCAGTTGGCGACGGAGCTAAAACTGCCGCTTAGTGGCCAGCAGCAGCAGCGTCTGGCGGACATTTTGCTCGACGATATGCTCGGTTTTGGCCCGCTGCAGCCGCTATTGGACGACGAGCAAGTCAGCGATGTGCTGGTGAATGGCGCCGGTCAGGTCTATGTCGAGCGCTTTGGCCAGTTGCAGTTAACCGAGGTGGCCTTCTTTGATGAAACCCATGTGCGCCAAGTGGCGCGACGCATTGCTGCGGCGGTGGGGCGGCGCATTGATGACAGCCAACCCATGGTGGATGCACGCCTGGAGGATGGCAGTCGGGTCAATATTGTCATCCCACCGCTGGCCCTTGATGGCACCACCATTTCGATTCGTAAATTTAACCGCCAGGGCTTTGATTTAGCGCGTTTGGTGCAGTTAGGCGCCATGAGTGCCGACATGGCCACGTTGCTGCGCATTGCCACTCGCAGCCGTGCCAACATCTTAATTTCAGGCGGTACCGGTGCCGGCAAAACCTCGTTGCTCAACGCTTTGTCGCTCAACATCGACGCCGGCGAACGCATTGTCACCATCGAAGACGCCGCTGAATTGGCACTGCAACAGCCCCATGTGGTGCGACTGGAAACGCGCCCGGCCAGCGCTGAGGGCACGCCCGCCATTAGCCAGCAGGAGCTGTTGATCAATGCGCTGCGCATGCGCCCAGACCGCATTGTGTTGGGCGAAGTTCGCTCACTAGAAGCCTTCGACATGATGCAGGCGATGAATACCGGCCACGATGGCTCTATGTCGACGCTGCACGCCAACAGCCCCAGTGATGCGCTGACGCGGCTAGAAAACTTACTGCTGATGACGCAAAACAACATTCCGCTGGCGGCCATTCGCCGGCAAATGGTCAGCGCACTCGATTTGGTGGTGCAGGTGAACCGCGGCCGCGATGGTCGTCGCCGGGTAACCCGCATCAGTGAGGTGTGTGGCATGGAAGCCGACACCATTCAGCTGCAAGAGCTGTTTCGCTTTGAAGCCCTGGATGAATTGGACGGTGGCCAGTTTGTAGCCAGTGGCGTGCGCCCGCAATTGCTGCAACGGGCTCAGGCTTGGGGGCTGGCCGATGAGTTATTGCGTTGTACCGGCGGAGGGGCGGTATGAGCAGTTGGTTGCTCGCTCTAGGGCTTTTGTTGTTGTCGCTGGCGGCGCTATTGGAATGGCGTCGCCGCCCTTGGCGTCGGCGCTTGGCCAGCCTTCAGCAGACTGAGCAAAAGGCAGAGGTAACGTTATTGGCGCGCCGTGATGGGCGCCAGCGCTTACAACGCCTGGGGCTCTTGCCTGCACCGGCCGTGTGGCAGCAGTGCCAACGTCCGTGGTGGTTGGCGCAGCTGGTGTTGCTGGCAGGGGTATTGTGCCTGTCGCTATGGCGCCAACAACTGGGCTTCATGTGGGCATGGCCGCCATTGGCGCTGCTGCTGAGCTGGGGGCTGTTCGCTGTTTATCAGCGTCGCTGGCTGGCGCAATGTGAGCGTCAACTACCGCAAGCACTGGAGCAATTAGCCCGCGCTACGGCCGCAGGCCTGGGGCTGCAGCAAGCGTTATTGCACATCAACGAGGAGCTGGCGGCGCCGCTGCAGCAGGAGTTCACCTGGTTGCTGCAACGCTTACGCATTGGCGATCCCGTTGAACAGGTACTGGAGCAAGCGGGCGAGCGCTTACCGCTGCGCAGTTACCGTTTCTTTTCTCTGGCACTGACGCTCAACATGGAAACCGGTGGGCGCTTAAGTCAGGTGCTGACCAGTCAGAGCCAGCAACTTAAGCAACAGCGTCAAAGTCAGCAAAAACTCAACACCCTCACCAGTGAGCCGCGCATGGCCGCTAATGTGGTGGCGGCGATACCGCTGTTGATGTTTATCGGCTTGTTCTTGCTCAGTCCGCGCCATGTGCAGTTTTTACTGCACGACGACACAGGGCGGTCGATGCTGGCCTATGCCGCGATCAGCATCGTCGCCGGCTTGGCCTCGATTCGTGTGATGCTGATGAGGGCCGGTGGATGACTCTGGCGACCACCCTGTTGGCGTTGGGCCTGGCTTTGTCGGCCCTGGCGGCTGTCCAGCAAAGCTGGCGTCAGCGCTGGCTG
The DNA here is from genome assembly GCA_965233665.1 of Bacterioplanes sp. Classification (GTDB taxonomy): domain Bacteria; phylum Pseudomonadota; class Gammaproteobacteria; order Pseudomonadales; family Oceanobacteraceae; genus Bacterioplanes. The sequence continues at coordinate 19,916 of CBDDTG010000033.1, read as the reverse complement.
CGACGCCTAAGGCCCCTAGATGCCAGTCGCTCGGTTAAGCCCTGGTGGCTGCCTTTGCCAGCGGCGATGCAGCGCCATGCTCAAGTCGCCGCTTTAACTCAACCTTGGTTGGGCACGGCCTTTTGGAGCGCCAAAGCGATCTTGGCGGTACTGGCAGCGTGGCTTTTGTGGCCACAATCGAGTCAAGTAAGTGAGTATTCACTGATGCTGGTGGCTTTGGTAGTTGTGCAGATGTTGCCCGATTTTGTGTTGCGCCAGCGCGCCCAAAAAACCTTGCGCGACAGTCGCGCGCAACTACCAGAGCTGATGCAGTTATTGGCTTTGTGTTTGGAGGCGGGCCTTACGCTGGATCAGGCCTTGCCGCGCTTGGCGCGCGAAGTCAAAGCTTTACAACCAGCCCTGGCCAGCCACTTACAGCGCTTAAATGACGATTTGCGGGTGATGAGTGCACGGCGCTTAGCCTTTGCCCGCTTGGCGGAGCGCATTCCATTAGAGGACTTTCGCCAGCTCAGTTGGCTGATTAGCCAAGCCGATGATTATGGCACGCCGCTGGCGGCCGGCTTGCGCGAGTTGGGTCAGCACAGTCGCAGCCTGTATTTGTTAGAAGTGGAAGAGCGCATGGCACGGGTACCCGGGCAAATGGCGCTGCCTTTAATGTTGTTCATTATTTTGCCGTTGGTGGTGGTACTGGCCGGTCCGGCGCTGGTGATGTTGTTACGCCAGCTGGGAGGCGGTGCATGAAGGCGGCGTTTTGGGCAAGATCATGGACAAGATTAGTGGCACTGCTCGGTCTGGGCTTGCTGACGGGCTGCGCAGTTGTGCCTTCCAGCTCACCTTCTGGCCTGGCTTCAAGCTCGGCGTCAAACTCAGCTTCCACTTCGTCTTTGACGGATGAACAGCGCTTGTTCCGCTTGGCTCAGCGGGCCGAGCAGCAGGGCAACGCCGGCTTGGCCATTGGCCTTTATCGTCAATCTCTGGCGGCCCACGGCGATGCTGGCAGTCGCCAAGCGCTTTATTGGTTGTATCGGCGTCATGGCGAGGTGCAGCAAGCAGAGGCCTTGTTGCAACAGCAGCCTTGGCCAACACATGGCCAGCGCTGTGCCTCGGCGGCGCAATTGATGGATCAACACCAGTGGCAAGCAGCAGCGCAGGCATTGAGCGACATTAGCTTGGATGAGCGCTGGTCGCACTGCGCCGCCATGCAGGCACGGTTAGCGCTGCAGCAAGGCCGGCTGGAGCAAGCTCAAACTTTGTTTAACCAGTTGCAGCGCTGGCAACCCCAAGCCTGGCAACACAGCTATAACCTGGCGCTACTGGCGTTGTTGCAGCAACAACCTCGCTTGGCCATCGTGCGCCTGCAGCGCTTGTGCAGTGTGCCCAAACAGTGCCCGCGGCCAGTCGCCGAGCTGACGGCATTGGCACTGGTGTTTGCTGGTCAGGAGCAACAAGCGCGGCAATGGTTAGCTGATGCCGGCGTCAGTGAAGCAGCGCTGCAAACCCAGTTGAACTACTTTCGCCAGCTTCAAACTGGGCAACAGCCATGATGTGTGGGTATAGATCGCAGCGCGGCAGTGGGGCCGTCGGACTGATGCTGTTATTGCCGCTCATGCTGCTGGTGTTGACCATCAGTTTGGAAGTGGGGCGGGTTTTAATGATTCGCAGCTTGCTGATTGAGGGTGTGGCGGACAGTGCACGCATGGCGCAGGTGGCCACGGCAGTGGTCAGCGAAGCAGAGCTTGAGCGTCGTTGGCAAACTTGGGCTGAGCAAATGCCGCTGTTAGGTGCAGTCACGCTGGAGCGCATTGATGTTCAGCGCAATGGCCAGGCTTTGCCTTGGCAAGCCGATAACACTAACGCTGAGCAAGCTGTGCATCGCTTTGAACTGAACTGGCAATTTCAAATTCCGTTGCTGATTCGTCGCACTCTTTCTCTGACCTTAAGCCGTCATGTGGTGTGGGAGGGGCGACCATGAAAAGCCAGCGCGGTGTGGCGGAAATAGAGCTGGCGATATTATTGCCCTTTGCCCTGCTGCTGTGGTGGCTAATGGCGGATTTATCACTGTGGCTGCAACAGCAACAACGACTACAGCAACTCAGCCACGATTGGGTCACCTTGCTGGCGTCCGCCGATGAGGCCAGCCGTCAGGCTGCGCCAGATGTTTGGCGGGATTGGTTGGCGCAGCAATGGCCCGGCGACAGCGCGCCAGCGTTCAGTGTGGAGAGGCGCCGCGGCGATGAGCAGCAGCAGTGGCACAGTGACGATTGCTCAGCCCTGCGCCAGGGCGCGCAGTTGCAACAATTGGCACAGCTGAGCGCAGCCGATGATGGCCAAAGTGTTTTCTGGTCGGTCAGTCTGTGTGTCCCGATTCCTGGCTATTTAGTAGCGCGCTTTTTACCCCAACGCGATGTGCCGGTATTGCGTGCTAACAGCCTAACGGTGGCGCGATGAAGCAGCAACGTGGACAGGCCGCCATTATGTTTTGCTTATGCACGGCGCTGGTGTGCACTTTGGGCTTAGGTGCCGCAGACGTTAGCCAATGGTTGCAGCAACGGCAGAAATTATCCGAGCTGGCGCGCCAAGCAAGCTTAGTGTTAGCGCAGCGCGTGCAGCGCGATGGTCAGTTGACGCAGGCCGATGCCACGCTGCAAGTATTAGCGAATTATTATTTTCCCGATGGCCCGCTGCCGCAGTTGCAACATCAGCTGGCAGAAAATTATGTGCAAGTGCAGGCGAGCAGCGAGATTGATGCCTTTTTTATCGACGATTTAATTCGCCGTTGGCAGCCTTTTACCATTTCTTATCGCGCCCAAGCTGAGTATCAGCATCAAGGTGGCAATATGGATTTGTCGCTGGTGGTGGATGTGTCCAGCTCGATGGGAAGCTCGCTTGCTGGCGGTGGGGTGGGTAGCAGTTTGGCGCAGCTGCAAAGCACAGTATTGGATTTGTTGGATACGCTACCGGCGAGCGCTGCCGTGGGCATGGTGCCTTACCATGAGGGCGTATCGCTGAATGGTGCCTTGTGGTTGCCGCGCTCCTACGGGCAAACACTGTGCATTGATGCCTTTTCAGAACAGGACCCGGTAACCAATGCCGCCAGTGTGGTGGCGCAAACCTTTTATAACGACCGCCTGTTGGATGTGAGTGTGACGCCACAAACCGGGGGGGATTTTTTAAGCCCTAACTGCCCCTCTGCACCGCTGTTTCCGCCGACGTTAGATCGCTTGTTGATTGAGCAAAAAATCCGCCAGCTGCCCGATGCGGATGGCAGCAGCACGCGCAGTGCGACCGGCATGATTTGGGGCATACGCACTTTGCTGCCCAATTGGCAGGGGCGCTGGACGCTGGAAAACCTACCCCGCGAAAACAGCGCCAAAACCCTGGTGTTACTTACCGATGGCAGCGATACCCAAGCCAGTGAGATGTCGGCGTTGGTGGATGCCGGTTTGTGCGATCGAGCACGAGAAGCGGGTATTAACTTATGGTTTGTTGGTTTTGATATCGATAGCAGCGTCATGACGGACGACCATTATTTTCGCCAGTGCTTTGGTGAGCAAATGCGCAGTGCTGCCAATGCCGATGATTTGGCACAAATTTTTACCGAGCTGATAGCAGACTCCGGCCAGCGCCGGATACGGTTAATTAATCAAAATCTTTTATAAGGAGTCCCTATGAAATATTGGATCACAGCTTTGCTATTTAACCTTGCCTTCAGTCTGCCAGCCGCTGCGCTGGAGGTGGGCGAGCGTGTACCAGCAAAAATGCAAGCAGAGCTTTTTAACCAACCGGATGTGGTGTATGTGGTCGACTTTTTTGCCCAGTGGTGTGTGTCTTGTCGAATTGAATTGCCTGAGATTAATACCTTGTTTAATGAACTGAAAAACAATAAGCAAGTGCAGTTTGTGGGCGTAGATGTCGATGAAGATACTCAAGTGGCGAAAGATTTTCAGGCCTCCCTTGGCTTGGAGTTCCCGATTGTGAATGACCCAAGCGGGCGGGTGATTGGTGCTTTTGCGCCCATGGGCATGCCGGCTTTGTATTACGTCGTTAATGGCGAAGTCAAAGGTCGCCGCTTGGGGGCTTTGCCGCACATTAATGACGTGATTCGTGCCGATGTGCAGCAATTGGGAGTAGCGCTGTGAAAACCGCGTGGGCCTTTATGTTGGGCGTGTTCAGCTGTGTGAGTGTAGCGGAGGTAAAAGTGTTTTATACACCTCCCGTGCAGACATCATCGCCAGCAAAGAGCGTGCAGGCTCAGCCACTTAAACCGGTTGCCAAACTAGAGGAAATAAAACCCTTGCCTGCGCCGTCGGAGTTGGCCGCAATCGAGCCATTGTTGGGTATAGAGCCTGTAAAACCCTGGCAAAAAGCGGTGTTGGCACAACCTGCCATGAAACCGGCTGGGCGCTTGCCCAGCGTGGCCAAGTTTAATCAAAAGGTATTTTCATCAAAAGAAAATACCCGCGGTGGCACGGGCATTGGTGGAGGTGGTTGTGGTTGCAATTAATACCTGCTTTGGCCGCCTGATGTTGCGTGATCTGTCTCGTGGCCTGACGCGTGGCCTGGCGTTGTTATTGGTGCTGCTACTGCTGCTGCACAGTGTGTGGGTGGGGGCTGGCGAGTGGTCGTACCATGCTTTGTATTACGCCGAGGGCGATGACAGAGTCACGGTTGAGGATCATGTCGCCAGTGTAAAGCATTCGTTTGGAGTCGATTACGACTTAAAAATGGACGTGGGTTACGATGCTATTTCTGGCGCATCGCCGACGTTGCAATCGAATACGCCGGTACTGACTCAGCAGGACGCCGAGGCGCGCCAGCAAAAAGTGGCTGCAGCAGATAAGCAGACGGATAAACTGATTTTGGCTTATGACCCTAACGGTGATTATAAAAAGCGCAACGTCGAGCTGGAAGACATTCGCCGTTCGATCAACGTGTCACTGCTGATGCGGGATGAGCAGCGCAATGAAACCACCCTAGGCGCCAGTTATTCCAAAGAAGAAGACTACACCAGCTCCAGTGCCAGTGCATCGCGCTTATGGTGGGCGGATCGGCGTAAAAATCGCTCTTATAGCGCCGGCGTGTCGGTGATTTATAACGAGTCGTATGTGTTCAGTGATGGCTACGCTGACCAGTACATCGATAATAACCTGATGTGGGATGCGGAGCTGGGCGTGAATCAGGTGCTGTCAGACAAAGCCCATGTGTCACTGTCGGCCTATATAAATCATGACATCGGCTATTTAAGCAACCACTATCAAACCATCGTACGTGGCATTGATCTGGACAATAACCAAAGAATAGAGCGCAGTGAGTGGCTGCTGGCGGCGGAACAGCGCCCAGATAGCCGCACCGGCGGTGGCATCGGGGCCTTACACGTGTGGCAGTGGCAGAGCGGTATTACCAGCCAGCTGAACTACCGTTATTTTGATGATGATTGGGGCATTGCCAGTCATACCCTGAACTGGGCATTGGATATACCTATCAGTGAGCAACTCACTTTGCTGCCCGTGGCGCGCCTGTATCAACAGCAAGCTGCGTTTTTCTACCGCGATGCGGACAGCGACGATAAAGTCTTTAACGCCAGTCAATACGGCAGCAGTGACCAGCGCTTGGGAGATTACCATGCTTGGCACGCGCAGCTGGGGGCCCAGTGGCGCCCGGTGCAGCACTGGCAGATAGACAGCAGTCTGGCCGTGTATCAGCAAAGCAACGACTTCAACGCTTGGTGGCTGATGCTGGGCGCCAGCTACAGCTACTAGTTTTGCGGGCCTAATGGCCGTTATTGCGATGGGCTCCGTTAAATGCGTCACGTCGGCCTACAACGACGTTAACAGTGTGACTGTGATGCAGTCATCAGGCTATTGATTTTTTGCGCCAAGGTGCTTGAACTTGGCGTGATAAAGGCTTACTTTTCTTGACCTTGGCGCAGGGACGCATGCCTGGCGCCATTTTTTGGCCCACAACACAATGGAGACATACCATGAGCTGGTATATCAAAGCGTTAAAAAACTACTTTAACTTTTCTGGTCGCGCTCGCCGCAAAGAATACTGGATGTTTTTCCTCTTTTATATGGTATTCGGTGCAGTCGCTGGTGCATTGGATGGAGTGCTGGGCACTCAAGGAATCATCATTTCAGTTTACATGTTGGCAATGGTTATCCCATCGATTTCAGCGGCAGTGCGTCGCTTGCATGATACCAACCGCAGTGGTTGGTGGATCCTGATTTCTTTTGTTCCTCTTATTGGTATTATTCTGCTGGTCTTCCTGGTGCAAGATAGCCGCGATGAAGGCAACCGCTTTGGTGAGTCACCTAAGCTGGCAGCGGCTTAATAACCGTTTTGCACTAACGCAGAGCAGTTTCTGAAAGCGGCCAATCGGCCGCTTTTTCTATATCAAGGAAGAGTCATGTCAGAACCTCAGGTCGTTTATAAGCGCAACTCAGTTTGGTGGATTGCCACTTGCTATTTATTGGGCACACTGTTTTTGTTGCTGGCAGCCGTGGGGGGCCTGGTTAACGCTGGCATTGGCGGTGTTAAAGCGCTTAAAGAGCTGTCGGATGAGCAAGAAGCGCAGCGCTACTTGGCCGGCACCCTCAATGATCAGGTGAAAATCAGCGGTTTTCGTGTGACTGCTGGCGAGCGCGTGCCGGTATTGTCGGTGGCGATTGATAACAACAGTCAGCACACCATTAGCAAGGTTCACCTGGAAATATCGTTAGTCGACGACGCCGGCATTGCCATCGTCAGTGACACCAAGTGGCTGTCTGATGTGAGCAGTATTTTCCCGGGTGATCGCGCACAAGTGCAGATGCCACTGCCACCAGCCATGGCGGGTAAGCTGGGAGAGTATCAAGTACGCATTGCATCGTTTTCGGTTCTTGATAACGCCAGCCTAAAGGCTATGTGCGAGAATATTCCAAGTTCATAACCACCGTATTCCTAATTTAAAATCAAAGGAAAAGACATTGTATTGGTATATCCATGCTTTAAAGAACTACTTTAACTTTTCAGGTCGGGCGCGGCGTAAAGAGTTTTGGATGTTCACGCTGTTCTACATGATTTTTGTGTTTGTTGTGGCTTTTTTAGACTCAATGTTAGGCAGTGCCCGTTCAATGGAAGAGGCACTCGACTTGAAAGGTTTCTTTAGCTTTATGTATGCCTTGGCCATGCTGATTCCCTCTATCTCGGTGGCTGTCAGGCGCTTGCATGACACCAATCGCAGCGGCTGGTGGATATTGATCAGCCTGGTTCCAGTGGTCGGTATCTTTGTGTTGCTGTTTTTTATGGTGTTGAACAGCGATGAAGGCTTTAATCGCTTTGGCAGCTCCCCTAAGTTTGATCCCGCTTACTAGGTGACATGCTTTTTCTGGACGTTTCTTGGTTTTTGAAGCGTCCAGTATTGCTGGCTATACGGATTTACTCCGACTTGATCTGAAGAGGCATGTAGAATCAGGTGTCGGGTTAAGTCTTTGCTTGTTCTCTCTATAATCTTTTTGTGATTTCTCTGTTTAACGATTCTCGATTTGGCATCCCTCGGTTTAGCGCGTAATTATTGCGCCAGCTGACGCCTTTGCCAAAATAATTGCTCAGGCCAGCGCTGTTCGCGCTGATACTGCTGCCACCACTCAGACATATAGCGCTTTATTGAGCGATTCATGCGCTCAGCGTAAGTTTGGGCGGGGGCTAAATCTCCTTCTACCAACCAGGCTAAAATCACCTCTCGAGCGGCCAGGGCATCGCCAAATGCATTGGATATGCCCGATGAGGTTAACGGATCAAAAGCCGCCAGGGCATCGCCAACAGCAATCCAACCAGGGCCGGCTGCCTGTTTAATAAAGCCCGCGTGGGCGGCGAAGGCGGTAGGCTGAATGTCTGTTTGATCTGTGACGGGTAGCCAGTGCGATAGCTGAGGGCTTTGCTGCCACCACTGGCGCAAGCATTGTGGATCTTTCATTGAATGAGTTAAATCGGCGTCAGACATTAAACTGATCAGTGCTTTGCCATCGGGCAAACAAGTGGCATACCACCACCCGCACGGCATGGATTCAACCAGAGTTCTGCCGCGCAGTGCGCTGCCATCGGGCAGTGTCCAGGCCAGTGCCATTAAATTATCAAGACGCTCTCGTTTGACGTGCAGATGTTTGGTAACAGCATTGCTACGGCCACTGGCATCCACAAGATAACGGCAGTTAAGCATTGAAGCCTGGTCACCTTGCTTGAGCTGTAACTGCCAGCTCTGATTACCAGCTTTTATGGCACTGACTTTGGCAGGCTGAATTAATTCAGCGCCGTGTTCCACGGCTTGCTGCATTAATTGCTGATCAAAGCGCTGTCGATCTAGGTGCCAGCCTTGGCCAGCTAAGCGATGTAAAAAGTCGTCAGTTTGATAAATACCTCCCCAGCACGAAACATTGGCATAATACGGCGTATGCCCGTGTTGACCGAGCTCTGCATCAAATCCGAGGTGCTGCATTTTAGCGACAACATCGGGGGCGCAGGACTCACCGATGCTAAAAGGTCTGCTTTTCGGCTGATCAATTAATACCACGCGATCAATGCCGGCACGCACCAGTGCCAGCGCGGTCGCAGACCCCGCAGGGCCTGCTCCGATAATGGCAACATCAATCATCGGCTGAAAATGGCCGTGGTAGCGTACGAGCCACTTCGACAAACCGCTCTTCGCCGTCGATGTCTTTGCCCATAATAAAGCCGAGTTTTGACCAGTATTTCACCATCTGGGTATCGTCAGCAAAGGAGATAAAGTCATCGCGGGTCTGATCAAAGCCGGTACCGACCCAAGGATATTGGTTGGGCGTTTGCTGATCAGGCACGGGAAGATCCGACGGGTTGCCACTCGCCAAAGCCATGTAAGCAGCACTGCTGCTTTTTGGCTCGTGCTCTAAGTACACAAACTCAGGTCTTTGCGCCGGCCACCACCATAAAACCCGATCGCCGATTGGCTGTGATGAGCATTCATTAAAGTCAGCCTGCCAGGGAATGGCCATATAGCGGGTCATATCACCTGGCTGCATGGCGCTGGGAGTAAACTCTAAACTGAGTGGGCCATTGGTTGGCTCACAGGCGTTAATGCGCAAAGGGTCATCAGCCTGGTAAATAGCACGATATACGTGAAATCCAGGTCAGTTCAATACCAGGTGAAAAGGCACCACCGACGCAATTATCCAATACATTGCGGGTCAAGGCGTGAGGGCCGGATGTTTGCTCGGGTTCGTTAACAAAAAATCCATCCGCCCACTGCTGCATAAAGAAATATTGGGTGTCGGTTAAAACGCAAATAATTCGATGTTAAGGTGCCGTCAATCAGACAGTTGTCACCTGCCAAATAAGGCATCATGGTGGAGCCGCGCTCGGATATCAGGGTGTTTTCATTATTGGGTGGTCTAAGCACATCGAGAATCCAACGGCGCAACCCCAAGTATTCATCGTGAGAGCCTGTGGGTACGGTGCCTAAAGCATCCATATCAAAACTGTGTGCTTTGGGTGGAATGGCAGCGACCCAGGTATAAGTGGCAGCGCGCTCAATTAATGGCTTAATCTCGCTTTGAAAATTGGGCTTGTAGCCACTTTTACCACGCTGCCAGCTACTGCCGTTGCAGATGTGTGGGTAATGGCCTTGTCGCACAGCACCGTCAAAAATGGTGTCCCACAGGGTAACTAAGTTAGCGATTTCCGGCGCATAAGAGGGCGGTGCAAACCGATGCCCCAGGCTGGCGCTACGTGATCGTCGTCCCGGTCGTCTTCCCAAGTTATTTTAGCCCATACTGGGCCATCACTGGTGTCATCCCACCAGCCCATCGTTATTGGCATATTGCTGAATCGTGGCTTTAGGGTCATGGGTGCCAGATATTCCTAGCCCACTCCAGCACCAATAAGCGTCCTTCGCCATCGGTGCGTAGCTCGCCTAGCGTCGTTATATAGTCCTGATTTGGATACAGCATATCTTCAGGAAAATGAGCGCCTTGATAGCCAGCTGGCACTGAGTCTTTGTCCATGGCTACCGGACCGACCGCTGCGCCGCTGATACTGCGTGGGCCTGGGTCAATGATCAGTTTAAGGCGATCGTTGCCGGTTAACCGAGGCATTGCGTAGCGGGTGGTTACTGCTATAACCGCGCTCACCCTCATTGGTTGCAAACTCGTACCAGCTGGCCTTTTTGTTGGCCATATGCACCGTCCATTCGATAGCTTTCACCCCTTTGGTATTGAGGGTGATTTCTTGGCCACTACTCATCGTAAATACGGAAGCGTGCTGCCTGGCGGCACATGCGCCCTTGGTTATCACGAAAGCCTTTTTCTGTAACGGGTTTGCCATCGGGAGTTGTTGGTAAACCACGATATTCCTCTGGGCCGATGTAGAAGTCTTCGGTGGCATTACCGACACGGGCAATGCCGATCGGTGGATAAATTTTATAGTTAGCCATGATTAACTCCTTTTAAAATTGGTTGAGTCCGCATTCAACGATGGCATTATTTTATTTCATAGGACCTTTCTAGCGAATATTTCAGCAAAGAATCTACTGCAGTCAGGTCTGCATGGTTTTTAGCATTGTCTTTTAGCCATTCTAGTTCTTTGATGAGTAACTCCGGGCTAGCATTGGGGTCAAAAAGCCAGCTAGGTGCTGCATTGGGTCCTACCGCTGGGTCTCCATTTTCTAGTGCAGGTGTTTGCATTAGGGCTCTGGCTAAATAGGGAAGGGACGTCATGCATAAGGTTTAAGACGATACTAAAAATAGGGGTCTGCTGCCTTTGCTTGAAATGATTTATTCGAATGCTTGCAGCATTAAGGTGTAGCTGATGTCAAATGCAGATGACAAATGCTGTGCAATCTCGTTAGTGTATTCGTTAGCCTTTGGGTTAGAGATGGCGGGGTAGGTGGCTGGAAATTCCTCAGGCTTCATGGCAACGCTGCGGAACTTCATAAAATGGCTGAGCTCGTATGGCGTGCCAATGATAGGACCGTAGGTGCCGTCGGTACGTTTGCCATAGTGGTTGTAGCTACCATACTGCTCTATGGGTTTTAGCGGTGCTTGCGGCGGAACGGTTCCTTCACCTTGTTCGACGATTTCTTGCACGGCTTGTTTAAAGCTGGCCATGTTTTTTTACCGGCTCGACGTTGCCACCAAACTTACCCAAATAAATATTGGTGCGCTGACGTCCGGGGCCATCGTTATTAAATGGATTACCGCCATTGATATCAGCCTTTTCGACGGCATCGACTAACGCGGCATAAAGTTGAGCAATGCTGTCGTAGTTATCGCCTTGCGGTGGCGCACCAAAGGCTGCAGGTGTTTCTATCGCTTCGTATACATTGCTAAACACGTCAGGACTGGCGCGGTATAGGCCAAGATAAGGTGTGGTATCCGGATTAGCTTGGGGCAAATTAGCCAGGATATTTAGGGGTCGCATCGCCGGTAAACTTGGGTAGTCCACCGAGTGCGACCAAAATATTAGCAGCTTGGTTAACGTGGAACATTTCTTCCATGACGACACTGCGCAGTGTTTGATAGGCGTAGCTGCTGGTATCGCTAATCGAGTATAGGCCATTTAAGTAGGTGGGAATCGTAGTGAACTCAACCTGTAAAGCCAGCTGTGCAGCGGCTTGTAAGTCCTGTTGTTCAGGGGTGTTCGCCGCTTGCAGGCGACTGAAAAGCCCTGTGCTGTTTTCGAGGGTATCGCAGGTTTCCATGATCGCATCTCCTTGTGCATCAAACGGTTGGTTTCAGGCTTTTTTTCTGAGGGTATTGACCTGAATATGAGGCCAGCGGGTGGTGCCGCCGTCAGTGCCAAACTGAAATTCAAAAAACTGAATTTGCTCGTATTGCAGTTGCAGTATTTCTTCGCCATTTTCTTCTATGGTTTCTATCCATAAACGAAACTGCATTTCATGAATAGGAGTAAAGCGCTGTACGAAGGGGGTGTTGAGCACACCGCCTTGCGGGCCACCGGTTTCGCGAGTTTGCATATCGAGCAAGGTGTAGCTTTTGACTTTTTGCTGATGCAATACGTCCCGTAATTTTAAGATCGGGACGTACTGAATACGGATACAGCTCATGGGCCAGGATGCGCTGGGTATAGGTACGATTACCGCTGGGGTCACGATCTGGCAAGCTTTGATCATGCACCCACTCGGGGGCGGGCTGATCTAGGTTGATAGGATTCGCAATGGATGCGCCAGCACCGCCCATGCTGGGCGAAATGGCCAAATGGTCGGGCTGCCAAGTGGCATCGCCAGTGGGAAACTCCGGGGCACCGGTGTGTGATGATTCTTTACCAAACAGCAATATGGTACTGCCATGGGGAATGACACCACTGCGAGATACCTGATAGGCCGGCACATATTGAGGACCATCGGAGCCATCACCGGCTGCCAGTTCTGGAAAGCCAATGTCTGTCATGATGGATTCATCATCAGCAGGATGGTTATAGACGGTGTTCATCCATAAATACATGCCGTTTTCAGCATGCAGTAAATTGCCTTTTAAATCATGAATATGCTGAGAGTATTCCACAGCCGCGTTGAATTGCTCATTGGCACCACCGCGGTTGCGCACGCCGCCAGACACTAAGGTAAAGGTCAACTCCTCGGTGTAGTTTTCACACAAGAAATGAAATTTACCGGGTATGGTCTCTGAATTGGAACCGGGCGAAGGCATACAGGTGGTATGAATCCCCCAGGCCTGCACCGTATTGCTTGGGTTATGGTTCACCCAGGTACCTGGTAACTGCTTTAACACGCCATAATCGGCGGGCTGTTCGAGTACATCGGGGGTGTATCTTGGGTAGTTTTCTGGCATGACGGCTCTCCTCGGCGCTAAAGACGATCGATGACGAACATCGGTTGCTTGTTGGCAATCATTGTTATGGCGATAGCGAGGATTAGTCTTCGCCCAAATATGGAGGAGATGAAGCCGGATATCAGTCTTCTAGTGCCAAGGGCTGAGAGAACTGTGTTACATCTATGTAACATGGCTGGCTGGTGTGCCAGCTGTCAGGTGGGTCAGGTTAGCAAGACAATGCCTCTTGCTTGTAATCGTTTCTCAATATCATCTTTGGCATTTTATTCTGTGACTTTCCAAGGAGGATTTAGGCGGTTTTCTCCGGCCCAATAGAGTTTGATCTTATTGCCTGATGGGTCTCTTAAAATGGCTTCTCGCCACAAGTAGCGTTGATCGGTCGGTAGCTGCTCAAAATGAACGCCTTGCTCAATGAGGGCTTCCACCCAGCTGTCTAGTTGCTCGCACTCAAAGTAAATCACACTGTCGCTATGGACAGGGTCGTCTTGCTTTAACAAAGAAAATGTCGAATCGCCTTGTGGGCAAGAAAAACGCAGATAATGAGGGGTGTCCACCACCAAGATAAAACCTAGGCGCTGGTAAAATTCTTTCGATTTTTCTATATCCTGTGTTGCCAGTGTTACTTGGTTTAAACTCATATAAAACTCGATATTTGAATGCAACAATGAGTACGAGCATGAGTACTTAGCAAAGCTCTTAATCTGAATGGCCCTGTTTAGTCTTGTGGTGTCACAGTGAGCTTTCTTGTGTGCTCTCGTTCACCATTGGCCCTAATTCGATACTTAACCTTAACCTGAAATGGCCTAATTGTTCTAGCCGTCATGCCAGTCAGTGTGTTCGATGGAATCGGGAGACTTTGCTGGGAACTTCTGAGCTATTTTTTGCTCCGCTTGCCGTAGCGCCAGGGCGAACCGTATGATGGCTTGGTCATAAAAATAAAGGAACGCATCAAGATGAAGCGGTTATTAAAATGGACTGGCGCAGTCAGCCTATCGACTCTGGTGTTAGCAACTGGGTTCGCAGCCCACGAGTGGTATGCAGAAAAACCCCTTTACCTGAATAACTTTCTCAATCGTGAGCTGTTAAAAGAGGCATTTACCCAGCCTCAGCAACTGACCTCGTTGGGTTTTCTCGAAACCGTCGGTATTGATGATCACAATGCTCGGTTGAACGATCTAAGCCCAGAGCGTTATGAGGAGTTTTACCAGCGTTTGCTTAAAGGGCGAGAGGTGCTCATCAGTTATCAGGATGAGCAACTATCAGAGCAGGAGCGAGTTTCGAAAGCGGTTGCATTGTATCTGGCAGATCAGGAAATTGAAGGCTATCGCTTTCGGTATCATAACTACCCGGTGAATCAGATGTTTGGTGTACAGAGCTGGTTTCCCAGTTTTATGGATTCTCAGCATCAAATCAGCGACCTTGAATCCGTTGAGCACTACCTGGCACGCTTAAATGCGGTGAATACTCAGTTCCAACAGTTGTTACTGGGGCTGCAGGAACGAGAGCAGCGCGGGGTGCTACCGCCGAGATTTGTCGTTGATCGGGTGCTTGATGAAATGCAGGGGTTTGTTGCCGCTGCACCAGCGGAAAACATCCTATACACCTCTCTCGAAAAACGCCTGGCTGAGTCTGATGTGGCGGTTAACGAACATGCCCCGTTATTGTCACAAACAGCGGCGGCAATTGAGGGCCAAGTGTATCCGGCTTATCGGCGCTTGATCGATTACTTCACTGCTTTGCGACCACAAACGACAACGGACGATGGTGTCTGGAAACTCCCCGATGGCGACGACTACTATCGCTATCAACTGCAGCGCCAAACCACCACCAATTTGAGCCCGGAGCGCATTCATGCCATTGGCCTCAGTGAGGTTGCGCGTATACAGGCTGAAATAATCCGCATTTTGCAGCAACAAGGGGTCACGCAAAGCGACGACTTTGCAACGGCGATTAAAGCCCTGGCTGAGCGCTCGGATCAATACTACCCAGACACAGATGCCGGGCGAGAAAAAATTCTGCAGGATTACCGCAGCATCATCGATGAAGCAGAGGCGAATCTGGCGGGTGTGTTTGGTCGCACTCCGGAAGCGGATGTTGAAGTGCGCCGTATTCCATTGTTCAAAGAGAAAACGGCACCGGGTGCGTATTACATGCATCCTTCTATTGATGGCAGTCGACCAGGTCGTTTTTTTGCCAACTTATATGACATAGAAGCAACGCCTAAATATGGCATGCGTACGTTAGCCTACCATGAGGCCGTACCTGGGCATCATTTTCAGATTGCCTTGGCGATGGAAGCCGAGGGCCTGCCCTTTATTCGCCGCAGCTCCCCATTCACTGCCTTTACCGAAGGTTGGGCACTGTATGCTGAATACCTAGCGTGGGAAATGGGATTGCAGCAACAACCATTGGATAACGTTGGGCGCTTGCAAGCTGAGTTGTTTCGCGCCGTGCGCTTAGTCGTAGATACTGGGATTCATGCCAAGCGCTGGACGCGAGAGCAAGCCATTGATTATATGGCCGCCAATACCGGCACTGCCATGTCCGACGTGGTGTCTGAAATTGAGCGCTATATCGTTAATCCTGGCCAAGCAACCGCTTACAAAGTTGGAATGATGAAAATCCTGGAGCTGCGTGAGCGTGCCCAGCAACAATTAGGCGAGCAGTTTAATTTGGCTGATTTTCACGATGAAATGCTGCGCAATGGCGCGTTGCCAATGGCACTGCTAGAAAACAGCATTGATCGTTACATTGCTCAGCGCCAACCATCAGCGAATGGTGGCCAGTTGGCGGGTGGTGATTGATAGACTGGGCTCTGTATCGCTAGCGATGCAGAGCCATTTTCTTGCAATTATTTATCGCTTACTCGTTCGGAAACGCCGTTATGGCTAGGGTCATACTTGCCGGCGTTGAAATCATCAAAATATTGTTGGTAACGACCGCTGTCTTGCAGCTGTTTTAACCCGGCGTTGAAGTGCTTCAGTAATATCTTACTGCGCTCTTGGCTGCGTGGGAGTAATACAAAGCTTTGGTTTTTAGAGATGGGCTTAGGATGATGGACAATCGTTTGAGTTAGGTCGGGTATTTGGCGCAAGTTGAAATAGCCAACACTGATTTCTTCTGGAAACGCATCAATGTAGCCTGCATCTAAGCGTTTTATATTTTGCTCAGTGGTGGAGACGCGTTGTAGGGTTAATAAACCTTCCTCGATGGCTTGATCGAAGGCTGGGCCATAGCTGTAAGCGATGCCGCCTCCCAGCGATAAACCGGCTAAATCGGAAAGTGTTTGCCATTCCAATGGCGTTGTTTGGCGATGAAACAATACAAAGGTTTCATCCATCACCGGCGCGCTGTAGTAGAAATCTAAATGTCTTTCTTCTTCATCCATCCAGATGGCGGTAGCATCATGGCGACCGGCTGCAGCTTCCCGGTAGGCGCGCGCCCAGGGCATAAAGTGCAGCTCCACCTGATATCCCTGTGTAGCAAATACATCGTGAATAAGGTGAGCAACGTGGCCCTGGTATTGTTGACTGGTACTTAAGAAAGGCGGCCAGGAGCCGACGGCAATGCTGACGCTCGGCTTTGCTGAGTCTTCACTGTGAGCTTGGCTTAGCAACATAACCAGCAGTGCTGGAATCAATCTCGCTAACCATGGTCGGCAACCTAACTGCATAAAATCACCCTATGTTCGTGTCCTGGGTCTGAAGTTCGCATGCTTTCAGCGGGCCATCCAAGTTCTCTGGCGAGGCGTGCCTTACAGGCAATGGTGGTTCCATTGGCAAGCGGCAGAACGACGCCAGAGGGCTTGAAGGGCGCGCCCATGGGAACGAATGGAAAGCCCCATTACGGCGTTGCTGCCCTTGAAAAGATCCCGATATTTCCTGCGAACAGCGCCTTGTACTAGAGCTTTCCATTCGCTCTGAAAATATACGAACTCCTGACTCAGGACACTAGTAGTAAATCTTTAGCGATGGCACGCGCTTTTTCATCACCTGCCACCGCAGCGACAACGCGTAATGCAAACACCATGGCGGTAGCTGGCCCACGGCTGGTAATGAAGTGGCCATCGACAATGATAGGTTCTGTCACGCACATGGTGGCAGACTCCAATAATTTTTCTTCAAATCCTGGGTAGCACGTCGCTCGACGACCATTTAGTAACTGGTAATCGGCTAATACCACGGCTGGCGATGCACAAATAGCGGCAATCCAGCCTTCGCGCTCATGTTGGCGCATGACAATGTCTTTAACGGCAGGGTGTTTATTTAAATTTTCGGCACCAGGCATGCCCCCTGGCAAGACCACAGCATCCCATTGCTGTTGTTGGCAATCTGCAGCCAAGCAATCTGCCTGCACCATAACCCCGTGTGCTGCGGTAATCTGGGTTTGGCTACTGGCGGCAGCCACCGTGGTGTCAATGCCAGCACGGCGCAACACATCAATACAGGTCAGGGTTTCAATTTCTTCACTGCCGTCTGCAATAAATACGACCACCTTGGCCATGAACTACTCCTAGTCATTACTGGTAACAATGGTTGGCTAAGTAGCCATACTGGGCTACTCGCCTTAGAGTCACTCTAGCACCGGCCAGAAGCAATGAACAACCGCCGACAGGGTGCCGGCGGTTGTGGCGTTGGCGGGGAATTATTGGTAATTCATTTCCAAGCTCACGCCAGAAAAACTGCGAAATGCGCGAATACCAACGTAATAGGTTGCGCTCGTTGGCGTAGCAACAGAGCAGGTTTCACGGTTGCCGCTGCTGTACGGGCGGCAGTCGTAGTTGCTGCGATTGGGTTGTTGCTCAGCTCGTAGATATAAATCGGCATCGCCGGCACCGCCGTACATACGCACGCTCAGATCACGTGCTCCGCGGGGAAGCTCAATTTTGTACATCAACCAATCACCTGATGACAGGGATAAATCGGTGACAACATCGCCAGGGTTTAATACTGGGATGCCATCATCGCTCTGCACAGAAATGGTCTTACTGGTGGTGGCTGTAAGACCGTCGTTATCGGTGACGGTAAGGGTAACGTTGTAATCTCCAGCCGCACGGTAGGTGTGCGTAGGGCTGGCGTTACTGGCATCATTGCCATCGCCAAAGTTCCACTGATAAGCACTGATGGTGCCATCCGGGTCGCGACTTTGGTTGTTGAAGTTAGCCGTCAATTGCGTGGTGGTCACGGTAAAATCGGCCACCGGTGCTTGTTGACCGCCATCGCCGTTATCATTGTCTGGGATGCCATCAAAAAAGTCGCTGATTTTCGGCCAAATTCGCTCGATCAAAACCCCTTGATTCGGGCAGCCGCCAAAGTGGTGCAAAGCAATGACTTTATTGCTGGAATCGGCTAATACAGGTGAGCCGGAGCTGCCACCAATGGTATCGCACAAGTAGCCGGTGTCTGTGTTGCTGCCGCGTCCACCGGTAACGGCGACGTCAATTTCACATTGGCCGGAGCTGTTGCGATCGGATTCGATCGACAATTCCTTAGGATTGCCAGCACCGTGTTGGGGGATAAAAATACCTTCGCCCACGACCGGTTCGCGCACATCCAAACCGTAATAACCAAAGCCTTGCAACTGTTCAAAATTATTGACAGTAAACAAAGTAAAGTCGAGTTGATAATCGGTAGCCAAGAGCTGGTTGCCCGTCACCTTAGTAACCGGTGCCAGGCTGTTGCCATTGCAATTGGTGTGCTGATAATTAAACCAAACTTCGGCATTAGCCACTTGGCTAGCCGAGGAAATGCAGTGATTATTGGTCATCACCCGGTTTTCTTCACCCACGCGCCAAGCGGTGCAAACGCCGCCATTAAACAGCAGTTTTGCTGTGGCTCTTGAGCGCTCAAATTCGCGTGGATGGCTGTCAGACCAACACATCACATCTCGACGCTCCATGGCACCACAGGTAGACATGATCGACATATCTGGCCCCTGACTGAGTTCTAAAGGTGAAAAACCTTGCTGTATTTGATCGATGCTGACTTCGGCAGTGCTGTTACCGGCGGGGGTACCTTCGACGCTGACGATCACGCTGTCGGCACTGATCGACATGGCCGCAAAGCCATTTGCATCTGTGTGTGTGGCTTGTGCGCGAACAGATGGGGAGCCACCCGGGTAGCGATATTGCTCGCTGCCATCCAGGTTGCTGACCACCAGCGTCATGCCTGCAGGCAGTTGAAACTGATCAAAGTGCAGCTTTAGAAAGCTGGCGCCGTCACGCTCAATGGTGAGTTGATGGGAGCCCGTGTTGTTCCAGCCCGATTGCCAGTCGTAGTCGGCAGAAAAAGGCTTGTCCTCGGCTACCTTGACCCATTGCGTGGGTTCGTCGATGGCTTGGGCCTGGTTTAAAACAACGGATAGAAAAATCCCACTCATCCAAGTTATTTTTTTCATGCTTGTTGGTCCTTATCGATAGCTACCCCACTTCGATAACACTGCATATCAGAGGCTTTGGGTTAAACCCCGCCCGGGTTGGGCAGGGTGTTGTTAGACACCTTGTGAGTGTCTATTGGCCAATCAGTACCCAGGCGTCTTGCCAGGCACGGCCAACTCCAGGGGCATAGGCAGGGTCGGCGGCGCGATAAATACGACACCAACCTGCGTATGGATGCGGTTTGCATTGATATACACGACCGTCCTCAGCCAATACGCGATCACCGGCACGGTATTGCGCGTGTTGGTTGGGGTACACATAGTCGTAATCACTGTTGCTCAATGTGACGTTAAAGTCGTAGCTGAACTGTTCCGTCACGCCTTGATCGTTACTGGCGGCGATCACTAAGCGGTAATCTCCGGGAGCGGATTATTCACGCTTAAAGGCAGCATTAATTGCTGATTTAGCTCGGCCTTTTTACTGCTCAGCAACTGCTGCTGGCGGTACAAGCTAACGTCCAGATTTAATGGCTGCTCGCTGGTGATGTCGAGGTTGAGTGCTAATGCACTGCCGTCAAGCTGATAGCTTTTTTGTAAGTTATTTAATGACAAACTAACAGGGTCACGGTCAATTAAATCAAAGCTGAGTTCTGCTCGCTGCAGTGAACTGTCGCTCGCAACCCAAAGGTCATTTTTACCGGCAACGGGGGTAATGTTTCCTTGAGC
>CBDDTG010000032.1:0-81694 GCA_965233665.1 Bacterioplanes sp. | reverse complement strand
GACTTTCATCTCGTTTCGCTAGCTTTGTTGTTATTTTCTCTCTGATTGTTCATTTGATATCTAATCCTTTATCAATAGATAGATTGCTCAGTTTTATGTTTTCCTTTATATTACTTTTTGGTATTTGCTTATTCCAATATTTTTAATAGTAATGGATTAGACTTTCGCCAATAAAATCAATATTAAATTTTGTTTTAACTTAAGTGGCAAAAATGGCATTTGTTTTGTCGCGATACCCATTATTGATTTTGTTTTTTACTGATACTTTTTTTTCTGTCCGCTGGTTAAAGAGCGGAAAATTAAAACTAAAAGGAAAAAGGTATGAAGTTTAAAAAATCCTTGGCAAGGAATTCAGCCATCGCTATGTCGATGTTATCCATGGCGGTGATCAGTGCGAATGCACAGGCTGAACTCACCAAACGCTTTATTGTGAAGTATCCCAGTGCCAGTGAATCGAGAACCATGTCAGCACAGGGGGTCGATGTGGTGGCCGCTCAACAACAGATGCTGTCACGCGGCGATGTCGCTTATCAGCGCTCGATGATGCTGGATGGTTATCATGTGATCTCAGTAAAAGCCGGCAGTGAAGAAGAGCTGGCGCAACGCATCGAAGAGCTGTCTAACAGTCCGGCCATTGCCCATATAGAAGAAGACGCCATTATGCAGGCGTATTCTACGCCCAACGATCCGCGCTACGCCGATCAATGGCATTACTTCGATCAGCAAGCGGGTATCAACCTGCCAAATGCTTGGGAGCGCGCCACGGGTAAAGGTGTCACCGTCGCTGTACTGGATACCGGTTATCGCCCGCATGAAGATTTGGTGGGCAACCTTCTGCCTGGCTACGATATGATCACGGATACGTTATATTCAGTCGATGGTGACGGCCGTGACGGTGATGCCCGTGACCCTGGCGATGTAATGAAAGCTGGGGAGTGCCCTTGGGGTGGGCCAAGTTATGATCGAGACAGCTCCTGGCATGGCACTCACGTAGCTGGCACCATTGCTGCTGTTGCTAATAATGGCATCGGCGTGTCTGGTGTGGCGTACGATGCCAAAGTAGTACCTGTGCGTGTTTTGGGAAAATGCGGTGGTAGCTTGTCTGATATTGCCGACGGCATCGTCTGGGCTGCTGGCGGCAGCGTGCCAGGTTTGCCAGCGAATGAACACCCAGCCCAAGTCATTAATATGAGCCTGGGTGGCGAAGGCGAGTGCGGTGCAATTTACCAGGAAGCGATTAATTTTGCACGCTCTGCAGGAGCGACGGTGGTTGTGGCTGCAGGTAACAGCAATGACAATGCTGCTAACTATCGGCCAAGCAACTGTGCTGGCGTCGTTAATGTCGCTGCCAGCAACATTAATGCAGCAAAAGCCAATTATTCGAATTACGGCAGCGTCGTGGATGTAACAGCCCCGGGCGGTGAGTGGCGTAGACGTGCCGATGGCACGGTTTTCGTGAACGATCCGCAAGGTGTGCTCTCTACTGATAATGAAGGCACGCATGGCCCAGAGCGTGATGCTTACTTTACTAAGCCAGGCACATCTATGGCTGCTCCACACATCGCCGGTGTGGTTGCCATGATGTATGAAGTAAACTCGGATATTACGCCAACAGAGGTAGAAAATATCCTGAAGAACAGAGCCAATACTAATCCGTTAACGGATAACTGCGCTGGCTGTGGTAGCGGTATTATTGATGCTTCCAAGGCGGTAGATGATGCAGATGGCGGTGTTATTGTTCCGCCTATCGGTGGTAGTGAAAGTTTCGATGTTGCCGATTACTATCGCTGGTGGTTCTGGGACTACGGTCAACCAACCCTGTCTTACACCGTAACTACGCCTGAGGGCATGACGTCACTGGAAGTAGTGACCATTGGTGCATCGGGTGATGGAAGCCTTACGGTCTCCAATACCCAGGGCGAAGGTTGCTCGGATAGCATCTTCGGTGGCACAGGTAGCTGCTCAGTTAGCAACCCATCGGCGGGTGATTGGACGGTAACGATCAGTACCGGCTATCGCTCAGATATGTCACTGAAGGCGACTTGGAAATAATCACACCAACGAGCCAATAAAAAACCCGCTACGGCGGGTTTTTTATTGAGTTCACTAAGGGCACCTCTGAATAATTCTGCACAGCTCTGCGCGAGTGCAGCAGGCTTTCAGAACAAGGCGGTGATGGCAGGAAATGGCCAGCCCTTTTCAACATCACCAACGACGTTATGGACGCCTGCCGCCCGCGCCCTGCGGGGATCGCCAGAGAACGCCAGCTCTGTGTCGCCGACTTTTGCTGTAGCAGGCTAGAGCGGCAAACCGGCTTCGTGATCTGGAGCCCTCTGGTGGTCCAGAGCGGGCACCGAATTATTCAGAGATGCCCTAAGACCCTACTTCACTGCGACATACACGGTTGCTGTGGCCTCATTATTTTGGAAAGGATTATAAAAACGAATGATATGCGTCTTTACCTGTGTAAACACTGACGCCAGCGTGGTGATAAAGTCTTCCGCTGGTGGCTCGTTAGACCACAAAGCAAACACTCCCTGCTGGCGCAGTTGCTTCGCCATGGCGCTGAGCGTATCAGGCTGATAAAAAGAGGCATTGCTGGCGTTGAGTAGGGTGCTGGGGGAGTGGTCGATATCAAGTAAAATAGCATCGAAAACCCGGCCAGGCTGCTGCGGATCAAAGCCTGCTGGCTCACCTTTGGCTAAATCAAAAAAGCTACCTTGCACATAGCGGCTGCGTGCATCGGCATTGAGTACCGCGCCTAGCGGAACATCCTCATTTTGGTGCCACTCAATTACGGGTTCTAATAATTCCACCACCAGCAGTTCTTGCACGTTTTCATGCTTGAGGGCGGCGGCTGCGGTATAGCCCAGACCAAGACCACCGACAACGACATCAGCATTTTGCCCCTCTAATGCAGCCAGCCCCAGCTCGGCCAAGGCTTCTTCTGCTTTGACAAACAGGCTCGACATCAAAAACTCGTCACCGAGTTTGACTTCATAAATGTAGTCGTCTGTCAGAGCGGGAATGCGCCGGCGTCGCAACGTGATCTGGCCAATCGGGGTGTGGCAAGTGTCTATTTGTTCGAACATCGGGCGCATAATAGGAGCCTTATTGTGATTGTGGCTCGATGCTATCAGAACCAGGGGATATCGCACGGAACAATCCCGTTTTTGTTCGTGGGAATTAATCTCTTCAGTGCTAGCTGAAAGTCGTGATGTAGCAGGGAATCGATAGTTTATTATGCACTACCGAATGGTTTCACATTACGACTAGCCACCTCTTCTGGGGTGGTAATCTTCTCTTTTATTTGCTGAGTTGGTGAAGCTCATTGGATGGGAAAGGAGGGCCCCATGCTTCTTCGTAGTAGGTGGGGTCAATTAAGCTGAGAGACTGTAAAACAGATAAGCGCAAACTAGCCAAGTTGCATACAGCCTCGAACTTAGGAGTCAAACCTTGAACGTGAGATCCTAGTAGGCTTAGAGGTGTAATGTTGACTGGCACCGAGCTTTCAAAGCCTAGGTCATATATTTTGATATGAGCCTCGGTTCCAGAAACTGAGAGCTCAACAACCTCAATAGCCGGCTCTCTAAACAGTAGGATGTACTCTAAGTTGCTATCACTTTTTAATGAGTCAAGAGCATTAATCAAATCCAAAACAGAATCACGACAGTAGGAAACTTCTCGGGTGAAGTCTTTGCTAAAGGCAATGGTAATCCAGCCGTAATCGTTATGATTAGGTTCTCTGATTTCTAACACCTACCATGTCTCCTGATTTTCGATGGTGAGGGTGGTCTGAATATGGCTTCCGCCTTAAGCCCTACGCTCTGCCTCAGATGGACTCCAGCCTTTCGCTGACAGTCACCGGATGCGATCAAAGCTTGTTACCCCAGTAAGAAACTCGCTGGGGCGGGGATGATAGCAATCAACTGCCAGTGTTGGCGAGTTAGGTAGCGATAACAGCGGCAAGTCCTTTCTTCTTTTTGGGACAATGCTTTCGTTCAGAGCATGGGTAATACAGACAGCAGCAATAGCACTCCCATGGCGCCATTAAACCAGCGCACATAACTCGGGTGATGGATCCATTCGCTGAGTTGTTTGCCTGCGGCGGTCCAAACGCTGACTGAAGGAACATTGACCAAAGCAAACACCAGAGCAATTAAGCCCAGCTGTAGCCAGCTGGCATCCGGGTTAAACACACTGACGGCAGTTAACGCCATTGACCACGCTTTTGGATTTAACCACTGAAACAGCGCCGCCGCCATAAATGACATCGGCTGGTATTCGTGACTGTCTTGCGATGGACGACTAAGGGCGATTTTCATTGCCAGATACACCAAATACATTGTGCAGAGAATTTGCAGACCTTGCTGAATGATGGGGTAGCGTTGAAACAGCTCGGTTAAGCCCATGCCAACCAGTAACACCATGATGCTAAAGCCAAAGGTAATGCCCAGCATGTGCGGCACAGTGCGGAGAAAGCCGACATTGGCGCCGGATGTCATCAGCATGATGTTGTTAGGGCCTGGTGAAAAGGTGGAAACAAAGGCAAATGCCAGAAGCGACCCGAATACAGTGAAATCCATAGGGGTTTTCTCGATAGGTAGTGGATGCAGAAATATTAATCGTAATCGGGCACAATTTTGTGTTTATATGGGCAAAATTTGATCAGATATCACAACAAAAAGTCGTTATGGATAAATTTAGCGAAATAATATTGCAAGAGCTTCAGATTGATGGGCGTATCTCTAATGTGGAACTGGCCGAGCGTGTCGGGCTATCACCATCGGCTACCTTGCGTCGGGTGCAAGACTTAGAGCACAAGAAGATCATCAAGGGCTATCGCGCGGTGCTGGATAAAAGCCAGCTAGACGTAGGCTTTATTGCCTATGTGGCCATTGGCTTAAACAGCCATACCAAGCAGTCGCAGCTCAGTTTTGAACAGCATGTGCAGTTTGCCAAAGAAGTAGTCGAGTGCCACAACATCACTGGTATGAACGAATACTTGCTGCGTGTGGAAGCCAAAGACCTGGTGGCCTACAAGCGTTTTCACGCCGACGTGCTGGGCGAATGTGCGGTGGTGCAATCCATCACCACCATGGTGGTGATGGATTCGCCCAAAGATGAGCGGCCGTAAAGTACTTCTGCTGCGAAGTTGCAGTGATTCGCCCGGCCACGCACGGGGTTTTCGGTTAAAGCTGCGCGCCTTGCGGTGTTTGCGACTGATAGCTCAGATGGGGTGTCTTGATTATTCCAACCGAAGTGGTTTTTAACGCCAAACCCTATGGCCTCCTTGAGGTTATCCTTCACGCCGGACGATCAATTGCGGCCTGCTAAGACGCAGAAGACCTGGGTGCGAGACCTAGGGTTTAGCGACTTGCCTTAGGGACTGGGGTGGGGCAGGCTTGTTGGTTTTGACGCTGTGCTAAGAGGTACCGTCCTGTGTTGTGTTTTTTCTTGAGTTTGCTAGTAGGCATGAATAGGCTAAAGCTCCGATTTTCATCGTCAAAAATAGTGTTGCCGATAAAATTGTCGATATTATTAGTCCTGTGAATGGAGCAAAGGTTCTTCCTGTATCTGAGGATGCTCTCTTCATTGCCAGCTTTAGTTCTGGGGTGATTTCTTTTCCAGAAAAAATCCCGTCGCCATTGAGATCAAATTTTTGAAGCCCGTAATCCAGATACATATCCATTGCGAGAGCGCCATACATAAAAAATGAGTATGTAACAACAAAAAACCATATGCAGATGGTTGTTCGAGTCGAAAGGCTCTTGCGAGAACGAAAAGCAGCGGCTGCAATTAACAACGGCACTATGTGAAGCCCGATATACGCCCAATACATGATTCTACCACTCTATAGCTAAAGCCCCGTGTAGGGGCAGACAATTTTGGGACTAGCAGGATACCCACTCCGGTGGCCTGCGAAGGCGCGGAAAACCTGGGCGCTAGACCGAGGGGGTAGCGACTCGCCTTAGGAGTTGGGATGGGTGTCCGGTTTGTTGTTGCCTTGTTATGTTTATATATCAAAACTCACATTTCTAGTTAGATTATCTCTGATTCTTTCAACCATAGAGCTATTGTCGCATGTAACTTTCTGAATAGGTGGTAGATAGTTCAGTTCGGATAAAAGCCTATACTTCGCTTCTGTCGTCCTAAATTCAATAGATTTTGTTAACGACTCTTTCGCCTTTTCGATTTGACCAAGTTTGCGCAGGTTGAGATAGGCATTGAAATGCAGAGAAGAAATTAGAGCTTTAGAGCCATTAGTCTGTTTTTCTGCTGATCTAGCAACCAAATACCCTTCACATGCTTCACTAAGTTTATAATTCACCAGTGATAACCCGCTCAACGCTTTTAAACTCCACGGATTGAGCAAGAGTGCATCCAAATATTTTTTCTTAGAAATTTCAAGATTATTTTGCGTGTAATACTCCTCAGCCCGAACAATATGCTTATTAATCGAATTCTGCCAATATGCACCAAAGCAGTAAAAGTATTTACCACCCAACTTTCTATCAATATCTGTGTGATCGAGATCACCCCAATAGTAGCCATCTGCTAGATCATAGGTAAGTTTGATTTTTCTATACCAAGAACCTAAGTCCTGACAAGAAAAATTATATTGATTACCTACTACAATCTTCGAAATATCATTATATTCAAGCTTTCCAAGGTCAAACTTAAAGCTGGGTCTCTCTCGCTCAGGCAAAACCATAAACTGTTTTCTTCTAACATCACCATAGTTTATTGCCAGCCCTAATATATCCAATTCTGGGAATATGCTCTGAAACTTGCTTAATTCAATACCAGAGCACGTGTAACACCACAACTCTCTTACATTAGGAAATATATTGCCAATTTCTTTGATATCCAAATATTCCAATGTGTCCGATATATATATTTTTCTAACTCTGATCTTGCCCCGATAAAACGGACACGTTAATTTTCATGCTGCCATTCGCTCGTATTCCATCGGTGAACAGTAACCGATTCCTGAATGCAGCCGTTTCCGGTTGTAGTAATTGTTGATGTATCTTGCCAAAGCATACTTCAAATCCTCAGCTGAATCGAACGTCGTATTGCGAATCAACTCAGCTTTCATTGAATGAAAAAATGATTCCATATGTGCGTTGTCTGTACATTTTCCCGGCCTGCTCAGACTATGCACGATTCCCAACTTTCGAAGCTCTCTCTGGTACTCCGATCCTCGATATTCGACGCCACGATCTGTGTGCAGCATAAGACCTTCGGTTGCACCGCGTTTGCGTATCGCATTCATTAATGTTCTGCGAGTCACTCCGGTCGTTCTTTTGCTATCAAGGCTCCAGCCAACCACTCGGCGTGAATAGAGATCCATGATAACCGACAGGTAATGCCACTGTTTTTTCACTTTCAAGTAGGTCACATCAGCCACCCAGACCTGATTCTTCTTATCTGGAACTGCGCCATCAGGGCGCAGATTCTCTCCTGATGCCAAAAAGCGTCTAAGTCCTGGCGCTCGATACGTTACCTGAGTTACCCGAGCGATCAATCCCATCTCCTGCATCAGTCGCGCCACACGCTTCCTACTGACCTGATAGCCCTGCTTTAACAGGGTCTTCCAGACCCTTGGGCTTCCGTATCGACCTTCATTCTCCTCCGAGATATTCCGTATGAGAACCTTTAACTTCATGTCTGACCGCTTGCGTTCAGAGGGTTCTCGATCACGCCAGGAGTAATAACCACTACGAGATACTCTGAGCCATTCACAGGTGCGCTTGATACCTAGCCTTGGTCCGAACTTCTCGATGAATCGATATCTTGCTGATGTTCCTCCGCAAGAAACCGTTGCCACTTTTTTAGCAGATCAAGCTCCTGCTTCAGTTTCTTATTCTCTGCCTCAAGCTTTTTAACCTTTGAGATTTCCTTCTCTTGCTTGCGGGTAGCTTCGGTTAACTTCTTGCGTTTATCTGCCACGATCTTGCCTTCACGGTATTCTTTTCGCCATCGTGACAGCATAAACGGATGGATGTCGAGTGTATTGGCAACTTCCTGGACCTGAATCCCTTCAATCAGACTTAGCTGAACGGCTTTTACTTTAAATTCATTTGAATACTGCCAGGTCTTTCTTGGCTGAGTATATTTTGGCATTGGACACCTCATCAGTTTGACTTTGGTGTCCGTTTTATCGGGGCAAGATCATGATCCGCTGCAGTTGCTTGTTAGCTGCCTTTAAATGCAGCCTCGACTTCCGAATATAATTCATCAGTTGTATCACATATTTCAGACGCTTCTGCAGTCATACCCCAAAACTCATCGCTATAAATTTCAATTGCGATCAGCAAATGTTCCGCAGCCAAACGCAGATCTATACTCTTTGCAGGAATGTGCAACCCTTTATTTGTGCGTGCGAAATACAGTGACTCTTCTCTGAGCGATGAATACTTACCAGATTCATAACCCTCAAATATCTCTTTTGCTCTTTCAGCACCTATGCTGTTTGCAATGCGATCACCAATTAAGTAAATAGGATCAACTGAGATTTTGTGCTTTTTGGCATGATGGAAAAGAGGATCTTTACCACGCTTTACTTTTTCTCGCTCATCTCCCCACGCACGCATGTGACCTGCTTTTATCTTAGCGATTTCTTCAAATATCGTGATGGATAAAAAGAGAGAAGGCGCGAAGCTACCGTTCATAAATAAGGAATATGATGCGCGTATTAAATCGCAAACGTGAGCAACAGCAGCATTGTACTCGTCACGACCATGTAATCCGGTATATTCATCTGAAACGACTAAGGATGCTTCATGCGCTATGTGGAATCCCTTTTTCTCCAAGTTGCCTCCCGTGCAGCTAACATCGCTATCATTTGCGACAAAAAGTGTTGTGAGTGAAACGAACGAAGCTTTTTGGCGTCAAATGCATAGCTTTGTTACACCTCGAACTCTTTAAGACTGCATGCCCTCAATGAGGCGATGCTGTCTGCAATTAGTTTAGCGAAAGGCCCCCATTCTTTAGGAGTATTTTCACCCCACGAAATACGAACTATGCTTCCAAACCCATTTTCAATACTTACACTGTACGATGTTCCGTCACAATATGCTGTGTTATCTGTGACACAGACTAAGGGTAAAGGTTGATTCTTTAGGAAAGCAAATATATCAGCTGCTATTCCTTGCCCTTCTTGAACGATCTTATAACCTGGAAGATAGAGGCCTTTTTGACTATCTATTTGAGTGAAATACACATTGAGTTTATCGTCAATTTCACGAAAGTCCCATGATTCGCCTAACTCAAATGAAGGCTGGACAATTAGCTTAAGTTTTAATATGCCAATGCCTCGAATAGAAATATCTTCTCCAACATTTCTAGCACGATTGAGAGCTGATTCAACAGCAGTTTTTTCCTCCAGCTCTCTTCTTAGTCGCTTCTTATCAGACTTATTCATAGCTAATTCTTAATAGGGTGTAACAGTTTTAATAGTGTGCTTGCCTGTTTTTCCAGCTAGAACCATTCGAGATATCTATGCCAAGCCATTGATTTACAGCTGGATGTCTACCTTTCTTCCACATTTCCTGCTGGAAAAACGTGTTTGCCTACTATCCACGCCTCAAAGTTCAGGCACTCATGAGCTAACTCACTCATTTTTCGAACGTTTAAGCTACCACTCTGGAAAAATACAGGCAAGCCGACCGGAAAAACGTGCCAGCTTTTTGTTGCTCCAAGAAATATACTGGTTGCATAGACAGTATTCCTTTACATTGAGTCTCCAGTCATGTCTTAGCTGATTGCTCGCTCTCGCGTCTTGGTTATCCGCGCCTTAGTAGGCCGCCTGAGTTGGCAATGGCTGTGCCCGCAGGGGCTGCCTGGATGGCAGCATCAGCCAATATTCTGCCGGGATGCAGGCTGTTGGCGTTGCGGCGACCACAGCATTGGCAACGAGGGAAATACGGCCTGTTTAGCGCAAAGCAGGCTGAAAGCTATCTGCGTTGTTTCTGCTGCGTTGAAGAGCGCCAAAAATTGCTCACTTACTGCAAGTAAGCCGCGCTTTTTTGTTTGCTTTTTGCCTGGCAGAAACTGCCTCGATGTACGCTTTCAGTCGTTCGTCCGCCCGGCGTGAAGGATAACCTCAAGGAGGGCATAGGGTTAGGAGGTGAAAAATGCTTCTAGGAATAGATAGTGGTTGTAGCGAAGGGGGTCGTAAAAAGACATCGGCCGACATTTCGGACCGCGACCAAGGCTAATGCAATCAGCGCTTATCTACAGGAAGATCTAAAAAAGAGTAGAGGTCTAAATCTTTAAGAAAAGATGGCGGACTGGACGGGACTCGAACCCGCGACCCCCGGCGTGACAGGCCGGTATTCTAACCAACTGAACTACCAGTCCGCATTGTGTGATGCTTTGCTAGAAAACATCAAAGTTTTGGTGGGTGGTGACGGGATCGAACCGCCGACCCTCTGCTTGTAAGGCAGATGCTCTCCCAGCTGAGCTAACCACCCATTTTCGATTCACTAAACGATGCACTACAAGTTGTATCGCATGCGTTTATCGAGTCGATAAACGGTGTCTTGCTTAAATCCAGACCGATGACATCAGTACAAGATCTAATTTTGCGGCTCTTAATGTAACCCGACTGGGCCGACATTTCGGACCGCGATCAAGGCTAATAACATCAGCGCAAGATCAAAAATGGCGGACTGGACGGGACTCGAACCCGCGACCCCCGGCGTGACAGGCCGGTATTCTAACCAACTGAACTACCAGTCCACATTGTCTTGATGAGTTGCTGTCACACAAAACATCAACAAGTTTTGGTGGGTGGTGACGGGATCGAACCGCCGACCCTCTGCTTGTAAGGCAGATGCTCTCCCAGCTGAGCTAACCACCCGATTTTCGATTCAGTAAGCGATGCGTTACCAAGTCGACAAACGGTTTTGGAATTTCGGGCTGAACGTGACCCGACTGGGCCGACATTTCGGACCGCGACCAAGGCTAATAAAATCAGCACAAGATCGTAATGGCGGACTGGACGGGACTCGAACCCGCGACCCCCGGCGTGACAGGCCGGTATTCTAACCAACTGAACTACCAGTCCAATTCCAAATTTTCTGCTTCGGTGGTGGGTGGTGACGGGATCGAACCGCCGACCCTCTGCCTTGTAAGGCAGATGCTCTCCCAGCTGAGCTAACCACCCTCTCCGAAAGCAGGTGGGCATTCTACTCACAGCAGCGCTCATGTCAAACGAATTTCTAAAAAAATTTTAAATTAATTCAGTTACTTGCAGATTTCGGGCGGAACTGGCTACGAGCTAACCAGTTCCGCTCAAATATCATGCAGCGGCCATTTTTAACTGTCGTGACTTTTTACGATCGCCCAGCACCAGCAGGCAAGGCGTCAGGATCAAGGTCAGTACGGTGGCAAAGGCCAAGCCACCGGCAATGGCGGTGGACAGCTGTGTCCACCACTGTGAGCTGGGAGCGCCCACGGTAAAGTGCTGGTTCAGCAAGTCGATGTTCCACTGCATCACCATCGGCATCAGCCCTAAGATGGTGGTAATGGCGGTCAGCAATACCGGCCGCATACGCTGGGCACCGGTGCGCAGTGCCGCTTCCATCGGATCAAGGCCGCCTTCTACCAGGCGCTTATAGGTGTCGATCAAGACGATGTTGTTGTTGACCACAATGCCGGCCAGCGCAATCACACCGACGCCGCTCATGACGATGCCAAACGGTTCGCCGCGGATTAGCAACCCCATCAATACGCCAACAATGGACAGCACAATGGCGCTCATAATCAGGCTGGCCTGATAAAAGCTGTTGAACTGGGTGACCAAAATGGTGGCCATCACAAACAGCGCCACACCAAAGGCCGAGGCCAGGAAGGAGCCTGTTTCTTCCATTTGCTCGGCATCACCGCGGAAGCGCGGTGTGACACCTGCCTCGCGCCAGTCAAACTGCTTTAGCTGCTCGGCCAATTGCAGGGTCTTTTGGTTGGCGTTGACGCCTTCTTTGACATTGGCCGTCAGCCGATAGCGGCGGTCGCCATCAATGCGCACCAGGTCACCGGAGCGAGGCACCGCCTGGCGCTGCATAAAGTTGCTCAGTGGCACCAGCCCCATGGGGGTGGAGATGTTGATGTGCTCAAACTGGTCGATGGAGCGCGACGCCGCTGGGTAGCGCAACAGAATTTCGACCTCGTCGTCGCTGTAATCCGGCTGGAACTCGCCCACTTGCTGGCCGCCGGTAATCAT
Organism: Bacterioplanes sp.; assembly: GCA_965233665.1. Taxonomy (GTDB): domain Bacteria; phylum Pseudomonadota; class Gammaproteobacteria; order Pseudomonadales; family Oceanobacteraceae; genus Bacterioplanes. The sequence continues at coordinate 69,462 of CBDDTG010000032.1, read as the reverse complement.
GCGGATCAGCGAGCCGGTGCTTGCAATGTCAGTGCCGTAGCGGGTGGCTTGCTCGCGGTTGATGTTGAATTGCCACTCAACACCGTCCAGCGGACGGTCATCGCGTACATCTTTAAGCTCGGGGTCTTGCTCAAACAAAACCCGCACTTTATCCAGCATGGTGGAGACAGCAACGGCATCGCTGCCGGTGAGCTGCAATTGAATGTCCGTGCCGGAGGGCGGCCCGCCTTCTTTTTTCTGGGTTTCAATAATCAAGCCGGGCAAGTCGGCGGTGCGGGCTTCGATGTCCGCCAAAATGGTATTGGCTGGGCGTCTGTGCTCCCAGTTCACCAGCTCGATTTGAATGCGACCAATGACATCCTTGGCGGCGTCGTTGGGCGGGCTGACAAAAGAGGCGGTGTAAATGGATTCAATTTCTGCCATGTCGTAGATGCGCGCTTCTACTTTGTGCACCAGCGCTTCGCGTTCTTGCAGGGATAAATTGCCACGGGCGCGAATGTCCACCAGGCCGATGTCAGCATCCACGTCGGGGAAGAACTCCACCCCATGGCCCAGCTGACCATAAATGGCAAAGGAGCCAAACAGTGCGGCAATGGCCATGCCCAAGACCAATAAAGGGCGCTGCAAGGCTTTACGCAACAGGCGAATATAACCGCCGGTAAAGCCTTTGATGTCGTCAAAACGGCCTTGCTCGGCGGCTTCTATGGCTTTTAGCGCCTCGACCTTATGGTGCGAGGTGCCACCGATCAGCGCGCCCACGGTGGGCACCACGATCAGCGCCATAATCAGTGAGGCGCTTAAGGTAAACAGCAAGGTTAACGGCAAAAAGCCCATAAATTCGCCGGTAACGCCGGGCCAAAACAGCAGCGGGAAAAACACCGCCAGGGTAGTGGCGGTGGAGGCAATAATGGGCCAGGCCATGCGCTTGGCGCCCTCGGCGTAGGCTTGGCGTGAGGTAGCGCCTTCGGCCAGGCGGCGGTCGGCGTATTCGGTCACCACAATGGCGCCATCCACCAGCATGCCAACGGACAAAATCAGTGAGAACAGCACCACCATATTCAGGGTGTAGCCCATCAGGTTGAGCACAATGATGGCCATCAAAAACGCACCGGGAATGGCCATGCCGACCATAAATGAGCTGCGAATACCGAGGCTGCCCAGCACCAGAATCATCACCAATAAGGTGGCCACCAAGACGTTGTTGAACAAATCGTTGAGCATTTCGCGAATGTAGCGCGATTCATCCTGGGTGATGCCGACCTCAATGCCCTGCGGCCAATGGGGCTTCAGCTCGTTGATGGTGGCTTTGGACTGTTCAATGGTGTCGATGATGTTGCTGCCGATGCGCTTTTTAATCTCCAGCGTCACCGCTTGGCGGCCATTAACGCGGGCGGCATTTTTACGGTCTTTGTACGCCAGGCGGCCAACGGCGATGTCGCGAAACAGCACCACTTCATCGCCACTGGCTTTAACCGGCAAATCGAGAATGTCAGAAATACTTTCCACGCGCCCCGGCACCTTGATGCCAAAGCGACCGGCGCCGGTGTCTAGGTCTTCACTGGCCACCAGCTGGGTATTGCCACTTAACAATTGCCCCAGTTCATTGAGCGACAGACCGTAATTATCCATGCGTGCCGGGTCGACAATGATTTCGGCGATTTCTTCGCGCTTACCGCGGATGGTGGCTTCTAACACCCCGGGCAGGGCCTCTAGGCGCTCTTGCAGATCATCCGCCACGGCATACAGCACGCGCTCGCTGATGTCGCCGGCCAGGGTGACAACCATCACCGGGAAAAGGGCGACGTTAATTTCCATCACCCGCGGCTCTTTGCTCTCTAAGGGGAGCTCGCCTTTGGCGTCATCGACTTTTTGGCGCACATCCAACAGCGCTTGGTCGATGTCGACGTCGGTTAAAAACTCCAACTGAATAGAAAGGTGGCCGCGCGTGGCGGTAGAAATCATTTCTTTCAGACCATCGAGGCCGCGCAGTTCTTTTTCTAACGGCTTATAAATCAGCGCATCGGCGTCTTCCGGCGAAATGCCATCATGGGTCACAGAGACATAGACAATAGGGACGGTAATATCTGGGTTGCTTTCTTTGGGAATGGTCACCAGCGTGACAATGCCCACCAGCATGACCAGGCTGAACAGCATCAGTACCGTGCGGCTGCGCTGCAGAGATGCATCAATTAAGCTGTACATGGTTTACCCCGCACTCAGCGCTGTGTCGTTGGTGCCGGCTTCATTTTGCTTGCCCAGCTGGGTGTCTGTTGACTGAAAAAAAACCGGTTCAACTTGCTCGCCGTAATCAACAAAGCCCTGACCGACGGTAATGATGTCCGCCTGCTCGCCCAGGCCATACACCCAAATACCGTTGTTGCTGGCCTTTAGCAGCTGAATCGGCTGAAAGATCACCTGGTGCTGCGTGTTAATGCCTTTTAACCCCAGGCGACCGTCGTCGCTAAGAATCAGCAAGGCGGGCGAGACAAAATAGGCGTGGGTTTCCGGCTGTGGGATATGCAGTTTGGCGGTCAGGCCGCTGGTCATATTGCCGGACGGGTTATCGACTTCCATTTCTACGGCAAAGGTGCGTGTTTGCGGGTCGGCCTCGGCGGCAATAAAGCGAATCGTCCCTTCTACCCGGTCGCCATTGACCAGTTCGGCAAAGGCGGCATCACCAATATTGACGTAGCCCGCTTCCACTTCTGCCACCTGGCCTTTTACCAGATAAGGTGAAAAATCGAGCACCGTGACGAGCGGTGCGCCGTCTTGCACAAAATCGCCCACCTCGACTTGGCGCTGGTCGACGATGCCATCAAAAGGCGCACGAATCTGGCTGGCTTGCAGCTGCAGGCGGGCATTGGTGAGTTCGGCCTCGGCGTTGGCCAGCAAGGTTTGGGTGCGGGCCAGCTCGGCGGCGTTGGTCAGGCCTTGCTCACGCAGTTGGCGCGCACTTTGGGCTTCTAGGCGGCGCTGCTTTAATGCTGCTTCGGCTTGCTTAACTCGCGCCGGCCAGTCGCGGGCATCCAGCTCTAGAATTAAATCTCCCGCCTTTACCGGCTCGCCTTTGCGTTTGTGAATGGCGATGACTTTGGCGCGCAGCTCTGAGCGCACCGTCACACTGCGGTTGGCTGCGGTATGGGCTGAAACCGTGATGTTGCGCTGCATCATTTCACCCTGCATGCGCTCGACCTGCACCCGCGTCAGGCCTTGCTCCATCAACAGTGGCCTTGGGTTGTGGAACTCTTTTTCAGGCTTGAGGGCCCCGGCCAGCATCCACAGGATCATGGCCGTTAGCAGCGCTAAGGCGGCGAGATGACCTTTGTTTAGTTTTATTGTCATGGTGTGCATCCGTTTAACGGCGAGAAATGTCAGGGCGTATCATAGCGGAGCCCTCGTCGGCGCTTCAGTAAACAACAGACTGTTGCGTTTTCCAATGTTTGCACCGCCATTCGCTCGCGGCGCTGCGGTCACGTATACTGCCGCGCTTAAATACACGGGAACAGATGTCAAAAGTCATGGTGTTGCTGCAGCTAAAAGATGTGGAACTGGCCTTCGGTGACCACGTACTGCTTGATCGCGTTAATGTAGAAATTCACGCCGGTGAGCGGGTGTGTGTGGTAGGGCGCAATGGCGCCGGTAAATCGACCTTGCTGAAAATGCTGCAAGGCGATGTGGTGGCCGACGATGGCGTGGTGCAGCGTCGCGATATGCTGCGCATTGCCACCCTGCAACAGGAGCTGCCGCAAGCGCACTCGGCGCCGGTTTACGATGTGGTGGCCCAGGGCTTGGGGGAAGTGGGCGAGATCATTGCCCAATACCACGACGAAACCGCGCGCGGCAGTGACGCCGATTTAAAAAAGTTGGAGCGCTTACAAAGCCGCATCGAAGCCGCTGATGGCTGGAGCTGGCAGCAAAAAGTCGAAGCCATTATTGACCGCTTAAACCTGCCGGCGGAAACGCCGTTTGATCGGCTTTCCGGTGGTTGGCAGCGTCGCGTGATGCTGGCGCGGGCGTTGGTGGTGGAGCCGGAGCTGCTGATTCTCGACGAGCCGACCAACCATATGGATGTGGCGACCATTGAATGGCTGGAAGAACAGCTCAAGCAGTTTAACGGCACCTTGGTCTTTATCAGCCACGACCGTGCCTTTGTGCAGCACTTGGCGACGCGCATTCTGGATCTCGACCGCGGCCACATTTACAGCTGGGATGGCGACTACCAGAGCTTTTTGGACTATCGCGAAAAACGCCTGGAAGACGAGGCCACGCAAAACGCGTTGTTTGATAAGCGCCTAGCGGAAGAAGAAAAATGGATTCGCCAGGGCATTAAAGCCCGCCGTACGCGCAACGAAGGACGGGTTGAGCGGCTAAAAGCCATGCGCAGTGAGCGCAAAGCGCGACGCGAAGTGCAGGGCAGTGCCAACCTTAGCCTTAACAGCGGCGACAGCTCTGGCAAGTTGGTGTTTGAACTGGATGACGTGCGCTTTGCCTGGGCCGATGAGCAACCGCAAGTGGCCGGCTTCACCACCACGGTATTGCGCGGTGACCGCATTGGCTTGGTCGGCCCCAACGGCGTTGGCAAAAGTACCTTGCTTAAGTTGCTGTTGGGCAATTTGCAGCCGCAAACGGGCCGTTTAAAAACCGGCACTCGTTTAGAGGTCGCGTATTTTGATCAGGCCCGTCATCAGTTGGACGAAGACAAATCCATTGCCGATAACGTGGCCGATGGCAAAGATCACGTCATCGTGAACGGCAACAGCCGCCATATTATTGGTTATTTGGGTGACTTCTTATTCTCTGGCGAGCGCGCGCGCACGCCCGTGCGGGCCTTGTCTGGCGGTGAGCGCAACCGGGTGTTGTTGGCCAAGTTGTTTTTAAAGCCCTGCAATCTGTTGGTGATGGACGAACCGACCAACGACCTGGATGTAGAAACGCTGGAGCTATTGGAAGAAAAGCTGGCCGAATACGATGGCACCTTGTTGCTGGTCAGCCACGACCGGGCCTTCATCGATAATGTGGTGACGCAGTTGTGGGTGTTCAGCCCAGGCGGTCATATTGATGAGCATGTCGGCGGTTACAGCGATTGGTTTGAGCGCACCCGCGAGCAACGTCAGCAGGCCCAGGCTCAGACCAGAGCACAGGATAAAGCCGCCAAACCGGCGGCTAAAGCAGCCGAAGCGAAACCGGAAGCAGCGAATAAGGGCAAAAAACTGTCGTATAAATTGCAGCGCGAACTGGATGCCCTACCAGATCAAATCGCGGCAGCGGAAGAAAAACGTGACGAGCTGCTGGCACTGACCTCCAGTGCCGACTTTTATAATCAAAGCAATGACTATGTGCAGCAGCAGTTGGCGCTGTTAACCGCCGCCGAAGAGCAGCTCAATCAGCTTGAAGAGCGCTGGCTGGAGCTGGAGGAAATGGCATCATGACCGTTTGGTTGATACCGCTGGTGATTATGGCCGTCATCGGCTCCATTTTTTGGCTGCGTCCCAGCGCTCGCGACCGACGCCTGGCCGAGCTGCGCATGGATGCCATCAAGCTGGGGCTGCAAGTGCGGCAGTACACCTTTAAGCCTCAAGCAGAAAAAAACGGCGTGCGCGATAACGTGATGGCCACGTCCTATACGGTATTGGCACCGGGCAACCCGAAAGCTGGTGAACTGCGCTATCGCGTGGTGGGCCAGCGTGCCTGGGACAATGACGGCCTGCCGGAAGGACTGTGGTGGGATACCGAACCCCAAGGCCCTGAGCGCGAGGCATTGCTGGCTAAGTTGCACCAGCATTTGCCGCAGCTGGAAGATGATTTACTGATGCTGGAGGCCGATCAGCGCCGTGTGACTATGATGGTGGCCGAGCGCCCGACAGCCAAGGCGCAAAATTACCATGCGTTTTTAACGCAGTTGCTAGCGCAGTGATATAAATCACAGGCGCAGAGAAAACCACGCAGCATTGCCCCCAGCTGCCTATACTGATTGAGTTCAATGATCGAGCCAATCACGAAGGATACGTACAGGGGGAAACATGGCCAATCCACTCGACCCGAAGGGCGCCAGCGATGGCGATAGCAAAAGCTACACCTCGGGGGTGACCAACTACAACACCGGTTTATCCGGCAGTGCCAATCCAACGTCAGTGCCGAATAATGACGCCAGCAGCAGTGAACCCACTGCTCGCCCGGCCGATGTATCTGTGGTAGGCAAAAAAATCAGTATTCGCGGCGAACTGGTAGGCAGTGAAGATCTGCATATCGAAGGCTCGGTGGAAGGTACCATTCGCATGAGTGGCCAGCACTTATCCATTGGCCGCGAGGGCAAAGTCAGCGCCAACGTGCATGCGCAAAACATTGTGATTGACGGCACCCTCACCGGGGATGTGCTGGCCGAAGAACTGATCAATATTTGCAGCACCGCCGTGGTGAAAGGCAATTTAATTGCGCCGCGCATTCAGCTCGACGACGGTGGTAAATTCCGCGGTTCGATGGATATGGTCGATACCAATGAGGAACTAAAAGAGCGGCGCAACGCCTTTCAAGACAAATTAGTGCACCCCCATTTACCAGCGACCGAGCATAAAGCCGACAATAAACCGAAAAACGATAAGCCGGTTGAAAAAACACCCGAAAAACCAGCCGATAAAGCACCCGACCCAGCCCATGCCGGCAAGGTTCCTCCCGGCAAAAACTAGCAGCATTTTATGCACCACTTCTCGCCAGAGCTTCAGGCTCTGGCACATCATCACATTGGCCCCGGTGGGCGCATTTTAGATTTAGGCGCTTCCACCACAGGCACTACTCAGGTGTTTTTGCAACGCCAATGCTCGTGCAGCATCGAGGACATTCCCGAGTTGCTGGATCAGCTCGGCGACGACGATATGCTCAGTGCGATCGATGAGCATTTGCTCGATAAACCGGCGCAGGTACAGTTTGATTTGGTGCTGTGCTGGGATTTGCTCAGTTTTTTAAGCCCGGATGCCATCACACACTTATTTCAGCGCCTGGCGCCGCATTTTCATGCCGGTACGCGGCTGCATTTAATTCAGCCGGGCGGTCGAGCGCTGCCCACTCGACCCTTGCAATGGCGCTTGGCGCAGGATTTTCATTTTGATTGTCAGCCAAGTAGCGGCCCAGAAATCAGCGCTTGGCGCCACACCACAGTGACGCTGCAGCGCAGCTTGCACCCCTTTACCTTAGTGGAGTCGGCGCTGCCCTCTGGTGAGCAAGCCTTGGCTGAATACGTGCTCGAATACGACGCCCGCGCCGCAGATAAACAATTGCGCCATGTGGCCAGTGCGCCAACGATGCCTGTGGCGGCCAGCGACAGTGCGCAATTTATAGCGCTACCTCTGTTGCAGACGCTGCTGGCCGAGTTACCAGAGTCGGCACAAGTTCTGGACTGTGGCAGCAAGCATGGGCGGCAGTTAACCGGCTTGCATGAACGTGTGGCACGCTTGTATGTGGAAGACGTACTGGCCTCCTTGGCCTGGCATCAACAACAGCGGCAAGAGCAACAAGCCGACAGCGAGCACAGCTTTAGTGAAGCCATGCTGAATTATCGAGCCGGTACTGAGCTGGATGCGATTTTGCTGTGGGACGTGGCCGGCTATTTAAACGAGCAGCAGTTGCAGCAATTGCAGCCGTTGCTGATGCGCATTTTGCGTGCCCATGGCAGCCTGCATTTAATGCTGTTTAATCGCAGCGGCTTACCGAAAACGCCGGTGAAGGTCGAGGTGTTGAGTGATGGCGAGTGTCGCCTGCTTGGTAGCCCATTGGGGGAGGCGGCCAGACCGCCGCTATCAACCATTCGCTTATTGCAGCAGTTGTCTGGCTTTGTCCTGCGCCGCCATCAGTTAGGTCAGCTGGCTGACGGCACCGGTTTTCATGAATACTGGTTTGAGCGCGCTTAGAGAGAGCCTAACTCCACCATTAAATCGTCCGACAATGCTTCAACCGTGGCCTGCACGTCGTCTAATTCCATGCCGTTGGGTATGCGTAGCAATGCCTGGGCGCGAAACAGCGGCACCGCCGACATTTCTGCGCTGTCACAGCTGGAGGTAAACTCCAACACGTTGACGTGAATGCGCGCCAGCGCGGTTGATACTTCACGTACGATGCCAGGGCGGTCATTGCCCACCAAGCTCAATTGCAAATCTTGAGTGGTGCGCTCGGTGGCCAGCTCAGCTGCGGCATCGGAGGATTCAGCATTGACCAAAATACCGCGCTCACGCAGCTCTGCCAGGGCAGAGATCAGCGCCACGCTGTCTTGTTCGCTCACACCCACGCGCACGATGCCAGCAAACTTACCGGCCATGTGGGCCATGCGGCTTTCCAGCCAGTTGCCTTGGTGGTCACTGACGACGGCGGCGACTTGCTCAACAATGCCGGGTTGGTCATCGGCGATGACGGTCAGTACCAACGAAATAGTCATAGTTTGTTCCTTTTGAGTTTTGAGCTGAAAAAATATCACAACCAGCCGGCGATGAAATCCCGCTTAGGGGGCGTCCATGCCCGCGGTGCCCATGTGGCGCTCTTCTGTGGTACATTGCGGCCAGTCGGCCTGTTCATTTTGGCCGCAATTACCATAACAATTCTCGAGGAGACGCGACGGTGAAACCGGTAAAAGTAGGTATCTGTGGTCTTGGTACAGTCGGTGGCGGCACATTTGGTGTGCTCACCACAAACGCACAAAATATTACCCGCCGGGCTGGTCGCGAAATTATTGTTGAGCAAATTGCTACCCGTCATCCTAATCCGGATCATGACACCAGCGGCGTCAATATCACCGACGATGTATTCGCCGTGGCGCAAAACCCAGACATCGACATCGTGGTTGAGCTGATTGGTGGCTACGATGTGGCCAAAAAATTGGTGCTGACAGCGATTGAAAACGGCAAGCACGTGGTCACTGCCAATAAAGCCTTGATCGCCGAGCACGGCAGCGAGATTTTTGCCGCCGCCGAAGCCAAAGGCGTATCTGTGATGTACGAAGCGGCCATCGCTGGCGGCATTCCCATCGTTAAAGCCCTGCGCGAGGGCTTGGCGGCCAACCGCATCAACTGGCTGGCGGGCATTATTAACGGCACCGGTAACTTCATCTTGACGGAAATGCGCGACAAGGGCCGCGACTTTGCCGATGTGTTAGCCGAAGCGCAGGAGCTGGGTTATGCCGAAGCAGACCCGACGTTTGATGTTGAAGGCATTGATGCCGCGCATAAGCTGACCATTCTTGCGTCCATTGCCTATGGCATTCCGCTGCAGTTTGATCGCTGCTACACCGAAGGCATCAGCACCATTACCACCGAAGATGTGCAGTACGCCGAAGAGTTGGGCTATCGCATCAAGCATTTGGGTATCAGCTGCCAGACGCCACAAGGCATTGATTTGCGCGTGCACCCAACCATGGTGCCTGCTGCACGGCCGATCGCGAATGTCGATGGCGTACTGAATGCCGTGATGGTCAATGGCAATGCCGTGGGCGACACCATGTATGTGGGCGCAGGCGCCGGTGCCGGCCCGACCGCTTCCGCCGTGGTCGCTGACATCATTGATCTGGCACGCTCTCTGGAAGCAGACAGCGAAGCGCGTGTCAGTCACTTGGCCTACAACAAGGTGGAAGACGAGCAGGTGTTGCCGATCGAAGACATCGAAACGGCTTATTATTTGCGCATCCAGGCCGTCGATAAGGCCGGTGTTTTGGCCAGTGTGGCGACCTTGCTCAGTGAACGAGGCATCAGCATTGAGGCCATCATTCAGCGCGAGCCGGCGCCGGGTGAAGAGCTGGCGCAGATTATTTTGCTGACTCACCGCATTCAGGAAAAGGTCATGAATGAAGCCATGATCGCAATTGAAGGCTTGAGCAGCGTCGTCGGTCAGGTGACCCGCATACGGGTCGAGCATCTATAAGCTATTTGACAGTTTTAACGTCACTGGCAAAGGCAGCGGGTAGATCATCTAGCCGCTGCCTTTTTTAGTTGGAGAATAGGATGGCCGATGTGCCGCTCAGTGTGCTGCAGTTAGTGCTCGCCAACTTAGCAGTTGCTGCCGGCGCTTTGCTGCAAGGCGTAGCGGGCTATGGCATCGGCACCTTATCGGCGCCGCTGCTGTTTTTAATCAGCCCATTACTGGTACCGGGCACTTTAACCATGAATGCCATGGTGCTGACGGTGATGATGCTGCTGCGCAATCGCACCCATATGAGTTTTGCGCCGGTGCGTCATGCCATGTCGGGCGCACTGTTGGGCACCTTGCTGGCCGTGGCGGTGATGACGGTGTTATCGCCATCCGGGTTTGGCTTGGTATTTGGCAGCTTGGGCACCTCTGAATAGTTCGGTGCCCGCTCTGGACCGCCAGAGGGCTTTGGATCACGAAGCCGGTTTGCCGCTCTAGCCAGCTACAGCAAGAATCGGCGACACAGAGCCAAAGTTCTCTGGCGCTCCCCACAGGGCGCGGGCGGCAGGCCTACATAACGTCGTTGGCGATGTTGAAAAGGGCTGGCCATTTCCTGCCATCGCTGCCTTGTTCTGAAAGCCTGCTGCACTCGCGCAGAGCTGTGCAGAACTATGCAGAGGTGCCCTTGATCTTGCTGGCGGTGGGGTTGAGTGTGGCCGGTTTGCAGCCAGCATTAACGCCTACCAACAGTGTTGTGGCGGGCAGCTTATCTGGCTTTATGGGCACCATTACCGCCGTCGGTGGACCGCCCATCGCACTGATTTATCAGCGCCAACCGGCAGAGCTGGTGCGGGCAAATCTGTCCGCCTTTTTCTTATTTGGCAGCGTGGCGGCCTTTATTGGATTGTTAGCGTCGGGCTTTATTCACCGCTTAGAAATCACCTTGTTTGCATTGACGGTGCCGGGTGTGGTGCTGGGGTTTTGGCTGTCTGGGCGCTTGGTGCACAAAGTGCCGGCGGGCAGTTTGCGGCCGCTGATTTTATTGATCGCCGCCGCCTCTGGCACGGCGGCGATAGCGCGGGAGCTATTGTGATATCAGTCCGCGGAGACGACCGCCGACCTTACTGGCGAAGAGACGGCAGTCCTGCGCGAGCTGTGGTGATATCAGCTGTCGCCGCGAAACTGCTCGGGCTTGATCAGATCGGCCATAAAGGGTTTGTGCTGGCGAATCTCTTCCAGGCTTAGGCCTTTTAGCTCGTAGGGGAACACCAGCCAGTCGTTGGTATCGTGCAAGCAAAAATCTGGCTTTAAGTCCGTGCGGTTGTGGCTAGAGCGCTGATATAGCGTGGCTATGCGCACCTGCTCAGGCATATTGCGCTTGAGCTTGCTTTGCAAACGCTGCAATACGGCGCGAATGTTATAGCCGGTGCTAAACACGTCATCGACAATCAATAAGCCGTCATCGACATTGAGGTTTTCCACCAGGTATTGGGTGCCGTGCACTCGAATGTCTTCGGGCTGTTCCACCATGCTTTGATAGGCGGGCAAGCCACGGTAAGACGTGCGCAGTGAAATATGATCGGTTTGCACGCCCAAGGTTTGCAGGCATTCCTGCACATAAATACCAACCGAGCTGCCGCCGCGCCACAGGCCAACGATAAACGTCGGGCGAAAACCGCTCTCGAAAATCGACACGGCCAGGCGGAATGAGTCCTGAATCAGGGTTTCTTCGTCCAGAAAGCGTTTTTGCATGTGCGCTACCAGTGGGATCAAAGTTGTGAACCGGTTATCATACACCACTGACCAAGCGGTCAGCTAATCGCAATGCCGGAGATTGTTTATGAGCGAAAAACTCTATCTGACTGCCCAGGGGCTGCTGGAAGATTCTTACCGTTTGGCAGCACAAGTGCTGGATAGTGGTTTCGAACCCACCTTTATGATTGCCGTTTGGCGCGGTGGGGCACCGATCGGCATCGCAGTGCAGGAATACCTCGACGTGCACGGCATCGAAACCGATAACATCGCCATTCGCACCTCATCCTATTATCCCGATATCGACAAGCAAGCCAAAGAAGTACAGGTGTTCGGCCTTAATTATTTGGTGAAAAACGTGACTCACGAAGACCGTTTGCTGATTGTCGACGATGTGTTCGACAGCGGTCGCTCGATTGAAGCCATCGTCAATGAGTTACAGCGGCGAGCGCGGTTAAATACCCCGCAAGACATTCGTGTAGCGGTGCCGTATTACAAACCAGAGCGCAACAAAACCGAGCGCGTGCCGGACTACTACCTGCATGAAACCAGTGCCTGGTTAAAGTACCCGCATTCGTTGGAAGGCCTCAGTGCTGGCGAAATCGAAGCGGGGCGTCCGGAGCTGTACGACATCATTAAAGATCATCTGCCTGCATAACTTCAGGTGATGTTCACCATCGACTTGGTGAATGATGCCTAATCAGGGATAATGGCGCCCCCTAACCGGAGGCGCTGTATGAATATTGACCGTATCGACTTGAATTTGCTGGTGTACTTGGATGTGCTGTTGCGTGAGCGCAGTGTCACCAAGGCGGCACAGCTGCTGGGCATTACCCAGCCAGCCATGAGCAATGGTCTGCGGCGCCTGCGCGAGTTGTTTGGTGACCCCATTCTGGTGCGCACCTCAGAAGGCATGACGCCCACCGAGCGCGCCCAAGAACTACAGCCAGTGATTCGCAAAGCGCTGGGCGAGCTGGAAGCCGCGCTGCAGCCGCTGGAAGAGTTTGATGCCAGTGTCAGCCACCGCGTGTTTCGCATTATGGTCAGTGATTACGCCGAGTCGACACTGGTGCCGGAGTTGGTGAAGCGGTTACGCACCGAAGCGCCGGATATCATCTTGGACGTATTAACGCCGTCGGACGTGACCTTTAAAGATGTGGAAGCCGGTCGCGTCGACATGGCCATCAACCGCTTTGACGAAATGCCGCAGTCGTTCCATCAAATGACCTTATGGGAAGACGGATTCGTGTGCTTGGTGAACCCGGATCACCCTAAGGCGCATGATTTTGATTTGCAGGCCTATGTCGCCAGCAAACACATTTGGGTGAGCAAAACCGGCATGGGCGCAGGCGTGGGCATTGACCCTGAAAAAGTCATTCGCTTGGGGTGGGTCGACAATGCGCTGTCACAGTTGGGCTATAAGCGCAAAATTTCGGTTTTTACCCGCCACTATCAAATGCCGGCGCTGCTGGCACTCAACAATGACTTGGTGGCGACACTGCCGCGTAAAGTGGCGGAAATGCAGGCGCGCTCGACGTCTTTATTGGTAAAAGAGCCGCCGTTTCAGATTCCACCGTTTGAACTCAAAATGGCGTGGTCGCCACTGTTGCAGCACCACCACGCCCATCGCTGGTTGCGCCGTACCATCGTTGATGTCGCGCGCGCATGCTAAAGCAGGGCTGAAAGGTTAAGCCGCCGAGCGTCGGTGGCGCTTTAGCCAGTTCACAACTTGACGATCGAAGCGGTCGATGTGGCGCACAATGGCGTTGGGGAGTTGATCGCTGAGAATGCTCAGCAGCTCCTCGGCATCGTTGCTGACGCAGGCTTGCTCGATCAATTGCAGTAGAAATTCATGGTCGCGGCGGTGGGCATCGCAGTGGGGCATGGCATGCTGGGTAAAGGTCTGGTTTTCTTCAGCAAAATGCTGCTGCACAAAAGCTTTCAGTGCTTGCAAAGGCCGCTGTGCGTGGCGCCCCATCAAGACGTCGAACTCTGCCTGATTGATCAACTCAACCAGCTGCTCATGCTCACGATTGACGGCTTCAGAGGCCAGCAAAGGGCACTCGTTGAATTCCATAATCCTGCCTCGCTGGAAGATGAGGGCGACAGTGTAACGCTGACGAGTGCTTGATGTCTTGCGCCTTATCAATCGATGTCAGCGCAGGCACATGTGCAAGCTGTGTTGCTCGCCGCTGGCGAGTGTTACCGCATCAAACGCACAGTTGGCCGTTTCGACGCACACCATGCGTTGCCAGGCATCGTCGGCAAATTGCCCCAAGCGCTGGCTCTTATCGACCCAGGGGTTCCATACCACGGTGCTGGCACTGTTGGCGCTGATGATGCGCTGCTGCTGAGCTTGCTGCAGTTGCAATGGCTGTTGGCTTTGATAGATGCGATCCGTCTCTTGAGTAAAGCGAACGGCACCTATTTGCTGCTTATTTTGCCAGTCATCGACGGCGTCAATGTAACCTGTGCCGTGCAGGCCATTCAGGCGCAGCGCGTGGATGTCTGACACTGGCAGGTAGGTGTGCAGGGCTTGGCTGAATGTTACCGCTGAGGCGCTAACGTTTTTGGTGATTAAATTCAGCGACAACTGCTGCGGCGCTAAACATAGCTCCAGCTTCAGCTGCAGTTTGGCCTGCCAGGCGGGATGCTCGGTGTCGGCCAGCGCCAAGGTTAAACGCACTTGATCGCATGCTTCTTGTACTTGCTGCAACTGCCATAACCGGCTGCGGGCAAAGCCATGGGCGGGTGCTTCCCCCTTGATGTGCTGCTGCAACGGCTTTGGGTTGCGCTGGGCGTCGCCAAACCAGGGCCAGCAAATAGGGATGCCGCCACGAATGGCTTGGCCCTGGCGGTATTGTGCTTGCTCGCTCAGCCACAGCCAGTCACTTTGGCCGTGGGGTTGAAAGCTCAGCAGTTGCGCGCCTTGCAACGCCAGCTCGGCGCTAAATAACGGGTGGTCGACCTTAACTAACTCCAGCTCGCCGCGCTGAATAAGCGAGCAAAACGCCAGACGGTGTAGATTCATAAGCAGCCTCCAAAACAGCTGGATATAATGCCACACCCATGTTCAGAGGAGGCAGTCATGACAGCGCTGAACAAAGACGTGTTAAAGCCGGCATTGTTGCAAGATTTAGACGATGAAATTGCTGCCGCCGTGGTGGCCGCGCAACAAGCGCAAGCGGCGGCTGCGCACGAAGATAACCAGCCAGAAAACCAATACGACACCTTGAGCTTGGAGGCTGCGTATCTGGCCCATGGCCAGTCGGAGCGTATTTTGGCGCTGCAGCAAGAGCGTATTCGCCTGGCGCAGTGGGCTGTGCCCAGTTTTGATGAAGATGACGAAGTCGCTCTCGGCGCGTTGGTGCAGCTGGTTCACTCGCAGTTGGGCGAGCGCTGGGTTTGGCTCACGCGCTTTGGCGGCCGGCGTTTAACGGTGGAGGGCATTGATGTCACCTTGCTCAGTTTACAGGCGCCACTGGCGCAGCGACTGCTGCAGCGAGGGGTTGGCGATGACGTCAGCTGGCAGGACAGTTCCGGCTGGGTGATTGAATCTTTGTCGTAATATGACCAGCCCAAGGCTTAAGTCCACTTTTTTTGTACGGTTATTGATGGCGGCAGTCTTGTTCCCTATATTTGTATGGTATTGATTTTTGTGTAAATAAAAATACTAGGGCACCTCTGAATAATGCAGTGCTCGCTCTGGATCGCCAGAGGGCTCCAGGTCACGAAGCCGGTTTGCAGCTCTAGTCAGCTACAGCAAAAAACGGCGACACAGAGCTGGAGTTCTCTCGCGATTCCCTTCGGGCGCGGGCGGCAGGCTTCCATAACGTCGTTGGCGATGTTGAAAAGGACTGGCCATTTCCTGCCATCACCGCCTTGTTTTGAAAGCCTGCTGCACTCGCGCAGAGCTGTGCAGAATTATTCAGAGGTGCCCTCGGAGAAGGGTATGACATTGAATGAACTTTTAGCCGCAGCGATTCTAAAGGACACTCTGCAGCAGCCGGTTGAAGACTTTTGTCGCCAGCACGGCGTCACCACTATGCAGGCGTTGAATGAACTTGCCCGGCACGTGGCGCAGCAACTGGTGGCGGGAGATCTGATGTTTACTGACGGCGCCGGTGTGATGAAGAACATTTTCACGCACATGACTCGAGCCGATGTGCTGGCGCAAGCCCAAGGTCAGCTACCTGAACCGGCCGCTTCCATTTGCTTGGCCTTTGATGCGGGGGAGTTTCAACACGCGGGGGACGGGCAGCAAGATGACCCTGTGGCTAAGCACACCATTCCACTGCTGCAAGAAGTGATGGCGCAGTACGCGGTGTCACCGACCAATAGCGACAGTGGCCAGCCAATCGTCACAAACGCATAACATTGTTGCCGCAAATACGGTAAATTACGCGCTTTTTTAGCGTGAGTAGAAATAATGCGTGTATTGACCCTGGCGTCCTGCGTTATGGCCGCCAATGCCATGGCCATGTCTCAGCCACCGCAACAGGCGGTTGAAACCCGGGTAACGGTGACCAACAGTACCCTGCAATCTTTGGCGGTTGAGCTGCCCAACGGCAACGAAGCCCTGAGTGCGACCATCCCGCCGTTGGCGACCCGTGATGTCGTGCTGCTGACGCGCAGCGAGGGTGTCGATAGCGATGTGACCGTGCGCTTGAGCAGCGATGATTACCAGCTGCAGCTGAGCCAGCAACTGCAAGGCACCGAGCTGACTTACTCCGCCACCGGCAACGATTGGCAGCTGCCACAACTGAGCGGTGAGCAAAGCCACTACCAAGAGATTTCTCTGGCGGGTAAGCAAGCACAGCTGGCGGTTAAAGCCAGTGAGCTGAGCGACGGTGGCAGCGTGCACTATGTGATTCACCCGCAGGACGAAAAACCCGCGCTGGGCGATGCCGGCAGCTTTAATGTGCTGAGCTATAACGTCTGGGCCACGACGGTTTACGGCTCGAAAAAAGTCGGCACGCGCTTGGAGCGTATGCCCGAGGCGATGTCTGGCTACGATGTGCTGGTATTAACCGAAGTGTTTGACCCACTGTCGAGCAACAAACTGCTGGATAACTTGCGTGCTGAATACCCGTATCAAAGCGCTGAGATTTTTAAGCTGGGCAAAGTCATGGGGTCGGGTACGCGCATTGTTTCGCGCTGGCCTTTTGAACTGGAAGGTGCGCACAAATACAGCGCTTGTGATGGCTTGCAATGCGCCGCCACGCGGGGTGTGATTTATACCCGCATCAATAAGCTGGGCAAAACTTACCATGTGTTTGCGACCCATACTCAGTCATCAGACGACGATGCTAACCGCAATGCGCGTAAAGCCCAGCTGCAGGAAATGGGTGATTATATTCGCTCACTGAATATTCCGGCGGACGAGCCAGTGATTATGGCGGGTGACTTTAACGTCAATAAAGGTGGGTTGCCGGAAGATCGCGACTACATGGAAGCGGTATTAAGTGCGCGTGAACCACAAAATACCGGTCATAACTTCACCTACGATGCCAATACCAACCACTGGGCTGAGCAGCCTTACGTTGAGTACCTGGATTACACCTTGGTGAGCCGTGTGCATCAGCCCGCCCTGAGCGCTGAACAGCAGGCATTTGCACCACGCAGCATCGATGCTGAGCTGTGGGGTGAATGGGATTTATCCGATCATTACCCAGTGCGTGGCTTGTTCCGTTTTGCAAGCGATGCTCAGCGCAGTGAGTTCCCGTATTACGGCGACCCGTTGCATTTAAAAACCGCTAACGGTCATTTCTGGCGTGCAATGACGGGCGGCGACAGTTTTATTTCCGCCGGCTCGGATTTGCGCGGCAGCTGGGAGACCTTTGTGCTGGAGCAGCACCAAGGTAAAGTCGCGATTCGTGCCCGTGGTGGCTTATATGTGGGCTTGGATTCGTACCTGTTTGGCACGTTAAAAGCCAAGTTTGATCAGCCGCAAGCGGCAGCCTTGTTTACTCTGGTCGAAATGGGTAACGGCCAGATTGCACTGCAGGCCGATAACGGTAACTACGTGCGCGCTGATTTTGGCGGCGGTGTGGGTTTGAGTGCCAATGCCTCTAAGCCTAACAGCCATGAGCGTTTTGAGCTGGTGCGTCCGTAAGGCCATTTTGCCCTGGTGCTCTGAGCCGACTTGCTCAGGGCGCTGGCCAAGCTGAAACAAAAAAAGGCGCCATTATTAATGGCGCCTTTTTTGTGGTCTTGATTGATAAAAATGGCCGATCAGTCTTCCAGAAAATCCCGCCATTCAATCAGCAGATCTTTGAAATCTTCTAAGCCGCAGCTGGCGCGAGACTCGGCATCGTAAAAATCCATGTCTTCATCGTTGAGCTCATCTAACGAATGTTCTTGCAGCAGCTCATGGGCAATGACATCGGCATCATCGCGGCTCAGTTTCAGCAAAAAGTCATGGCCGTGCCAGTCGAACTCTTGCAGCTCTCCATTTAATAGCGCGTCGACTTTTTCCAGCAGTGTTGCCAGGGTATGCAGATCGTCGCCCAAGTCGTCGCTGAGCCAGAAGCCAAAGGCTTCATGATCCATCGATAGGCGTGCACAGGGCAGCTGGCGCTCATTGTAAAAAAAACGATAATCCATGCGGGTTATTCACTGTCAGCGGGAGCCGCCAGTGGCCAGCCTCCCAAGTCTTTGTAACGGTTAATGATGTAGCAAAACAGCTCGGCGGTTTTTTCGGTATCGTAAGCGGCGCTGTGCGCTTCGCTGTTGTCGAACTCGATGCCGGCCATTTTGCAGCTTTTGGCGAGTACAGTATGGCCGAGCGACACCGCGGCAATGGAGGCGGTATCGAAGGACGAAAACGGATGAAACGGATCGCGCTTAATATCGTTACGAGCAACGGCTTCACGCAGAAAACCGTGGTCGAAGTGGGCGTTGTGCCCAACCAGCACGGCGCGGTTGCAACCATAGTGCTTGATTTCACGGCGAATGGTTTGAAACATGCGTGTCAGAACGTCAATTTCAAACTCGGCATCGCGCTCCGGGTCAAAAGGGTCGATGCCGGTGAAGTCCAACGCTTCTTGCTCTAAGTTGGCGCCGTCAAACGGGTGCACCAGCGCGGATAGCGTTTCTTTGGGGTAGAGGTAACCCTCATCGTCCATGCCCAGAGGCACCATGGCAATTTCTAGCAAGGCATCGGTGCGTGCATTGAAACCACCCGTTTCCACATCCACCACCACGGGTAAAAAGCCGCGGAATCGTTGTGCCATCATGGATTTTTCTTGCGTATCACTCATGCCTTGCCTTATTTAGTCGGATAGAAAAATGCGCGAACTAGCGGATTAATATTCTAATTTCCAGCGCAGGGTTTCACCGGCCCGAAGGGGCACGATGACGTCGCTGCCAAAAGTCATCTCTGCGGGTACTTGCCAATCTTGGCGCACCAAGGTGATTTCATCGCTGTTGCGTGGCAAGCGGTAAAAGTCAGGGCCAAAGAAGCTGGCAAAACCTTCTAATTTATCCAGTGCACCGAGGTCTTCGAAGATTTCGGCATACAGTTCAATGGCGGCATAAGCGGTATAGCAGCCGGCACAGCCACAAGCGCTTTCTTTGTTGCCTTTGGCGTGCGGTGCACTGTCGGTGCCGAGAAAGAACTTCGGACTGCCACTGATGGCCGCCTCTTGCAATGCCTGTTGATGACGCCCGCGTTTAAGAATCGGCAAGCAATAGTAGTGCGGCTTGATCCCGCCCACCAGCATATGATTGCGGTTATAGGCCAAGTGCTGAACGGTGATGGTGGCGCCTACGTGCGGGCCTTGTGAGTTAACGAACTCAACGGCATCGGCAGTAGTGATGTGCTCAACCACCATGCGTAGGGTCGGGTGGCGGGCTACCAGCGGCGCCAGGATTTCATCCAAAAAGCGCTTTTCGCGGTCAAAGATATCGATTTCAGAATGCGTGACTTCGCCGTGCACCAGCAAAGGCATGTCGTTTTCGGCCAAAGCGGCGGCGATGTCATCGAGCTTGCTTAAGTCCGTGACACCGGAATCCGAGTTGGTGGTGGCGCCGGCAGGGTAGAGTTTGACGGCCACGACCACACCTGACTCTTTAGCCTCGCGAATCATCTCCGGCGTTGTGTTATCGGTGAGATACAACACCATTAACGGATTGAAACTGAGTCCTTGCGGCACTTTTGACAGAATACGATCACGGTAGCCGCTTGCCTGCTCTGCATTCATCACCGGTGGCTGCAAGTTTGGCATGACAATGGCGCGGCCCATCACGCGAGCGGTCGCTGGCACGGTATGTTGCAGTACCGGCCCATCGCGCAGGTGCAGGTGCCAGTCGTCAGGGCGAGTTAGGGTGATGCGATCGGTCATGAGCAGCCTCGGTCGGTGAGAAAGATTCAGCTGGCGCGCATTGTACCGGAAGCTGGGGCAAATGCCGATGTAGCAAATGGCCTCAACTTTTATGATCCGCGGCCGACAACAAGATAGACCCGTAAACCGCCCACGCGGGCAAGCTATGAAGAGTTGGCGATGACACAGACAGACTGACATTATGCTGCGTAACCTGAGCAGGGCTAGCCGAATCGCGCTGGTGTGCTTGCTATCGCCTTGGCTGGCGCAAGCACTGGAATACGGCGGTTCGGTAGAAACCACAGAGTGGTCGCTGAGCGGCTCCATCTTTGAATGCGTGTTTGAACAGCGCATTCCCGGCTACGGCCGTGCTCAGTTTTACCATCAGGCCGGTGAAGATGTGGAATTCAGGCTCATGGCCAATCGCAACTTAATGGCCTACAGCCGTGCCCGCGTCAGCATTCTTCCCCCGCCTTGGCAACCCAGTGGCCGCAGTGAGCCGCTGGGGACCAGCAAGATCATCGACGATAGCCCGAATCTGGTGCTGGATGCCAAACGAACGAATCAATTCTTACACGCCTTACTTCAAGGCAAGCAGCCCACCATTGCCCACGAGACCTATTACGATCAGGGGCGTGCGGTCAAAGTGCATGTGTCTGCGGTGATGTTTAAGGATTACTACCAGGACTACCTAAAATGTGTCGATCAACTGCTGCCACTGAACTTTGATCAGGTGGCGCGTTCGCGGGTGTTCTTTGAGTCGGGCGAAAAGGGCCTAGATCTGCGTGATAAGAAGTTGTTGGATCGAATTATCTTCTACGCACAGAATGATCCGCGTGTGTTTGCCATTTATTTGGATGGCCATGCCGACCGTCAGGGGCGCCGCTATGACAATCGACAAATGTCAAAAGCCAGGGTCGAAGCGGTCGAACGATATTTTATTCTGAAGGGCATCGACCCGGAAAAAATTACCACTCGCTTCCATGGCGGGCGCTATCCCGTCGCCAGTAACGATACCGCCAGTGGACGGGCGCAGAACCGCCGTGTCACCATTCGATTGGAGCAGCGTGAGGACATGGAAATCCCACCCGAGCTGCAGTTCCAATTACCGCCGAGGAAAGGGTTTAGTAGCGCACAGCGGTGAATAAAATTCGGTAAAAAACCCTTCTGGCAAAATTTAATTCAAGGCAGTACAATGCGCTGCTTTACGATCGCCCGCCGCGAAAAACGCGTTCCTGCGTCGACAACAAGCCGGGCAAGCCAAGCTGGAGAACATGCATGTCAGACATCAAAAAAGTGGTGTTGGCTTACTCTGGCGGTCTCGATACATCGGTGATCGCCAAGTGGCTGAAAGAACAATATCAATGCGAAGTCGTGACTTTTACGGCTGACCTGGGTCAAGGCGAAGAGGTGGAGCCGGCTCGTGCTAAAGCCGAAGCCTTGGGGATCAAAGAGATTTACATTGATGATCTGCGCGAAGAGTTTGCGCGTGACTTTGTTTTCCCTATGTTCCGTGCCAATACCATTTACGAAGGTGAATACCTGCTGGGCACGTCCATTGCTCGCCCTCTGATTGCTAAGCGTCTGGTAGAAATTGCCAACGAAACAGGCGCCGATGCCATTGCCCACGGTGCAACCGGTAAGGGCAACGACCAAGTGCGTTTCGAGCTTGGCGCCTACGCATTAAAGCCAGGTGTGAGAGTGATTGCGCCGTGGCGCGAATGGGACTTGAACTCACGTGAAAAGCTGATGGCCTACTGTGACTCGCACGGCATTCCGGTGGAAAACAAAGCGGGCAAAAAATCGCCTTATTCCATGGATGCTAACCTGCTGCACATTTCCTACGAGGGTGATCTGATCGAAGACCCTTGGCTGAGCCAGAAGAAGACATGTGGTTATGGTCGGTATCGCCTGAGCAAGCACCGGACGAACCCACCTACGTTGAAATCAGCTATCAAAAAGGTGACCCGGTGGCCATTGATGGCGTAGAAAAATCACCAGCCACCATTATGGAAGAGCTAAACAAACTGGCCGGTGCCAACGGCATCGGCCGGGTCGACATTGTTGAAAACCGCTATGTTGGCATGAAAGCTCGTGGCTGTTATGAAACGCCGGCGGGCACTGTGCTGCTAAAAGCACACCGGGCGATTGAATCCATCACTCTGGATCGCGAAGCAGCGCATTTAAAAGACGAACTGATGCCGCGCTATGCCAAGTTGATTTACAACGGCTACTGGTGGTCTCCAGAGCGTGAAATGCTGCAAGCCGCCATTGATGATACGCAGAAAATGGTTAACGGTGTGGTGCGGTTAAAACTCTACAAAGGCAACGTCATTGTGGTGGGGCGTAAATCTGAGGACTCTTTGTTCTGTGAGCTGACCGCAACATTTGAGGATGACGACGGCGCTTACGATCAAAAAGATGCCGAAGGCTTTATTCGTCTTAACGCGTTGCGGTTACGCACGGCGGCAAAAAAAGGCCGCTCTCTGTGGTAAGCACAGTTGATTATTGATGCTTGAGAGTAAAAAAACCCGCCATCGGCGGGTTTTTTTAGACCTCGGGGTCGTCGCTGAGCGTGGCTTTGGGATTTTTAATGACACCTTTTTGCAGAATCAGATTGTTTGGGTAGGTGATGAGCTCTTCGCCGCGGCGAATCAATACGTGAAACAACGCAATTTCTTCGATGATGCCGGATATGTCTTCATCCTTGTCCATCACCCGAATGCGGTCGCCGACCCGATAGGGGAAACCAAAAAAAATAATCAGGCTGGCGGTGATGTTGCTCAAAATCGACCATTGGGCGAACAGAGCAACGCCAATCACGGCAAAAATGGACGATAAAAAAATCGCGACTTGGGAGTATTCAATGCCCAGTACCGACACCAGTGCGATGCTAAAAAACACCAACAATGCCAGATTGATGGTCTTGGTAATGTACTTAACACGATACACGCCAACCGACTTTTTCTCACCTAAGCGAGCAATGGAAGCACTGGCCAGTCGAATACTGAGGAGAAGCCCCGCAATGATGGCAATAATTAGCAACAACGTCATAGTCTGCTCACAAGCAATAACTGAGGTGTGGGGTATAGTCGTAAACGAGTCTGGAGACAATAGCCAGTGTCACGACGTCGAGGGCTGGATGATAGCTACTTACAGAAAGTGAAGCATCATCCAGGCGAAGCATACCGAAGGCACTGCCATCCTCCAGCGGCTAGAGATTGGCGTTTGGCTCAGGCTTGCTTCTCATAAACCTGCAGGTGACCTAGCCCAGCAACAAAGCGTTGCAAAAAAATGGCTTCAACTCGCAGCCAAGTGATTTATTCTGACAGTATCTCTTTATTGGAGCGGCCTATGATGCAGTGGCTGTTCATTCTGACGTTGCTATTCAGCGGTGCTGTGCTGAGTGCCGACGTTGAATACCAACATGAGTTTTCCTACCCGGCCTGCTCATCTGAGCTGGGTGACCAAGGCCAATGGTGGCTCGATGGCAATGATGCAGCTGACGACATTTGCCTGAGTCGTACGCCGCTGAACCAGCCCCTGGTTGCTTACCAAACGCCGTATCTTTTCGCAGCGTCTGCTGCTCCCTTTCATCGCCGGTTAACCAGCCCGATTCGGGCGCCACCCGTTGTTCTCCAGTTCTGACTTTCCCTTTCACACAATGGGCCAGTTAAGCAAACGCCCAAGGAGAACAACGATGACTAAATTAACTTTATACCCAGTATTGAACGTGGATGAGCTGGTACGACCAGATCAAGCAGAGCTGCTGACCGTAGCGAGCCCAGCCATGGCGTTTTTTACCGACTTTATGCGCACCGAGCCGCTGGTGATTGAGGCGGAGCTCGCAGCGGCGGCGGCTCGTCAGGTGATGCTGACCACCCACGTGCGGCTGCAACTGGTGGTCGATAAACAGGGGGCTTTTGTCGGTGTCATCAGCGCTCAGGATTTATCTGAGCAAGCCATCGTGCGTCATATCGGTGAGCGTCGAGTCGCGCGTGACGACATTCGTGTGGCAGATTTAATGACGCGCAAACAAGATCTCCTGGCGCTGCACATCGGAGAAGTCGAACATGCCAGCATTGGTGATATCGTTTCTTTTTTGAAAGATAACCATCAACAGCACTGCTTGGTCGTGGATGAACCACACCACCAGGTACGTGGCATATTCTCTGCCAGTGATATCTCGCGGCGTTTGCATTTGCCCATTGATATTCAGGAGCAGTCCAGCTTTTACAAAGTATTCAGCCAGGTGGAGCAAGAGCGTCCGGTCATGCGCGCTTAATGAGCACTAAGGGACGGTAGTCGGCACCACCAGTTCTGGCCGAATACCATGCTGCTGGAGCAGTTGTGCCAGACTGCCGTCCCGGATGATTTGCTTTAACAAGGTATTGATGGTCTCGACGCTCGGGTCTGCGCCCGGGCGCACCAACACGGTGTGCCGATAAATCTGATCGGACTGCTCGCTGATCAATAGTCGCTGCGCGCGTTCTGGGTGGCGGCTCATATAGCGATCCAAGTACGACTGGTTAACGATTAATACGTCCCCTCGTCGCTCGAACAGTAGGTCAAAGTTACGCCTGTGATCCCAGCTAAGTAGCATGTTATAGGTGTTGCGCAGATACTGTTCGTCACTGTTGTGGTTGGCAAAGCCATAGTGATAACCCAGTATGCCGATGAGGCGATATTGGCTTAGGTCGTCAAAAAAACTCTGGTCTCGGTCTGAATCTGCCAGCGCCACATACAGCTCACGCCCTCGCTGATACACCATGGAAGCATCGATTTCTATGTTCTCCCAACCCCAGTTTTTACTCTCGTAAAACAGTAAGTCGTAATCGCCTAGCTGGAAGGCTTGGTAGCGTCGCTTGGGTGACACCGCAACGGGGTCAAAAAAATAGTCTTGCTGCTTGCTGTTAAGGAGCGCCAGCAAGTCTATGGTCAGCCCTTGGTAGGGCTGATCTTTGTCTTCTGTCATTTCCACAAAGGGCGCGAAAGGATAAACGCCGACGGCCACGCGTTGCGCGTGGGCATGACTGAACAATGTCCAACTGGTCAGCAATAGCATCAAGCCAATGCGAATCATAAAACCTCTGATCTAGCGGCGTATTACAGGTTTAGTCGTTATTTGTGGGGATGCCCAGCGGTGGCGTAAACCGTCACCGAATTGGCGTATCCGTCGGTTAAAGCAAAGACCGCGCCCGCAGCATCAATATGGATGTTGGCGACAAAGCTGCAGCCACTCCTGAATGGCGGCGGTCTGAAACTTCTGCCGGTGCATCACTAAGTACAGGCGGCGCTCCATGTTGAGATCCGCCAGCTGCAGCTGCACCAGTCGCTTGCGGGCAAAAGCGTCCTCTAATGTGATGCGCGACAAACAGCCCAGCCCTAGATTGGCCTCAACGGCCCGTTTAATCGCTTCGGTATGTTGCAGCTCAAGGCGAATGTCGAGCTCAGATAAACAGCGGTAAAAGGCGCGTTCAAACGCTTGGCGAGTGCCGGAGCCTTGTTCGCGCACGATCCATGGGTGGCCGAGGACGTCGGCAAGCTTGAGCGGGCGAGCTTCTTGTAATGTCGCCAGTGGGTGCTGTGGATGGCAAAACACTGCGAGTTCGTCGTCCATCCAGGCTTCAGTATGCAGTTGTGAATGGTTGATCTCGCCTTCTATTAGGCCGACGTCTAGCTGGTAATCGAGCAGTTGTTCAACGATCTGGCGAGTATTGCCAACCTGCAAATGCACCCGCGAGCCGGGGTGGCGGCTCATAAACTCAGCCATCAAAGGCACGGCGAGATAATTACCAATCGATAACGTGGCGCCGACTTGTAGGCTGCCGATGGCGGTGTGCTGCAACAGTTGCTGCTCTAGCTCTTGTGCTTGAGCCAATAGCGATTCTGCTTTCGGCAACAGCAGGCGGCCCTGGTCGTTTAACTGCAGACGCTTGCCGATGCGATCGAACAGCTGTAAATCGAACTGCTGCTCTAAATCGCGCAAAGCGCTGCTGGCCGCACTTTGCGACATGGCCAGGGCTTGAGCGGCGCGGGTCAAGTTGGTGTGGCTGGCCACAGCAACAAACACTTGCAGTTGTCTCAGGGTGTATTTCATATTGGTAAAACCGAATATCTATATTTGGTTTAATTGTTTTACCGATAATAGCTGTCTGCGTATTCTGTGACCATCTGCAAATTGGCCTGAGAAGCATTATGAGCAATCTGATTCGTGAAACCGTGACCAGCGTGCATCACTGGAACGAGACCTTATTCAGCTTTACCACCACCCGTAACCAGGGTTTGAGGTTTAAAAACGGTCACTTCACCATGATTGGCTTGGAGGTCGACAGCAAGCCATTGCTGCGCGCCTACAGCATCGCCAGCGCCAACTATGAAGAAGAAATGGAGTTCTTCTCAATTAAGGTGCCCGATGGCCCTTTAACTTCGCGGCTGCAAAAATTAGCCGTGGGCGATGAAATTTTGGTGGGCACTAAGCCTGTGGGCACCTTGGTGACCGACAACTTGCTGCCCGGCAAAAACTTGTACTTGTTGAGCACAGGCACTGGCTTGGCACCGTTTTTAAGCATCATCAAAGACTTTGAAATCTACGAGCAGTTTGAAAAAGTCGTGCTAACACATGGCGTGCGCTTCGTTTCAGAGCTGGCCTATCAGGATCGCATTCAAAGCGAGCTGCCTAACAATGAGTATTTCGGCGATATGGTCAGCCAACAGCTGATTTATTACCCGACGGTCACGCGTGAGCCATTCCGAAACCAGGGCCGGTTAACGGATCTGCTAGCGTCTGGCAAGCTGACGCAAGATATTGGCTTGGCAGACCTGGACCCAGAAAACGACCGCTTTATGCTGTGTGGCAGCCCAGCCATGCTGGCCGATCTTACCGAAATGTTAGACGGCATGGGGTTCCAAGAAGCGCGCGGCGGCAAGCCCGGTCACTATGTGATTGAGCGGGCGTTTGTAGAAAAGTAACGGCGCGATTAACTAAAAACGGGGCGAAAGCCCCGTTTTTTATGACTTCTCTAGCTGTGTTAGCCATTGGCGTAATATCTCATCCAGCTGTTGCAGCTGTTCTGGTGGGATGGTTTTTAGCAGCTCCCGTTCGTTGTTAATGTGGGCATCGAAGGCTTGGTCGATCAAGCTCAGGCCTTGTTCCGTTAGCTCTACTAACAGGCTGCGTCTGTCTTGCGGGTCAGGAATGCGTCGAATATGCCCAGCCTGCTCCAGACGATTTAAACGATTGGTCATCGCCCCCGAAGACAACATCGCTGATTGAAACAGCGCCGTTGGGGTCAGTCGGTAGGGCGCACCACTGCGACGTAAGGTCGCCAGCACATCGAATTCACCGCTATTAAGCCCCAAGCTGCGATGATGGGCAGCAATGTTTTGTCCTACGTATTGAGCCAGGCGCGAAATCCGTCCCAGTGGCCCGACGGGTGAGACATCAATGTCCGGACGCTCGCGGCGCCACTGCGCCAAAATAGTGTCTACGTGATCGGTCATATAGTTGTTCTTCCTGCTCCGTAGCTTGTCTGGCCGCACCAGAATTGCTTGCTGGTGTGGAGAGTGAGCGCGAGAAAGCGCGATTGAGTTTTTCTATCAGTATCTTCACATAAAGATAATTGCATGTCTTGCTTTGGTCATTTATCTTTAGACAAAGATACTTCATTCAAAGATAACTGCGTAAGACATAAGGAGTTCCTATGAACGCTGCTTGGAGTGCTGTTTTGGCGCCACTGATGTGGGGCACAACCTATGCGGTCACCCAGCGGTGGCTTTCTCATATCGACCCCATGTGGCTGGCTGCCCTGCGCATCGTGGTTCCAGGTTTACTGTTACTGCCGCTGGTGCCGCGTTGGGTCTGGCGCCAGCGCTGGGCGGATGTGTTGCTTTTAAGCGTGTTGAACCTTGGGCTGTTTACCTTGCTGTTGTTTACGGCGATTCAACGCTTGCCAGGTGGCATGGCTGCGACGTTGGTATCCACTGTGCCCTTGCAGGTGTTGTTGTTGCGCTGGTTCGCGGGGCAGTTCCCCGGTATGGCGCGTTTAGGGGCAGCCTTCTTGGGCACTTCCGGCGTGGCCTTGCTGGTCTGGCAGGCGCCACAACAGCCAGATTGGTTGGGGGTGATGGCGGCGCTGCTGGCGGCTCACAGCATGGCTTGGGGAATCATACTGATACCGGAGCGTGGGCGTGGTATTGCCGCCTTGCCGCTGACGGCGGCACAACTGGTGGTGTCGGGTGGTTTGTTGCTGCTGTTGGCGCTGGTGCTTGATCGTCCATGGCCGCAATGGGATGCCCCTGCGGTGGGTGCCATGTTGTGGTTGGGCCCAGTGAGCGTGGGCGTGGGGTATTTTGTTTGGTTTCGAGCCATGGCAACCGTGGCGGTCGAGAAGTTGGCGTTTTTAGGGCTGATTAACCCGCTGGTCGCCGTCGCGGCAGGGCTGTTGTTAATGAATGAGCAGCTCAGTGCGCTGCAGTGGTTGGGCATGATGTTGGTGTTAGTCAGCGTGCTGTTGGCCCAGCGCTTGCCGTTGCCGATGCCAGCGCAGCTGAAGCCGGCGTAGCTGGCCCTGTTTTTGCTCGCATCTGATTATTCAGGATTTTACCGAGTGAAGCGCCATTAAATCGGCGCTTTCTCCGATGGGGTTAAATCCAACAGTGAAGAAGTCAGAATATTGTCAGGGGAGAAGCTATGGCCAACATTGGAAGCGTGGGTGCTGTCTTACGCAGTTTGCAAACCGCCCAGGACGTCGGCAAAGCCATTCGCGAAGCTGGCTACGTATTATCGCGTGACGACATGCGTCGCCAATTGGCGGATTTATCGGGTTCCATTTCCGAGGCGAAATTGCAACTGACCTTGTTAAAGGAAGCGGTTGATCGCAAAGACGATGAGCTACGTAAACTAGAGCACACGCTCAGCTTTAAGCAGATTTTGCGGCGTCGCGGTGATGGCTACTACAAAACCCTGGATGGCCGCCCTTACGGCCAGCCTTACTGCTCTTACTGCTGGGAGTCGGAGCACAAGGCCATTCACCTGCACAACAAGATCTTTAGCAAAGATGTGCGCCAGTGCCCACATTGTAAAAATGAATACCAAGCGGGGCGTACCCCCTATTTAGAGGCCGACCGACTGGCTGTTTGAGCGGATCTTAACTTTGGGGCTGGTGCCCTAGTAGACATACCTAATCCGGGCAGTAGACTATGCGCTGCTGCCCGCGGCATCCACTGAGTTGCTTGGCGGGGTCAGACTCACCGCGGAGCACCTTCTATGTGGCCTATGTGGCAAGGCAGAACACCAGCAGTACTCACTGTGGCAATGATGTTGGCGGTATGCGCCGCTCAAGCAGAGGGTGCCTCTGCCCCGCCCGATGATGAAACTGTCAAGACCCGGCCAGAGGTGGTCGAAGTCATTGATGAACAGGAATTTCCGGACACCGTGCGTCAGCTGCCCATGCTGATGAAAAAAATCCAGGTTGAGCGTGCAGCGGCGGATAACCCCTATGTTTTATTGCCGCACCGCCCTAACTATGTGATGCCGTTTACTTATCAATCTCGCCCTAATGACCGCGAAGTAAAGCGCCTTCTGGATCGTGCTGGCAATGATCAGGCGCGTTTGCAAGAGGAGGGTTTCGATCATGTTGAAGCGGTGTTTCAACTGAGCATTAAATATTTGCTGGCCGAGGGTGTGCTGGGGAAGTTCAGCACCATTGAAGTCGGCTATACCAATCGCTCATTTTGGCAAGCGTATAACTCAGATATCTCCAAGCCCTTTCGTGAAACCAATCATGAGCCTGAGTTGATGTTCAGTTGGCAGTTACAAGATCAATGGCTGGAGCACGTCGGAGTGTCGTTTAATCACCAGTCCAACGGTCAGACCAGCTCATTGTCGCGCAGTTGGAACCGTATTATTTTCGAAGGTGCCAAACTTTCGGGCAAAAACATCTGGTTTGGGCGTGCTTGGTGGCGCTGGCCGGAAGGCAAAGAGGGTAAACCTTTTGATCCTTCCGATAACGATAATCCGGATATCGACGATTATTTAGGTTACGGCGAGCTGCATTATTTGCGCGTTATGAACGAGCATTCTTTTACCGTCATGATGCGTAATAATTTACAGCGTGATGAAAACCGCGGTGCGTTAGAAATCAGTTACAGCTTTCCTTTAACGCCGCGAATTAAAGGCTTTGTGCAATATTTTAACGGCTATGGCGAAAGCTTGATTGACTACAACGTTTATCAAGAGCGCATCGGTTTCGGCATTAAATTAAGCGATTGGTTGTAATGGTAAAACTTGGACTCATCATCAATCCGCTGGCGGGCATTGGTGGCTCGGTGGCGTTAAAAGGCAGTGATGGCGAAGCCACCGTGGCTGAAGCGTTAGCGCGTGGCGCTGAAAAAAAAGCCGCCTTGCGAACACGGCACGCACTAGAGCCTCTGCGTGAGCTGGCAAGCCAGTGTCAGTGGCTAACTGCCAGTGGTGAAATGGGCGCTGATGTACTGCAGGAAATGGGGTTTCAGTATCAGCTGGTAAAAGATTTCACGCCGGCGGAGCCGACCACGGCGGCAGACACTCAACAGCTGGCGGCACTGTTATTAGAGCACTCGGTTGATGCACTGGTGTTCGCCGGTGGCGATGGCACGGCACGCGATGTGTGTCGTACGGTTGGCGAGCAGGTGCCGGTGCTGGGCATTCCCGCAGGAGTGAAAATTCACTCGGGCGTTTTTGGTATTACGCCGCGCGCGTGCGGAGAAATATTGCAGCGTTTTTTAACTGGTCAGCTGGTCGATATTCGCGAGGCGGAAGTGCGTGACCTAGATGAAGACGGCTATCGCGCGCAGCAGGTTCGAGCCAAGCATTTCGGCGACATGCGGGTGCTGCAAACGGGTCAGTTTGTGCAAGCGGTTAAGCAGGGCGGGGTAGAATCGCAGGAGCTGGTGCTGGCGGACATGGCCGCTGGCTACGTCAGTGACATGGAAGACGATGTGCTGTATTTGATCGGCTCGGGTAAAACCACCCAGGCGGTGATGACCGAACTCGGTCTAGAAGGCACCTTGCTGGGGGTGGATGCCGTAGTGAACGGCACGTTATTGGCGCACGATTTAACCGAGCAGGACATACAGCATTGGCTGCAAGCTTACCCGCAGCGGCGGGCGCTTATCAGTGCGATGGGCGGCCAAGGTCATATTTTTGGCCGCGGTAATCAGCAGTTCAGTGCCGCTGTGATTCGTGCCATCGGAAAAGCTAACTTTGATGTGATGGCCACCAAAACTAAGCTGCTCAGCTTGCAGGGCCGGCCGCTGATTGTCGATAGCAGCGACCCGGAACTGGATCAAGATTGGAGTGGCAGCATCGAAGTCATTACCGGTTATCAGGACCGGGTAATCTACCCGGTAGCCTGAACTATACCCTGAACTTGTCTACCGCCTGGCCCAGCTCTCGGGCCAGAGTGGACAGCTCATCGCCGGCCTGTGCGGCTTGCTGCGCCTCTGCGGTGAGGGTGCTGGCTAACTCATCCACACGATGCACATTGCGGTTGATCTCATCGCTGGCGTAGCTTTGCTGCTCTGCGGCAGTGGCCACCTGAGTATTAAGATCGTTGATGTTGCTCATGTTGCTAAAAATCGTGTCGAGAATTTCGCTCGATTGCTGCGCTTTGCCGATCACGGTTTGGCTGCGTTCGCGCGAGGTATCGACTGTGGTCACCACCTGTTCGGTGCCGGAGCGGAACTCAGTGAGCGTGGTGCGAATGCGCTCTGTCGACTCCTGAGTGCGCCCCGCTAGGCTGCGAACCTCATCCGCAACAACGGCAAAGCCACGTCCTTGCTCCCCAGCGCGCGCTGCTTCAATTGCCGCATTCAACGCCAGCAAGTTCGTTTGCTCGGCGATGGCACTGATCTCAGCCAGAATACTGACGATGGATTCGCTGTCATCGCGCAGTTTGTGAATGGCTGCGGTAGCGGCGCCGATGTCTTCACTCAACTGCTGTATTTCATCACGGGTGGTGTCGGCAATGGCTTTGCCTTGCGAAATATCATCGTGCACTTCGGTAACGGCGCGTGCGGCTTGGTTGGCATTATTGGCGATGTTTTGAATGGTGCTGGTCATTTCGTTCATGGCGGTGACGGCCTGACCGATTTCATCTTGTTGCTGCTGAGTGGCGCTGCCGACGGATGCGGTGACGGAAGCCATATGGTCCGAAGCTTGGTTCATCGTGCCAGCGCTGCTTTTTACCTGCTGCACAGTGTCACGCAGCGATCGAATGAGGGCGTCAAATGAGTCCGATAACACACCGATTTCATCGCCCGAGTGATGCCCCACCAACTGGGTTAAATCCAGGTCCTCAGCGATGTGCTGCACTTTATTGGTAAGGTAGGTAATGGGTTTATGAATGGCGCGTGATACCAGCAGCGTAAGGCCGGTAATCAAGCTGATAATCACCACCACAGCGATCAGCAAGCGCTGATAAATGGCGTCTTCTTGCTCGCGGGCGATGGTGCTGAGGTCTTCATTTAAGCTCTCAAACAGCTGCTCTGTTTTTTGTACTTCTCCGCGCATCTGGCCGCGCAAGCCATCGTCGGGAGTGAGGCCAATGGCGACTTCTTCTTGCACTAATTGGCGAAAACGTTGTTGATAATTGCGCAGGCCTGTGCGAATGGCGTCCTCTTGCGCACTGAAGCTTTGCATCAGTGCTTGGTTAAACTCGCCGATCTGCTTATCAAAGCGCTGCAAGTATTTTTGATCGCGGCGCAGCATAAAGTCCTTTTCATGGCGACGCAGCATCAGCATGTGGTACAGCACCTCGTACTGCCCTTCGGCTTTGGCCAGCTCTTCTACGCCGTGCACGGCTTGTCGCAAGCTGCCATAAAGGCCGTCTTCAGAGTTCAGGCCAATGATTTGCTGCTTCTGACTTAAAGCATCGAAGGCTTGTCGGTAGCGTTTTAATTGTTGTTGCAATTGAGCCACTTCCGGCAAGTTTACGCCTTCAGATTTGAGTTTCTTCTGCAGCACGTTGAGTTGTTGATCGGCATGCTCTGCGGACTGATCAAAGCGCTCGACATAGCCCAAATCCTTGCGGCTTAGAAAATCTTTTTCATGGCGTCGCAGCGCCATCATTTTAGTGGCGATGCTCTGTTGCTGCTCTAACAATTGCCCCAGCTGCGTCAACTGCTGTAGCCCTGAACCTGCCAGCAGCCCGGTCAGAACCAAGCCTCCAGCCACCAATACGACAATCAATGTGTGCTTAGTACGAATGCTGTAACGGTTGAGCAAGCCCGCCATGCTGGTCCCCTTGGATAACTGCACTGTCTGATGAAAGGTTAGCAGTGATTCACTGTCACTGATTTTTATCGTGCTGAGGGTATCGGCAGGCACACACAAAGCTGAACTGTTCGGCTACAGGTCCACGCTTGCTCGGTTACAAAAAGAGACAGAACAATCGATAAATGATTACGGTATCAGTGACGCTCCGGGGGTAATCTGCGCGCTTTTTTGGATGCGAGTACTCAATGAACTGTAGCTTCTGCGCCCAACCCGTGTTGATGCGCCAGCCCATGACAGTGCCAGGACAAGGGCCAGCACATAAAGACTGTTACCAGCAGCACTTGGTTGAGCAGCGCCAGTTTATGGGGCTGAACATTCGAACTTTGTCGGACAGTCAATTGCAGGAGTTACGCGAGCTGGTGGTGATGGAGTGCAATGCTCGACAGCAAGTGAATGATGAAGTCGAGCTGTTTTGAATGCCGCTGGCTTGGTCAGCGTTAATCGCTGGTTTTGTCCTTAAACTCACACAGATCTTCGATTAAGCAGGCAGAGCATTTGGGCTTGCGTGCCACACAGATATAGCGCCCGTGCAGAATCAGCCAATGGTGAGCGTCCATCAAAAACTCTTTTGGCACTAGGCGCATGAGCTTTTGTTCGACTTCATCGACGTTTTTTCCCGGTGCGATTTTAGTGCGGTTAGACACGCGAAAGATATGCGTGTCGACGGCCATGGCGGGTTGGCGAAAGGCAGTATTAAGCACCACATTGGCGGTTTTGCGCCCAACACCAGGCAGAGCGACTAATTCTTCGCGCGTTTGCGGCACCTCGCCATGGTGGCGCTCTAGCAGCAGCTGACACATTTTAATGACGTTGCTGGCTTTGCTGTTAAATAAGCCGATGGTTTTTATGTATTCTTTCAGCCCGTCTTCGCCCAACGCCAATAGTGTCTCAGGGGTATTGGCAACGGGAAACAATTTGCGCGTGGCTTTATTGACGCTGACATCCGTGGCTTGGGCCGACAGCGCCACCGCCACCAGCAGCTCAAACGGTGAGCTGTATTCCAGCTCGGTTTTCGGCTCAGGGTTTTCATCCCGCAAGCGGGCAAAAATCTCGGTGCGTTTGGCTTTGTTCATCACTGCTTAGTCGTTGTCACAAAGCGGGCTTTATACGGTTTTCGTCGCTGTTCGACAAGCCGCTGACGGCCACTTGCTCAGCTGGCATATTAGCACCTGGTATCTCGGTATCCGGCACTTTGCCATCCGGCATCATTGGCCGCCACCAAGCGGCAAAGCGCTGTGGTTGATTTAAATACACAGGTTCGCCAATGCGCGGCGTAATCAGATCGACCTGATGTTGAAAAGCCGCTTGGCTGACTTGCTCCAGGGGCTCGTACCAAGGATGCATGGCCAAATCGAAGGTGCTGTTGTGCACCGGCAACATGCGCTGGCCGCGCAAATCTAGATGCGCTTGCACGCTTTCTTGCGGAAACATATGCACGTAGCGCCAGCGCTCGTTGTAGGCGCCGTTTTCCAGCATGGTTAAATCAAATGGCCCGAAGCGCTCGCCAATGGTTTTAAAGCCGTCAAAGTAGCCGCTGTCACCGCTGAAGTAGTAGCGTTTGCTGCCATGTATCAAAACCCAAGACGCCCACAGGGTTTCGTCACGATCGTGCAGGCCACGGCCGGAAAAGTGTTGCGTTGGCGTGGCGATAACGGTGGTATCGCCGATTTGGCGTTGCTGCCACCAGTCGTATTCGCTGTATTGCTCATCTCTTGCGCCCCAGTCGCTGAGATACTGACCTAACCCTAATGGCACATAAAAATGCTCGGTTTTAACGACTAGCTGCTCAATGGTGGCCTGGTCTAAATGGTCGTAATGATTGTGCGATATCAGCACGCCTTTGATATTGGGTAGCTCGTCAATGCTGAGCGGTGGTGCGTGAAAGCGCTCGGGTCCGGCCCATTGAACGGGGGAGGCGCGGCGTGAAAACATGGGGTCAAACAACCAGATGTCGCCGCCCAGCGACATTAAAATGCTGGAGTGGCCAAGGCGCACCACCACGTCTTCATCGCTGGGTAACTGCTCAAACCATTCACGACTGAGCGGTTGCACCGGAATAGGCTGATCGGGCACTGGCATGATTTCATCGGCGGTCAGCACATGCCAGAAAATACCGATGACCTCAGCCACCGAGCGCTCGGTTTCTGCCACCGCATTGCGAAACTGGCCATCACGGTAGTGTGCGGATTGGGTGAGGGCTTGGTTGCGTGGCAAGCTGGTGCAGCTCCAAATGATGAGCAAGCTCGCCAGCACACTACTGACCAGAAGCCATTTTTTTGAGCCGCGCCAGAACATAAGATCACACCAATTGCATAAAGGTTGACCAGTTTACTCGGTCAAGCCTTCTCAGGTCACGGGCCGTTGACGATACATTGCAGTCACAGCAGGGAACAATTTATGCGCTGCGCTGGCCCACCCAGTGCGACAGCTGCGCAATATCTTGCAGGTCTTTAGGTTGCGGCGCAGAACAGGTGACTTTAAATGCGTAACTCACCAACGGGTTGATCAGTTCGATGCCGTTTTTTTCCAGAATTAACTCCTCTAATGGCCAGGAGATTTCAGGGTTTCTGCGAAAATACACGCGCTCATCTTGAACGGCGTACACCAGAATCTGCAGCTTGTAGTGCTGGCCATCGCTGATCCAGTAGTTGTAATCCTGCGGATTAATTTCTGTTGCTAACGGCTGTAGCTGGCGATTGGCAATGAATACCTGAAAACCCTGCTGCGTGAGTTTGGACAATACTTCGGGAACGAACGATGTGAGTACACCAATATCCAGATCCCCATGCTCACGCGTCTTCTGGCCCAGGAATAAATCCAATGCTTCGCCACCATCGACAAACCAACCTGAGCAATCGCCCAGAGCAGTGTGAAGTTCATTGAGAGTAAAGGGCTTCCAGTCGCTGTCTTGCATGGTTCGGCACTCACGGTCGTGGCTAAAGGGACGCGCAGTGTAACTGGCTTGAGATGATGAACGTAGCAATAAGGCCAAATCATTGTAATGGTAATCTGAGTGACAACTGTACCGGTTCAGTTGCTGGTATCCGCGCTAATATTCTCAGCTGTACGGAGGAAAGACCCATGCTGAACCGACAATTAGGCACGCCGCTTTATGAACAGCTCGCCCATCAGCTGATGGAAGACATCGACGCCGGCGTTTACAGCGTTGGTCAGCGAGTGCCGAGCGTTCGCCATATGAGCCGTCATATGGGCGTGAGCATTTCCACGGTGACCCAAGCCTACGCCTGGCTGGAAGATCAAGGCTGGCTGCGTGCGCGGCCGCAGTCGGGCTATTTTGTGCGGGCACGACAAGCGATGCTGCCACCATCGGTACCATTAGCGAGCAGCGAGCAGCCGGCGACCTTTACCAAAGCCGAGCTGGTCAATCGCATGCTGGCGCGGCTGAATGAGCCACGGCAGATTAACTTTGGTGCCGCTGTGCCAACACCGGATATGCTGCCGCTGCGACCTTTGCAAACGCACATCAACAAGGTCAGTCGCTTTAATACCCGCCAGATTGTTGATTATCAGTTTTCTCCGGGGTTAGCGGAGCTGCGTCAGCAAATTGCCATTCGTATGCGCGATGTCGATGTGCGCTGTCACCAGGACGATATTGTCATTACCAATGGCTGCGCTGAGGCTGTGACCTTGTGCTTGCGGGCGACCATGCAGCCAGGGGATGTCATCGCGGTGGAGTCGCCGTGCTATTACGGCTTTTTGCAAATCGCCGGCATGCTAGGGCTGAAAATTATTGAAATCCCAACGGACTCCAACACTGGGCTTAGCGTGGAAGCGCTGGAGCAAGCGTTGCAGCAGTGGCCGATCAAGCTCATTGCTTTAACGGCGCGCTACTCCAACCCTACCGGTGCCTCCATGCCGGCGGAGCAGCAGCGCAGACTGGTGGCTCTGGCACGACAATACGATATTGCGGTGCTGGAGGATGACATCTACGGCGAGCTGGGTTTTCCGGGCGCGCGTCAGGAGCCACCTTTGATGTCGGTATTAAAGTCATACGATGACGATGGTCGGGTTTTGTATTGCTCGTCGTTTTCTAAAACCCTGGCAGCTGGTTTGCGCGTGGGCTGGTGCGTGCCGGGGCGTTGGTATCGCCAAGTTATTGAAAATCAGACGTTCACAACTTTTTCCGCCAGTAGCTTGTCGCAACATGCGTTGTGCTCGTATTTGCAGAATGGTCAGTATGATCGGCACTTGCGCCAGCTGCGGCGTCGTTTGGCGGATAACTGCCAACAGTTTTTGGATGGCATTGCGCGCTATTTGCCTGGCGACACTCGAGTGAGCGAACCTAAAGGAGGGTTTATTTTATGGTTGGGGCTGCCACCTGGCGTCAATGCCATGGAGCTTTATCACTTGGCGGCGGACCATTCGATCAGCATTGTGCCTGGCGATTTATTCTCTAACAGCCATCATTTTGAGCACTGCATTCGGTTAAATTGTGCCGTTAATTGGAATGAGACCAAGGTGCAAGCGCTGCAGACGTTAGGTCAGTTGGTGGCTCAGCTGCAGGGAAAATCAGCCTAAAGCGGCTGCCTTTGTCCGGCTGCGACATGACCGCAATGCGGCCACCAAAGCGCTCCACCAGTTCTCGGCAAATGCTTAACCCCAAGCCTTCGCCTTTGCCCTGAGGTTTGGTGGTGAAATCGGCATCGAATAAGCGCGGTAAGTCGTTTATGCGAATGCCGCAGCCGGTATCAATGATATCCAGCCAGACGCTGCCGGGCTGTTGTTGGCTGGTCAAACGCAGTACGCCTTCACCGGGCATGGCATCCAGAGCGTTGTGAATGAGGTTGATTAAAACCTGCGTTAATTGTTTGGGGCAGGCATGAATCCATAATGCTTGCTGGCTTAGCTCTTGATTTACGTGAACGTTCGAGGGAAATGCCGGTTGGCATAATTCCAACGCGTGCTCCAGGCTGGCATGCGGATTAAAGACCTGCTCTTGCGCCGCACTGGGGTGAGTTAAGTTGGCTAAATCGTATGGCTCACTCTTCGCCTGGCGCAGGTTGCGGTGATTGCCGCTAACGGCCGTTTCATGCGAAGCAGTGCTAGACGGCGCAGGGGCAGCTTGTTCGGGAGCCGCGGCAACCGCCTCCTCGGCTGTCATGTCTGTCTGCTCATACTGTAACGACAATGCGCGATCCAGCAGCCGGGCATCAATGCCATGCAGATGCCGATCAAGGCCATCGAGTTCGATTTGCTGGCTGACTCGCAGTGACCAGAGACGATTGATCAGACTAAGCACCAGCCAAGCACAGCCAAAGGCCCACAGCACCAAAGCCAAACTACCAATGGCTTGCACTGTGACTTGAACCGAGCGAGTAAGGCCGGTTTGCAGCAGCTCCAAATTACCAAATAAACCAACACACAGGGTGCCCCAAATGCCGGCGAATAAATGGGTTGGCACCACTGCAATCACGTCATCGATGCGATATTTCTCCAGCCACAGGGTTCCCCACATGGCGATGGCGCTGCCCATCATAGCGATGACAACGGCCTGCCAAGCGTGGATAACATCAGCGGCAGCGGTGACTGACACTAGCCCAGCGATGATGCCATTGCAGGCCCAGCCAAGATGAACAAAGCCAAAATGGCGGCGGCTTAATAGACTGGCACAAATAAGGCCCGCGCCACCGGCGAGTAGGGTGTTTACCGCTACCTGGTAGGTGTGCGATGACAATAACAACAAGGCGCCGCAGTTAAAGCCGACCCAGCCAATCCACATAAATACCGTGCCGGCGATGGAAAACAGTGGCTGGCTGGGCTTGGGTTTGCTGTCGCTATCAAAGCCTAAGCGCGGGCCAATAATGATGACGGCGGCCAAGGCCACAGCGCCGCCTACACCATGCACCACGGTGGCGCCCGCTAGGTCGCGAAAACCGAGATGGTACAAGCCAGAGGCAATGGGAATCTGGCTCTGCCCCCACACCAGTAAGGCGGCCACGGGGTAAATTAGGCCGCCGGTTAATGCCACCATCAGCAAAAAACCGCTCAAGGAGCCGCGCTCGGCAATGGCGCCGGAAATAATGGTGGCCGTGGTGGCGCAAAACAGAGCCTGCAGCAAGAAAAACAGCGGCTCTTGCGGGCCATCCAGTTGATGAGCGAAGAGCTGGCCGATTAGGGCTTCTTCCTCTTCCCAGCCAAAAATTACGCCATAACCCAACAACCAAAAAAGCAGCAGGCTGATGGCTAGATCAAACAGGTTTTTGTAGGCGACATTGAGGACGTTTTTGGCACGCACCTGACCGGCTTCCAGTGCCAGAAAGCCCAATTGCATCAGCAGAATAACGATGCAGCAAACGAAAATCAGGGTGCTATCCATACGCGGTTAAGGCGAGTCCGGGGGTGGTTAGACGTGCCTTAAGGTATAGCGTCTGGCAGGTGGAGTTGCCACTTATGACAGCCACACCACAGCCGTGGTGTGGCTTTGGCCATCAGTTGTTGGCGTGCAGCTCGTTGTTAAGCTCAATGGCGGTTTTGTTGGTGACGCATTGCACCGCACCTGTGGTGGAATCGCGGCGGAACAGCAAGTCAGATTTGCCAGCCAGATCGCGCGCTTTCACGGTTTCCACGACCTCACGGTGATCGTCCAGCACCTGCACTTTGGTGCCGGCGGTAATGTACAGGCCGGCCTCAACGGTGCAGCGATCACCTAACGGAATGCCAACGCCCGCATTGGCGCCCAGCAGGCACTTTTCACCGACAGAAATGATGATGTTGCCGCCACCCGACAAGGTGCCCATGGTTGAGCAGCCGCCGCCCAAGTCTGAGCCGTCACCCACAATCACGCCGGCAGAAATACGGCCTTCCACCATCGAGGTACCTAAGGTGCCGGCATTGAAGTTAACAAAGCCTTCATGCATGACCGTGGTGCCTTCACCAATGTAAGCGCCCAAACGCACACGCGCGGTGTGAGCAATGCGCACGCCGGTTGGCACCACGTAGTCGGTCATGCGTGGGAATTTATCGACGCTGTTCACGCTCAGCAGCTCGCCTTGTAAGCGCGCTTGTAATTGCGCTTGCGGCAGGTCGGCCAGGTCAATGGCGCCTTGGTTGGTCCAGGCCACATTGGGCAGCAGGCCAAAAATGCCGGTAAGGTTAACGCCGTGCGGCTTAACCAAACGGTGCGACAGCAGGTGCAGCTTGAGGTAAACCTCAGGCGTTGAGCTGGCTTGCTCATCGCTGGCCAATACCGTGACCACCACCGGCTTTTCGCTTTCGGTGCAGGCGCGTGCCAGGGCTGCTTGCTCTGGGTAAGCCGCTTCGATGGCTTCGGCAAATGCCAGCAGTTCGCCGCCATCGACTTCTAATGCCTCGTTGCCACCTTGATAGTCGAGGGCACTTTTCGCTGCAGCGATCAGCTCATCCGCTGGGTGCAGCAAAGGCTGCTGATAAAACACTTCCAGCCAGTCGCCGTTCGAGTTCTTGCTGCCGACGCCAATGGCCAGGGCAAATGCAGTCATAATGGTGTCCTTTTACAGGTTAAACAGTTGTTGATAATGCTCGGCTTTAAAGCCCAAATGCTTGCCATCGCCGGTGTCCAGCAAAGGGCGTTTGATAATCGATGGGTTGTCCAGCATCACGGCGCGGGCTTTCGCGGTGTCCATGCTGTCGCGCAGATCTTCCGGCAGTTTGCGCCATGTTGTACCGCGGCGATTGATCAGCGCTTCCCAGCCCAGCTCCTGCAGCCATTGGTCGACTAAGGCTTCAGGCAGGCCGTCTTTTTTGTAGTCGTGAAATGCAAACTCGATGTTGTGCTGCTCCAACCAGGTGCGTGCTTTTTTCATGGTGTCGCAGTTTTTAATGCCATACAGGGTAACCACGGCGGCCTCCGAATAGGGGGTGGAAAACGGCGGCACAGAATAGCAGAAAGGCCCTTTAGCGTCAGGGCGCCACTGCGCTGGCCGCGGTGTGTCAGGGCGCTGGCTGCAAGGGGGTCAGTCGAGTCGCCAGCCATTTTGCCAGGTCTTTGATTTGGCTGATGCCGATTTCATGTCCTTGTGGGTAGCTTTGATAGTCCACCGTTAGGCCTTGCTGGCGACACCAATCGGCGCTGTTCAGCCCCAGGCTCTCCGGCACCACTTCATCCAGGCTGCCGTGCATCGCCAACAGCGGAATATCTTGCCGTGGCATTTCAGGCTTGCTACCCAAATACGTCGACAAACACACCAGTCCAGCAACGGCGACTGTGCTGGTCAACGCGGCCTGGTAAGCCACCGCACCGCCCTGGGAAAACCCCGCAATGACGATGCGCTCAGGTGGCAGCTCGCAAGTGTCAACCAAAGCTTGCACTTGCGCTGCGGCTTCCAACAAATGCTGCTGGTTAATCACCCGCTCCGGGGTGGCGGCCAAAATGTCGTACCAGGCTGGCATGGCCAGACCGCCGTTAATGGTGACAGGGCGCATGGGCGCTTGCGGCAAAATACCACGCAGCCCCGCCAAACCCGGTTGGCGGCGCAGCAATGGCATTAGGGGTTGTAGGTCGTTGGCGCTGGCACCTAAGCCATGTAGCCAGATAATGGCGCTGTCACAGGGCTGCTCGGGCTCGTCCAACAAGTAGGTCAACGACATAGGCCACCTCAAAAAAAGGGGCCTATGGTAAAGCGCTGTGGCATCGTCTGGAAGTCGTGGTTACAACAACGCACGGGTGGCATAAGCCACCATCACCCCGAGGTAATTGCCGATGGCATACCCCAAAATCGCGGCGGCAAAGCCGGGCAAAATAATGTCGCGGTTTTTCAGTGCACCAGCGATTACCGGGATAAAAGGCACCGACATAATGGCCGCCGAGGCGGTAATTAAATACGTATCGGTATCGATTTTTAACCAGCGGCACAACAGCGCTTGCAGCAGCATGGAGCCAATTAAAATAAAAGCAATGTAGGCAAACAGGCTCATATCCAGCTGAGTAATGATGCTGGTATCTGTCATGGTGCCCATGGTGAAGCAGAACACCAGAATCAAAAACATACCCAGCTGAAAACTGTTGGCCAGGGCACGCACATAAGGAATAAAAGAAGCGGCCAGGCCCAGCGTAGTAATACCAATGATGGTCAACGTCGATTGCATCGAAGCGGGGAACAACCCTGCCAGCAATACGGCTGCAGCCACCACCACACCTGCTAATAACAAAGCCTGCACGGTTTGCCACAGCGTTGAACGTTGCACTAACGCCCGATAGGCGCCTGCGGTTTCATCGGCCATGTGTGAGAACGGATTGTCGTCCTGGTAGGCATGCTCGCCGTGGCTATCGAACGGGCGTAAGAAGCGTGAAAAAATTGGCTTAGCCAAGGTCATTACAAACAACAAGAACAGCGCCGACATCAAAATGTCGTAGGTGGTCATGGTGATGAAGATGGCTTCGTCGGCTTCGATGGCGGTTTTAATCGCCGCCATATTAGGGCCGCCGCCGGTATAGGCGCCGACGGACATGCCCGCCACCTGCCAAATCTCGGCAATATGATCCTGGAACAGTAGCGCGCCAGCGGCGCTGGTCATCATGACGGCCAGTAAGGCAATCAGCATGCTTTTGCCGGTATCGCCGGCCATCGACAGTGACGCTTTGACGTCAATGGAAAACAACAACAGCGGCAAAGCCAGCGCAATGGCGATTTCTGATACCTGGCTTTGCAGCGCCAAAACTTGCCCATCGGCTAGCCAGTTCGCCGGTTGCAGCAGGCCTGAAATCAAAATGCCACTGGCAAACGACAGCACCACCACGCCGATTTTATCGAGTAAAGAAATGCGCTGACACAACAGCACCAGTAACGCGGGCACCAACACTAGGGCGAGAGCGAGAACGACGGTCACAGAGTTATCCTTTTTCAGTAGCGGTAGGGCGTTGGGCGAACTTGGGTGCGGCGGGCGCCGGGTGCTCTGAGGGCGGGTAGTTAAGCACCGGCCACCACTCATCAATGGCGCCATCGTCGTACACCGCCAGCTCACCAAACTGCAACAGTACCGCCTCG
This sequence comes from Bacterioplanes sp., assembly GCA_965233665.1. Lineage (GTDB taxonomy): Bacteria > Pseudomonadota > Gammaproteobacteria > Pseudomonadales > Oceanobacteraceae > Bacterioplanes. The sequence continues at coordinate 26,203 of CBDDTG010000032.1, read as the reverse complement.
CTTTGGCTGGGGCGGAAGAACATAAAATCATCCATCGCCAGTGGGCAATGGTCTGGCAGTTCGTACATTTCCTGGTTACTGGAGTGGCCGAGCACCGAGGAGCGCTTAGCCTCTTCGGGGTAGCACGGGCTGGCCAGCCAATTGCCGCCGTAAATAAAGCACGCTTCCCTACGCAGCAGCCCCAGGCGGCGTAAAACACTTGAGATGCCTGGTGCCATGGGGATTTCAGGCTGGCTGAAGCGTTTTAATACCGGCGTGGCAATAAAAGCAGCCGGGCTGTGGTGCTCTAGGGTGTCGACGTCAAAATCCGTCGGCTTTACCAGCGCAGAGGCCACCGACAGCTCGTTTTGCAGGCTCGGGTTTTGGTACAGCGGGTAGGTGGTGCTGCCACCTGTGTTCAAACATAAGTCGTCTAACGCCTGTTCGCCCAGCAGTTGGGTGATGCGCTCACAAAAGCCTTGGTAGCTGGATTGAACCTGAGCCAAGGCCTTTTCTGGACCACCCAGCCAACCGGGGATTTTGGTGATGTGTGCTTCGTAACCCATCAGGCCCGCCAGCTGTAGGTGCTCGCTGGCGGCGATTTGCTGCACAGCGTGATCAAAATGCTCATCGCAGTGAAAGCCGCCGCGATGCAAGCCGACGTCGATTTCCAAGCTGATGCGCAGAGTGGTGTTGAGCGAGCGCGCCAGCGCTTCGTATTGTGCCAATCGCTCTGGGCCGTCGATCAGCCATTGCAGCTGCATATCTGGACCAAAGCACAGGGATTCCGCACGTCCTTGATGCCATTGATAAAAGCGCTTTGCCGCAGCCACCGGCATGGGCTTGCCAAGTAAAATATCCGCCGCCGGAAACTGCTCCACCAGCTGCATCATAAACGGCAGGTGAAAGCACATCAGCCGATTAGTGCCTGTGCGGCGCATAAGGTAATCCAGCAAAGGCACCGACGGCAGTGATTTGGCGACGATGCGATAGGCGAAACCTTGGTTAATGATGTCTAACAGGTGATCAATGTTGTGGTCCAGCCGCTGCTTATCGATCACCAACGCCGGTCGAGCTACATCCGCACGCTGCAGCGCCTGGCTGAGCGCAGAAAAATAGGCATTGTCATTCATGGCCGTGTCCCGCTTGTACATAGCCTTAACTCAGCACCGTAGGCGCTGATGGCAACGTCAGGCTGTTTATTATTGTGCTGAGCATAAGGCAACTTCCTAGCGGATCAGCAAAGGATTCGCCTAGGCTCAAAGTTGTACTTTTGTACCACAAACATACCGGCGCGCCAATCTGTGTCGCGGATTAATGCTTCGAAGGCAAAGGTTGGCTGGGCTATGATCGTCGCCGCCATGCGTTAGAGAGTTGAATCAGAGAGGCAGGCAATGAACAAATGGATCGCCCTGGCCGGTTTGTATGTGGCCCAAGGCTTGCCGCACGGTTTTTTTGGTCAGGCCATGCCGGCCTTGCTGCGCCAGCAAGGGCTGGATTTAACCGTGATTGGCTTATTGTCGCTGGTGGCGCTGCCCTGGGCGTTAAAAGCCTTGTGGGCGCCTTGGCTCGATCGTGTGAGCTTATATGGCGGTGAATACCGGCGCAGTTGGATATTAGCGATGAACTACAGTGCCGTGGCCTTGCTGTTGGTGGTGGCCAGCCAGCCGCTGACGTACTGGATAAGCGACGGCATGCTGGTGTTGGTGGCGCTGCTGTTACTGCTGAACTTATGCATTGCCACTCAAGACATCGCCACCGATGCGTTAGCGGTGGAGAACATCAGTTACCGGCAGCGCGGCCTTGGTAATGCGTTGCAAGTGGCAGGCTATCGCAGCGGCATGGTCATCGCGGGTGGCGGCTTGGTAGTGGCATTGGGTTACTGGGGCTGGCAAACCAGCGTTTTGTTGTTGGCGGCGCTTCTGGCCTTGGCAACTTTGCCGCTGTGGTCGTTTCAGCCACAACCCCATCAGCCAACACAGGTTACGGTGTGGCAACAATGGCGACAGCTGATGCGACAACCTGGCATTGGGCTGTGGCTGCTGATGGTGATCAGCTACAAAGCTGGTGATGCCTTTGGCACGCAAATGGTCAGGCCGCTACTGATTGATGCGGGTCTGAGTTTGGAAGATTTGGGCTGGTTGCTGGGGACCTATGGCTTTGTGGCCGGCTTGTTGGGGGCGGTGTTAGGTGGCTGGTCGATTCGCTACTTAGGTCGGCAAACGGCGCTGTTGGGATTTTTAATCTTTGAGGCGCTGGCGTTGCTGAGTTATTTGGGTATCTATGGCCAGCCAACGCCCGATTGGCTGCACATCAGCCTGGCGGTGGGCCTGGAGCATATGGCCGGCGGCATGGCCACGGCGGCGTTGTTTACGGTGATGATGGATTCCTGTCGGCCCTCGCATGAAGCCGCTGACTATGCGTTGCAAAGCTGCTTGGTGATCATTGCTGGCTTGATGGCGTCGGCTCTGTCTGGCGTCAGTGCCAGTCAGCTGGGGTATGATGGGCACTTTGCGGTGGCGGCGGGGTTGTGTGCATTGGCGCTATGGCCGCTGTGGCGAGTAATTGCCAATGGCCAAATTGCAGCCGTGCCTAAACGTTTAAAGGAGATCGAATGACCATTGATTTACAGCAGGCGGATCAGCAGCTCGATGCCCGCGGCTTGTTTTGCCCAGAGCCTGTGATGATGCTGCATAACCAGATTAATGATATGGCGATAGGTGAAGTGATCGCGGTGGTGGCCACTGATCCCTCCACCGAGCGCGACTTTCTTAAGTTCTGCAACTTTCTTGGCCATGAGCTGTTGGCCAGTCAGGAAAGCGACGGAGAATATCAGTTTTTGATTCGCAAGGGTGAGGACTAATCCTCACCGAATAGAGCACAGTCAATCAAGTCGCACAGGCAGTGAATCACCAGTAGGTGCACCTCTTGAATGCGAGCGGTTACGTCGGCGGGTACGCGGATTTCCACATCGGCGCCGGTCAGCAACGACGACATATGGCCGCCGTCTTTACCGCTGAGTGCGACGACGATCATTTCCCGCTCGTGGGCTGCCTGAATCGCTTGCACCACATTGGCAGAGTTGCCACTGGTGCTGATCGCCAGCAATACATCTCCCGGATTGCCGAGGGCACGAATTTGTTTGGAAAACACTTCGTTGTAGCTGTAATCGTTGGCAATGGACGTCAGCGTCGACGTGTCTGTGGTTAACGCAATGGCCGGCAGTGACGGGCGCTCGCGTTCAAAGCGGTTTAACAGCTCTGATGAAAAATGCTGGCTGTCACCGGCCGAGCCACCATTGCCGCAGCTGAGAATCTTGCCGCCTTGCAACAAGGCTTCAACCATAAGCTGAGCGGCTTGCTCAATGTAAGGTGGCAGCTCTTCGGCAGACAGAGTTTTGGTTTCGATGCTGGCGCCAAAATGGCTAATGATGCGGTCTTGCAAGAGAGACTCCTGAAGTCTGCCAGAGTAAACAAGGGGCTTATGTTAAATAAAAAGCGCAGGCGCAGAAAGCTTCATTGCGGTGATCGCGCGCTGGCAGCAGCTGGAAATGCGGCTCAGAGCACAGCGATTGGCTAAACAATGCTCAAAAAGCGTTCTTTAACCATTCAAACGCCACCGGCTCGCCGCTGGCGGAAATTACATCAAAGCGACAGTCTGGCAGCTGCTGGCCATGGTGTTGCTGCAAATAATGCTCGGCGGTTAAGCGCAATTTGCGTTGTTTGCTGGCGGTAATGCTTTCAGCGCCGCTGCCGTGGCTGGGTTGCTTGCGGTAGCGCACTTCAACGAACACCAGCACCTCATCGTCACGCATGATCAAATCGATTTCGCCGCCACGAATCTGATAGTTGCGCGTAACGGGTTTGAGCCCTCGCTGGCGTAAAAACGCTTCCGCTGCGGCCTCTATGTGCTCGCCAAAGGCGCGGCGGTTGTTTTTAATCCAATCGAACACGGCGACCTCCTTGTCGCGTGGGCATCATTAGGGCGTAACGGCGAGCTGCTCCGGGCGACCTGAGCGAAACCGCGTACAGCGTGTTTGACGATAAATGCGACGCTGAGCATCCAAATTAAGCGCTCCAGTGCTGGCGAATAACTGGCTGTTGGGGAAGGCCTCCAGCTGCGTTAGGCGCGGCACTAAGCGAAAGGCATCCACGCCCATGGCGTACAAGCGTGCGTAGGCACCCTGACCGTCGGGCAGACTGGTTTCGACCTCATCATGCAAGGCTGAATCTTCCAATAGCCAGGGAATGTCGCAAAAGTGAATGCCGTTTAAATCGCGGTCTTTGCTCGGTTGCGGATGACCTGAATACAAGTGTGAGGTGGCATAAACGGGCAAATCGGCGGCAAAGTTAAACGCCAAAGTGGGTTTTATCTGCCTTGCTTGCTGTGGCAAAGCGACCATAAACACCCAATCCACATCGTCGCGGCGGCGCGGCTCAAACTCAGCCGGGCGGCGCAGCAAGCGGCGTATGGTCTTAAAGCGTGCCTGACTGTCGTCAACGTTGAGCAGGGCGCGAATCTCTGGGTTGTAGTCTTGCAACCTTGGGTAGGCGCGGTGTTCGCCAATGCTGCCGCCTAGGGCTTTCCATTCGGTTGCAAAGGCTTGATAGATGCGCTCGCCCCAATCGCCTTGTGGGGTGAGCACCAGCGCGCGGCGATGGCCATCTTGCCAGGCTTGAGCGGCAATTTGGCGGGCTTCGTCTTCGGGTGCCAAGCCGAACTGATAGAGGTTTTTGGCGACGACTTCTTGATCGCGGTCGCCGTAGTTTAGTGCCAGTGTTGGCAGGGGCAGTTGCTGCCGCTGCTGCAAGGCTTGCACATTGAGCTTGTTAAACGGTCCGACCATCAGTTGTGAGCCATTCATCAAAGCGCGTTGATATGCAGTATCAATATCGCCGACGGTCTGGCTATCTAACACCTGTACATACGGTGTAGTGAAGCCTTTGCTGAGCGAGTCGTAATAAGCTGCCATAAAGCCGTCGCGTACAGCCTTGCCCGACTTGGACAGCGGGCCACTGAGCGGCAGCAACAAACTGACTTGTTGCGGTCGATTGGCGGCCAAATCGGCCAGCAGTGCCAAGCTGCCAGGTAAGGTGATGGCGGCTGGGTGCATTGGGTATTGTTGGCGCCATTGCTCCACGTGTTGCAGGTGCTCATCCAGTGTCAGCTGCGAGTTTTTGCTGATCGCGGCGAGCTGCAGCCATTGCCCGAAGCGACTGTCGGGGTAGCGCTCCGCCCAGGACAACAGTTCCAGTTCACTCAACTGCAGCAAGCTCTGCCACAGGGCGTCATGGTTTTGCTGCCAGTAGGGCTCGCTTAAGGTCTCACTGATAAAATCGCGCTCACGTGCCGCTTCAAAGAACTTACCTTGCAGCTCGTGCCAGCGCGCTTTGAACAGCCCCAAGCGTTGCTGCTGGTCGTCGTTTAAACGAATGCTGTGGTGGCGTAAATAATTGAGGTGCTCGGCAGCAGCATCGGCATCGCTGCGGTGCAAGGCATAGTCAGCGGATAATAAATGCCAGCGCAGCCTTTGAGCTGAGTTGAGCTCGCTGCTTTGTAGCAGTTGCAATTGCACCGCGGCATTGCCAAACTCGCCGCTGCTCAGCGCCTGGGCGATGGCGTCCAGCTGCTGATCCACCGAGGGCTCGGCTTCGACGCTGGTCGTTGGCGCTACACTCGGTGAGGTGGCGCAGCCGGGCAATAGTACGATGGCCGGTAACACGGCCAGCAACAACAGACGGCGTGCCGTCGACCATGGGTTTCTGACCGGGCCGCTCCCGGCTAACAAAGAGTTTCCTCGCATGACTTCCGCTCAAGTGATTAATGCCGGCACCCTGTATGTGGTGGCCACTCCGATTGGCAATTTGGCCGACCTTAGCGACCGCGCGCAGGCGGTGTTGGCCGGGGTCGATATCGTCGCTTGCGAGGATACCAGACACACTCAGAAATTACTGCAGCACCTGGGGCTGCGCAAAGTGCTGTTATCGGTACACGATCACAATGAGAGCGATCGCATTCAGCAAGTGCTGGAGCACCTGCAGCAAGGGCGTTCCATTGCCTTGGTTTCTGATGCCGGCACACCGTTGATTTCAGACCCGGGTTACCGCCTGGTGCAGGCATTGGGCGAGCAAAATGTGACCGTGGTGCCTGTGCCTGGCCCGAGCGCTATTATTACGGCGCTGAGCGCTGCCGGCCTGCCCACCGACCGCTTTACCTTTGAAGGCTTCTTGCCGCACAAGCGCGGCGCACGCGAAGAAAAACTGCGGGCTTTGCAATATGAAGCGCGCACCTTGGTGTTTTATGAATCCAAGCATCGCATTTTAGAAACCCTAGAGGTCATGCAGGCGGAGCTGGGCAGTGAGCGCCCGGCGGTGGTGGCGCGTGAGCTGACCAAAACGTTTGAAACCTTTTATCGCGGTACGCTGGCCTCGGTGAGCTTGGATATTCAGCGCGACGCTGATCAGCAAAAAGGCGAGTTTGTGGTCATGGTCAGTGGCCATGATAATCCGCCGCCGGCCACCGACATTGATACCGACGCGCTGTTTAAGCTGCTGTTGCCCGAACTGCCCCCGAAAAAGGCGGCGGCCATTGTTGCCCAGCTGACCGGTGAAAATAAAAAAGCCCTGTATCAAAAAGCACTGGAACTGCAAGGCAAGGCCTGATAAAAGTCCGCGGTTTTCTTTGGCCTGGCAGCGGCTGTCGGGCTTTCTCCTTTGAGGTTGTTATGAATCATCATCCCTTGCGCTTTCACTTGGTGCTGCTGGTGGCCATGGCCATTTGGGGCAGCAGTTTTGTGGCTATGAAGCTGGTGGTGACCGAGTTGTCGCCGATGGTGGCGGTATTTTTGCGCATGTGCATCGGTCTGACGGCTTTTACCCTCATGGCTCGCTGGGTGCTGAAGGGCTTTGAGTACCGCGCCGGCGACTGGAAGTATTTGGGGGCCATGGCGCTGATGGAGCCTTGTTTGTACTTTATTTTTGAATCATGGGCGTTGCAGTACACCAGTGCCAGCCAGGCGGGCATGATTACCGCATTGCTGCCCTTAATGGTGGCGGTATCGGCCTGGTGGCTGTTCACTGAAAAAGTGTTGATGCGTCAATGGTTGGGGTTTGCAGTGGCACTGGTCGGCGTGATTTGGATGACTGTTGGTGGTGCCAGCACAGAGCAAGCGCCGAACCCGCTGTTAGGCAACTTTCTGGAGTTGCTGGCCATGGTGGCGGCGACGGCCTACACCTTGCTCATTAAGCATTTGACCAGTCGCTACTCGGCGCTGTTTTTGACCGCCATGCAATCCTTGATTGGCTGCGTATTCTTCTTGCCATTGGCGCTGCTGTCGCCTTGGCCTGCGGCCATCAGCATGGAGGTGTGGGCCACCTTGCTGTACTTGGGGGTGATCGTCACGTTGGGGGGCTATGGCTTGTACAACTACTCGTTGAGTCATGTTAAAACCACCGTCGCTGCGGGCTATGTGAACTTAATTCCCGCGTTTGGGGTGATTTTTGCTGTGCTGTTGCTAGGAGATCAACTCACTGCTGGGCAATGGGCTGGGGTGGCGCTGATTTTTGCCGGCGTGTATTTAAGCCGCGAAGACAAAACGCTGCCGGAGCCGACGGCAGATTTAGATCCGCCGCCTGTCACGCCAGGCTGAGCAAGCGTAGACGGCGGCAGGCATTGCCGGTATAGTCCGCCGCCGGAGTTGGCCAGACAATCGCTGCCTGCATTGCAGGGGGAGGAAAGTCCGGGCTTCACAGGGTAAGGTGCCAGGTAACGCCTGGGGGGCGCGAGCCTACGGAAAGTGCAGCAGAGAGTAGACCGCCGATGGCTTTGCTTACGCGAAGCACAGGTAAGGGTGAAAGGGTGCGGTAAGAGCGCACCGCGCGACTGGTAACAGCTCGTGGCACGGTAAACCCCACCCGAAGCAAGACCAAATAGGTTCCCTATAGGCGTGGCCCGCGCTGGGAACGGGTAGGTTGCTGGAGCCTGCGAGTGATTGCAGGCCTAGACGAATGATTGTCCACGACAGAACCCGGCTTACCGGCTGACTCCACTACTTACCTGATAGCGCCGCAGTATCTGCTGATATTGCGGCGTTTTCTTATACGCTTTTAACGCTTGGTTGAAAGCCTGCGCCAGTGACTCTGCTTTGGGGTGTTGGCGGGAAAAGGCCATGTGGTCGTAGCCGACATCGACCGCGGGTTCAATAAAGCGAAAGCGATCCGTCAGCCCGAGGGCCTTAGCGTGATAGAGCAGGGTGGCTTTATTGCCTAAGCCGACGAAAGGGCGATCTCCCGTGAGGCGTTGTAATAGCTCTTGTTCATTGTTGACCTCCACTTTGCGTAGAAAGTCAGCCTCGGCGTAGCCATTGCCATGAAAGTAGCCGCGCACGCTGATAAAGACCGACTTTGACCAGTCATTGAAGTCACCGCTAAAGGTGGTGGGTAAGTCTTGTTGTTCCTTTTTGACCAGCAAATAACTGGCTTCTGCTAGGTGTGGCTCATCGACGTACACGGCATACTGCTCACGTTCTGGGGTGCGAAAAAACAACACCACCATATCCAAGCCGCCAGAGGCCAGCTCACGTTGTACGCGAGCAAAGGGCATGCGCTGGTATTCCAGGGTGTGGCCCAGCTGCTGCGCCAATGCCTCGGCGATATCGATGGCGGCACCGGTAAGCTGATCGTCTTGCTGATAATAAAATGGTGGGTAGTCGTAGCTGCCCAGACCAACGGTCAGTTCGTCTGCACAGGCACTGGCGCCGAGTAGGAGGGTGAGCAGTAGGCGTGCGAGCATAGCGACTCCAATCGTTTGCGACACCGACAGTATAGTGGCCTATTGCGGCTGGCGTCTGTGTCAGAATCTTACGCCTGAGCACACAGTGCTTCAGCAGCGCCGGTGATAAAGGCGTATCTCCGGGTTGGAGAAAAACGCTTCTTTGAGTGCATGGTAGGTCGGGTGTTCTAGTGGGATTTCATAGGCTAGCGCGTCTATCAAGACATAGTTCCAGTCGATCGCGTTCTCGAAGGTAAACCATGCTCGCTCGTCTATCGCGCAACTGCAGCGGTTGTCCAAGTGCAGGGTTAGGCCGTCACCTGTTTTCAGCTCGTGCCCAGAGGGAATAAAAAACTGTAGCTAATTGCCTTGTTGCAAGGCCACCATACCGATGCACAGCGCCAGCTGTTCTTGTCGATAGTGAGCGGCTATGGCCTCGGCCAGGGATTGAGGCTTGATGTCCATATATGGGTCCTATGGATGGGCCTGTAACTTCCGAGAGCATAGCCTGCAGTACATCATGCCGCTGATCGCTGTTGCCATTTACCTAAGCACTGGAGTGGCTGGTCACTTAAGTATCAAAAAAGGTTGCCTTTAACTGTCGGCCTGTCTGTGATCTCATCCAGAGCTTTGGGGCTGGAGTAAGTGCTATGAACATAAAATCTGCTGCAGTTGATGCTGGCGAGTGCATAAAACTGAATTCAGAAGCCGGCAGTCTTGTTAGGCTTTTGGGGTATGTGCTTGGCGTGGCGACTTTGGTAATGGCGTGGCTGGTAATTCAGAAAGAAAGTGTAAGCATTCTTTGGCTATTGTTGCTGGCCTGCTTTTTTGCGTTTTGCATTAAGTTAGTCTCTGCCCAGTCGTACATTGCGTTTTATAGCAATAAGGTCGTTTATCATCAGATGTTACTGTTTAATGAGTGTCATTTTGAGGCAGAGTTAAATTATTTTTCGTTGTTATTAATCGACTCCCGCATGCCTGCCAGTGCTGTTCGCCATACTCGGCGCTATTTCTTTTTGTGGTTAGTGAGTGATAAGCCAGAGCTTTGGGGTAGCAAAAGTTTTAAAGACTTTTATTTGAATTGCAATCGGCTGTCGTCAGAGGACGATTTGCCCGTTGGGTACGTTGATCTCAGCATGTACTTTAACTCAGTCTCCGCTCATCGAATAATGGCGCAGGCGAAGACAATATCGTCGTTGACCGGTTTGAAAATTAGTATTTCAGAAAGAGATCGCGTAGATTTTCAGTAACTATATTCGCCATCACGCAATTGGCCATCACGCAATTGGCCATCACGCAATTGGCCACCACGCACGCTCTGCTGTGTGTGGTGGTTGTTTGCTGTCTAGAGGTGGCGATGACGTGGGTGGTCTATTTCACCTTTACGACGCTGTTCTCGCGCACCCAGCTATGCACTGTCCACGGGCTGGTTTTGCTATTGCGGGTTTTGAGTTTGGTTTTGCCGGTGCGGCTAGCGCAGGCCCTAACCGTTACTTGTTGATGGGCAGCGATTTGGCCACTGTACAGGCCGCCTTCAATGCATTCGAAGCTGTTGAGTAGGGTGCGGGCACGATTGCAGTCTTGGCTGTTGGAATCTTGCTGACAAGGTTCGCTGTTGAGCATGATCTCTGCCATCTGGCAGCCGCTGTTGCGCGCTTGCGGGCATTGAGCATCAACGACTTCAATGTATTGCGCTCGGGACGAGGCATTTTCAACGTTGACGTTAATATGGGCTGTGTTATCGGCCAGTGCGTTAAGGGATGCCAGTAAGACCGGCAGAAGCATATATTTCATAAACGGCTCGAAGACTTGGTAAGTAGGTGCTGGTTATGGTTTTTTCATCATTATACGGCTTTGGGTTGTCGCCATATTGAAGGTGCTTCACAAAGCACGGCCGACAGAGGGCGGTCGTTGATTGGCGCGCCAAGGCTTGGTGCTGATGGCTATTGGATTAGATGCTGATTGCATTAGATGTTGATTGCAGTAAGACAGGCAATTGTTAGAAGGCGCTGCAGTTTGCTGACGATCTTGGCTTCCGGGGCTGTGATTGTGAGCGCAAATCAGAATGGTAAAAAAAAGCCCGCTTGGCGATGCCAGGCGGGCTTTTAAAATCTGGTAGCTATGACTGGACTTGAACCAGTGACCCCAGCATTATGAATGCTGTGCTCTAACCAACTGAGCTACATAGCCAAAATTGTTACTTGCTAGGCTGTGCCTCTCAAGTGGCGCGTATTATGCGTTCGCCCTTTTTTACTGTCAACCCCTTTTTGTGATGTTTTTCAAAGGCTTAAGCCGCAGGGCCAAACAACCTTATGGTTGCTCGGCACGACGGGCGGTGAGCGCTGTTTGCGCGCTCTGCTGCAGCTGAATGTAGTCGGCCAAGATACGGCCCGCTTCGGTTAATAAGGCATCTTCAACGGCGTTTTCCTTTTGAGCTTCTGCCGTATTGCTGGCTTCTTGGGTGTCTGCTTTGGCTTCCGGTGGAGTACCACCACCTTCAACGCTGGCGGTGCTGTCGTCGGCCTCTTCTTCCAGTTCGTCCAGGCTGGCCAGCAGCTTCATGCCTTTGGCCTTGCGGCGCTCGTTTTCCAGCACCAGCTGACGCTGTTCTATGTCATCTTGCTCTTGTCGACGACGTTTTTCGTTGAGCGTCAGCTCGGTTTGGTTGGCCAGCTCCTCGCGCAGGGCTTTTTGTTGGCGCAGATAGCGAAAATCTGGGTTGTCTTCAATGCGTTTTTGATGCGATTGACGCAGTGCCGGTAGGGTCTCTTTCAGGCTGCCAAAGCGCTGATGGTCTGCCGGGCGGATGGCGTCCCATGGCAGCGCTTCATCTAGCGCGCTTTCGCCAATTTTGTCTTTGTCGAACAAAGATGGGAACAAAATGTCGGGAATCACCCCTTGGTGTTGGGTGCTATCGCCAGACACACGATAAAACTTGGCTTGGGTGATTTTCAACTGGCCGTGACCGAGCGAGCGCAGCGACTGAACTGTACCCTTGCCGAAGGTCTGACCACCTACTACCAATCCGCGGCCATAGTCTTGGATGGCACCGGCAAAGATTTCTGAGGCAGAAGCACTGAGACGATTCACCAATACCGTCATGGGCCCGTTGTAGAATACTTCAGGGTCGCTGTCGGGCAGAACCTCAATGCGGCCACGGCTGCTGCGCACCTGTACCACCGGACCTTCTTCAATAAAGAGGCCCGTTAAAGTGACGGCTTCTTCGAGTGAGCCGCCGCCGTTGTTGCGTAGGTCAATGACCAGGCCGTCGATGTCTTCTTGCATCAGTTCACCCAGCAGTCGGCGTACATCGCGTGTGGTGCTGCGGTAATCGGGCTTGTTTTCCATTCGGCCTTTGAAGTCGATGTAAAAGGTCGGGATATCAATCACCCCTAAGCGTGTGACGTTGCCGTCTTGGCCTGGGATCTCAATGATGTCTTTCTGCGCCGACTGCTCTTCTAATTTGACTTCGTCACGCACAATGGCGATTTCTTTGGGGGCTTGAGTGCCTCCGCTTGGTAATACTTGCAGTCGAACCACCGTGCCTTTCGGGCCGCGAATCAGGTCGACGACCTCATCTAAGCGCCAGCCGATGACATCGACGATGCTGCCGTCTTCATCTTGACCGACGCCAATGATTTTATCCGTTGGCTTCAGTGTGCCGGCTTTGTCAGCAGGCCCTGCGGGCACCAGTTTCACCACCTTGGTGTATTCGTCTTCACTTTGCAGCACGGCGCCGATGCCTTGCAGTGACAGCGACATATTGATGTTGAAGTTTTCGGTGTTGCGTGGTGAAAAGTATTGCGTGTGCGGATCAAAGGCATGCGCCACGGCGTTCATAAACAGCTGGTAGCCGTCTTCGGCAGTATTTTGATGAATGCGATTGAGCTGATTTTGATAACGCTTTTGCAGAAGTTCGATGATTTCTTTTTGCTCTTTGCCTGCCAGCTTTAAGTTCAACATGGAGTTTTGCAGGCGCTTGCGCCACAGGGCATCCAGATCTTCTTTGCTGGTTGCCCAGGGGGCATCTTCGCGGTCACGCTCTAGGGTTTCATCGCCGTCAAAACGGTACTTGTCGCCGTTGTCTTTCAGCTCGCGCAACAGAAATGAAAGGCGCTCCGACACGCGCTGCTGCAAGCGGTTGTACATAAAAAATGCTGGGCGCAAATCACTGCGACTGAGGGCATCGTCGAGCTGATGGCGGTAGCGCCGAAAGCTGGTGACATCGGAGGCAATTAAGTAGCTGCGGGACGGGTCCATTTGATCAAGCAGGATATCCATCACGCGTTCCGATAAACGGTCGTCCAGGCGCTGGTCATCATAGTGACCGCGCAGTAAATGGGTCATGATCTGTTGCGTTACCCGCGCGTGCTGGCGGGTCGGATTGACCGGCTCAAAGGCAGTGCCGGGGGCGACATCGGGAATCAGCGCCTGGCTGCACAGGGCGATGCTGAGCAGTAGACTGGTGGATAAAGATTTCAGTAAAAAATGCATAATGGTCGCCATCTTCCTTATTGTGGGTGCTGTTTGTGCTGACCGCAGAGCATCGTTATCATGCCTGCCTTTGATGCTACGGGATCTGCCAAAGCCTGTCATCCCGGGCGCTGTCACCCTGTTGCATCGATGTACTCCACGCCAACCCGGTTAAGACAGCATAACCGTGCAACAATTCCGGGCTTTCAGTACGGTTAGCTTGTTGCTCAGGTCAGAAGCGCAAAGCCCATTCTCTAACTTGCAGGAGACTGTTGTGTCTCGAGTCGATCTTGAACTGCCCGATGCCTTTATCTATAGCACTCAACTGGATGTGCGGGTATCTGACATTAACTACGGCAACCACGTGGGCAACGATCGCATGGTGTCTTTGCTGCACGAGGCGCGGTTGCGTTTTTTACGCGAGCATGACTTTGGTGAGTTCAATATCGCGGGCCTTGGCTTGATCGTTACCGATTTGGTGGTGTCGTTTAAAGCCGAGTCGTTTGTTGGTGAGGTGCTCACGTTTCATTTGGGGCTGACGGATTTCAACAAATACGGCTGCGATTTTATCTATCGCGTCGAAAACCAGGCGGATGAACGCGTGGTGGCGTTGGCCAAAATCGGCATCGTCTTTTTCGATTACGACGAGCGCAAGATTGCGCGCATCCCCAGGGTTTTTCTTGAGCGCTGCGCGCCGCACCACAGCGGCGACGCAGACGATTGAGAGCTCAGCCCGCCTGCTGGGCGTCGAAGTAGGCGGTGATGAAATCTAGAAATGCACGGCTCTTATTGGCCAAATAACGATTTTGCGGAAACACCACCTTGATGGTGCGCACTGGAATGTCGACCTCGCCAAACAACTCCACCAGTTCACCATTTTGCAGGTGCTTTTCAGCGATGTAGGTGGGCAATGCGGTAATGCCCATGCCCGCTAAGCACGCCTCATACACCAGATCGATGTCGTTGACCGTCAGCTTGCGCTCAATGGTCGACAGGGTAAAACCATGGTCTTTTTCAAACTGGCGCAGCCAGTTGATGCGCGCATATTCCGCGTTGGCTACCACCAAGATGCGGTGTTGTTGCAGGTCTTCTAAGGTGGCCGGGCGGCCCCATTGCTCTAAGTAAGCGGGCGACGCACAAACGGCAATTTTTTGCTCAGCCACCGGTTTGGCGATCAGGCGGGAGTCTTCCAAACTGCCAATGCGCAGAGCGAAGTCATAACCCTCTTTGACAATGTCTACCGGCCGATCCGAGATGTGCAGCTCAAAGCTGATGTCTGGGTACTGCTCAGAGAAGTCGCTAAAAATGCGTGCCAGCTCACGGCGGCCGAAGTTCGACATAGCAGTGATGCGCAGGCGGCCGCGTGGTGTGACATCAAAGTCGGTGACCAACTTTTCGGCTTCAGTAATCGATTCGAGTATGTTCTCGCAATGCTGGTAGAACAGCTGCCCCGCTTCGGTCGGGCTCACAGAGCGGGTGGTGCGGTTGAGCAGGCGCACGCCGAGGCGCTCTTCCAGGCCACTGATTTGCTTGCTCACCGCCGATGGGGTAACACCCAGAGCGTCAGCGGCATTGGTGAAGTTTCGCGAACGAACAACGGCGACAAATGTTTGCAACGAATCTATGCGGGACATTGATTACTAAAACCTAAATAATGCAAATCGAATATCAGTATATTTAATTTTAAGGAAATAATAACCCGATATTCGACGCTGTTAGACTTTAGTCGCAATGCTTTGTCGTATTTTTGCGTGAGGCTGTGAAAACGTTCTCATCGCGAGTCATGTTTGTGCCACGGTTTTGCTACGTAGCCGCCACGGCTGGCCGCTGACGCAGGTTGATGATTCCAGCGCTGATGATCAGCGCGGCACCTGCCCAGGTGGTCCACAACGGTACTTCTTGCCAAATCAGCCAGCCCATCAGTGCCCCATAAATCACCGCGCTGTAGGCATAGACGCCAACCTTGCCCGTCGGTGCCAGGCGGTAGGCCTTGGTCAATGCCAGCTGGCCCAAGGTGGCGATCAGCCCCAGCAACAGAATCAACCACCATTGCTGTGGGCTCACGGGGTGCCAGTTCAGTAGCGCACCGGGGGTTGATATCAGCGAGGCGATCACACCGAAGTAAAACACAATGCGAGCACTGGGCTCGGTGGCCGACATGCGGCGAATGCTCACTTTGGCCAGCGCTGCCAACACGGCGCCCAATAAACCAATCAAGGCCACGGCAGTGAACTCGGCATCACTGCCTGGGCGAAGAATCGTCACTACACCCGCAAACCCTACCAACAGCGCTAGCAAGCTGCGGCGTCCGGCAGGCTCGCGTAGCCATAACCAGGCCAGCAGTGGCATAAACAAAGGGCTGGATAATTTCACCAGAAAGGCTTCCGTCAGCGGCATATGGGCCAGCGCCCAGAAGTAGCAATACATAGCGCTGACGCCCACCACCCCGCGCAGCAAATGCCAATGCCATACTTGAGTGCGCAACAAGTCGCGGCCGTGATGCACCACTAGTGGCAGCAGCACGACAAGCCCGGCGACATTGCGAAACCACAGCAGTTGTTCTGTGCTCAGGTCACTCGATAAGTGCTTGATCAGCGCGGCCATGATGGCGAGTAAGGCTTCACCGGCGAGCAAATAAGCAGCGCCCAGGCGCAGAGAGTGGTTCACGTTTCGGTTCCTAGGGCGCAGTGTGTGGCGAAATGACAGTGGGTTGTGCTTGCGAATCTTGGCGTCAGCCCCCATTTGATTGGCATCGAACCGTGCAAATGGAGTGATTGCGGATTGTACGCCAACGAAGGCGCGCCCAGCCAACTCGATGAGCGCTATTAGTTTTTAGAACTTAAATGTTTATTTTGTTGAATTTTTCTCATGTGGCCACATATCTCACCCTAAGAGATGAATAACAGGAGACACCGCCATGCGAATGGATCGACTGACCACCAGCTTGCAAAACGCTCTGGCCGAGAGTCAGAGCTTGGCACTGGGGCATGACCACAACCAAATAGATACCGTGCATCTGCTGCTGTGCCTGTTGGAGCAGCCCAGCAGCTCGGTAAAAGATGTGCTGCGCCGCGCGGGCGTGCAAGTGCCGGCGTTAGAGCGCACCTTGCGCCAGGCGCTCAGCGATTTGCCCACGGTCAGCTCGCCGGATGGCAACGTGCAACTGGCACCCGAGCTGGGCCGCATTTTGAACTTGGCTGATAAGGCTTCACAGAAGCTGGGTGATCAGTACGTTTCCAGTGAGGTGTTACTGCAGGTCGCTCTGCAAGACCGTGGTGCTGCTGGCAAAGCCTTAAAAGAAGCAGGCTTGGACGAAGACAAGGTCATTGCTGCCATCAAAGACATGCGTGGCGGTGAAAGTGTCAGTGACGCCAATGCGGAAGACAATCGCCAGGCGCTGGATAAATACTGCATTGACCTGACCGAGCGCGCCGAAGCCGGCAAGCTCGACCCGGTGATTGGCCGTGATGATGAAATTCGCCGCACGGTGCAGGTGCTTCAGCGCCGCACCAAAAATAACCCGGTATTGATTGGCCCGCCAGGCGTGGGCAAAACCGCTGTGGTCGAGGGTTTGGCCCAGCGCATCATCGACGGCGAAGTGCCAGAAAACCTGAAAAACAAACGCATTCTGGCGTTGGATATGGGCGCCTTGGTGGCCGGTGCCAAATACCGAGGTGAGTTTGAAGAGCGCCTGAAAGCGGTATTAAAAGACGTGGCCAAAGAAGAAGGTCGCATTGTGCTCTTTATCGACGAGATGCACACCATGGTCGGCGCCGGCAAATCAGATGGCGCCATGGATGCCGGCAATATGCTGAAGCCTGCCTTGGCGCGCGGTGAGCTGCATTGCGTGGGCGCCACCACCTTGGATGAATATCGCGAGTTTGTGGAAAAAGACGCCGCCCTGGAGCGCCGTTTTCAAAAAGTGCTGGTGGATGAGCCCAGTGTTGAAGACACCATCGCCATTTTGCGCGGGCTAAAAGAGCGCTACGAAGTGCACCACGGCGTGCAAATTACCGACAGCGCCATCATTGCTGCGTCTAAGTTGTCGCAGCGCTACATAACGGATCGTCGTTTGCCGGACAAAGCCATCGACCTGGTAGACGAAGCGGCGTCGGTGATTCGCATGGAAATCGACTCCAAACCGCAGGAAATGGACAAATTAGAACGGCGTTTAATTCAGCTGAAAATCGAGCGCGAAGCACTGCGCAAAGAAAAAGACGACGCCGCCAAAAAACGCCTCAACGACTTAAATGAGGAGATCAACAAAGCTGGCACGGCCTACGTCGATTTGGAAGAGGTGTGGAAAAAAGAAAAAGCCTTGTTGGAGGGTGCCTCGCAAGCCAAAGAGCAATTAGAAGAAGCCAAGCAAGCGCTGGAGACGGCCCGTCGTGCCGGCGATTTGCAAAAAATGTCGGAGCTGCAATACGGCCGTATCCCGGAGCTGGAAAAACAACTGGCCTCCGCCAATGAAGCCGAAAGCAGCGGTACCCAGGAGTTTACTCTGCTGCGCAACAAGGTCACTGAGGATGAAATTGCCGAAGTGGTGTCCAAGTGGACGGGCGTGCCGGTAAGCAAAATGCTGGAAGGCGAGCGCGAGAAGCTGCTGCAAATGGAAGACATGTTGCAACAAGCGGTGGTCGGTCAAGCCCAAGCCATCAGTGCGGTGTCCAATGCCGTAAGGCGCTCACGCGCGGGGCTGAGTGATCCCAACCGGCCTAACGGCTCGTTCTTGTTCCTGGGCCCTACCGGGGTTGGTAAAACCGAGCTGTGCAAAGCGCTGGCGACTTTCTTGTTCGACAGCAAAGACGCCATGGTGCGCATCGATATGTCTGAATACATGGAGAAGCACTCCGTGGCGCGTTTGATTGGTGCGCCTCCAGGTTATGTTGGCTATGAAGAGGGTGGCTATCTCACCGAAGCGGTGCGTCGCAAGCCCTATTCGGTGATTTTGCTCGATGAGGTCGAAAAAGCGCATCCGGATGTCTTTAACATTCTGCTGCAGGTGTTAGACGACGGTCAGCTAACGGACGGCCAGGGCCGGCGCGTTGACTTTAAAAACACCGTGCTGGTGATGACGTCCAACTTGGGGTCGGACGTCATTCAAACCATGTTTGCGGACCAACCCTATGAAGCCATGCGCGATGCGGTAATGGAGATTGTCGGAGGTCACTTCCGACCTGAGTTTATTAACCGCATTGATGAAGCGGTGGTGTTCCACCCGCTGCAAAAAGAGCAGATTCGAGGCATTGCCGATATTCAGCTGGACTTGTTGCGAGGCCGCTTGGCGGAGCGCGAACTGACGCTGGAGTTGAACGAGGCCGCCCTCGATCAGTTGGTTGAGGTGGGCTACGACCCAGTGTACGGCGCGCGGCCATTGAAGCGTGCCATTCAGCGACGCATTGAAAACCCGTTGGCCCAGTCCATTTTGGCTGGCGAGTTTCCTCCGGGCAGTCATATCGTTGCGCAGGTAGAAAACGAGCAGCTGGTGTTCAAACACCAGTAACCGGTGATCACGGTCCACTCAGCCCGGCGATGCTGCAGCGTCGTCGGGCTTTTCTGTATACTGCGGGCCTATTCTCGCCACAGACCACGCCACGGAGGCTCTGTCATGTCACGCCTTGCTGTTTTTTTTGTCATTGCTCTGCTCAGTGCTTGCACGACGGTACCGGCGCAGTCGCTGCGTCTGCCCATGAGTCAGACCAACCATTGCGCCGACCCGGTCGGTGTCACGGTTAAGCAGCGGGCATTAACCATTGCCTTGGGTGAGCGTCCGACGGCTGGCTATGGCATTGATGTCGTCGCACAAGAGGGGCAGGGCGATAGCTTGGCGCTGACCTACCGTGAACGCCGCCCCCAGCCGGGCATGATGCACGCGCAAGTGATGACCTCGCCGTGTTTGCAGATCATGCTGCCCAGTGGCTGGCAACAAGTGACCGTTACCAACGCCGATAACGGACGCCAATGGCAGTTGACGCCCAGCGACAGTATTGAAAAGCGCATGGGGCAATAACTGTGCTGATATTGGGCATTGACCCGGGCTCACGCATTACCGGGTTTGGTGTGGTCAATGCAGTTGGGCAACAGTTGGAATATGTCACCAGTGGCTGCATTCGCTTGGGCGATGGTCCTATGCCTGAGCGCTTGGATAAACTGTTCAGTAGCATCACGGAACTGGTAGAACGCTACTGCCCGCAGCAGTTTGCCATTGAGCAGGCCTTTATGGGGCGCAATGCTGATTCGGCCCTTAAGCTCGGCCAGGCACGCGGGGTAGCCATTGTGGCTGCGGTGCGCCAGCAATTGGAAGTGGCGGAGTACGCGCCTCGCACCATCAAGCAATCGGTGGTGGGCAAAGGCAGCGCCAGCAAAGAGCAGGTGCAAATCATGGTGCGCCAACTGCTAAAGCTGCCGGGCACGCCGCAGGCCGACGCCGCCGATGCCCTGGCCATCGCCATTTGTCATGCCCATACCCGCACCAGTCTGGTCCATCAAGCGGGTCAGCGACGCTTTGCCCGTGGCCGTTTGCGTTGACTGAACCGCACAGAAACCGTGCTGTCTGACGTGACAGCTCGTGCTAATCTGCGCTGATAGTCGTCAAGGATTCTCTTCTGCCTATGAACCACCGCCGCTGTCCGTCGTTACTGCATATTTTTACTATGTGGCTGGGGCTGTTGAGTGCCGCCGCCAGTTTGGCATTGCCTGCCTACCCAGGCGCTCGCCTGTCCGATGAGCAGAGCACCCAAGCCTCCCATTACCGACTGGTGTTGTCGGAGTTGAAACGCTCTCAGGCGACTACGTTCGGCGAGCGTGAAGTCCGTTTAACCGGCCGGCTTCAGCGCCGGGTGTGGACCATGCCGAGCGGCATCGAATTGCAGGAAGTGGTGCAGTTTTATCAGCAACAGCTGGATGGCAAGCAAGTGCTGTATCAATGCCAAGGGCTGGATTGTGGTAGCAGTCATTTTTGGGCCAACGAGGTCTTTTCTAACAGCCGTTTGGTTGGGCGTGAAAAAGACCAGTCGCTGATGGTGGTGATGTCGCCGCGCACGGCAGAGCTGAACGACATTTGGGTGGTGTACGCCGTGCGTCGAGCAACGCGGCAGGTCATGGTGAACATCGACCATATCATTACCGGCGATGCCGTCGCCGGTGACGATTTGCAGCGCAGTCGTATCGAGCAGGTGTTAGCCGACAGTCATGGTTGGCTACCTGGTTTTGTTATCGACAATCAGCGCTTTGATCGTGCAGCCAGTCAGGTGTTGGTGGATACCCTAAAAGCTTTGGCTCCCGGTGTTAAGCAACGCCTGCACCTGGTGGTGCATTGCTATGAGGCGACCGATATGGTGGAGAATATGCGCTGCTCTGAGCGCTTAGCGCAGCAACTGCGCGCGGCCGTGTTTGATGGCCAATACGATATCAATGTGACTGGGCTAGGGGCTTTGACCCTGCCGCCGGGTGAGAGTTTGCAGCCAGCGCTGCGCTTTGTGTTCTGGCCGGGGCGCCGCTGATGGCAAAAAAAACAGTCGCCCTGGCGCTGGGCAGCGGTGGTGCCCGAGGTTATGCCCACATTGGTTTGATCGATGAGTTGGAACGGCGTGGCTACAACATTGTTGCCGTATCCGGCTCGTCGATGGGGGCCATTGTTGGCGGCTTTTATTGTGCCGGCAAGTTAGAGCAGTTGCGCGAATGGGTCTGTGGCCTGAGTTATTTGGACGTGTTGCGCTTGGTCGATTTGTCGCTGCTGTCGAGCGGTGCTGTGCGCGGCGATCGGGTGTTTCGCCAACTCGGCGAAATGCTAGAAGGGCAGCAGATTGAGGACATGGCACTGCCGTTTACCGCCGTAGCCACCGACCTGACGCTGAAAAAAGAAGTATGGTTTCAGCGTGGCGATCTTAATCATGCCATTCGTGCGTCGGCAGCCATTCCCAGTTTGATCATGCCCGTTCCCTTCGATCGTGGTAACGGCCGGCCAAGTTTGTTGGTGGACGGCGGTGTGTTGAATCCACTGCCCATTATTCCGTGTGTGTCGGCTCATGCCGAGCTGATTATCGCCGTCGATCTCAATGCCAATACACCGGTGCCGCCGGCGTTTCAGGCCAGTCAGCAACCCAGCGCCGAGCAAAAACAGGACTGGTTCGACAGCGTTATCAGCAAGGCCAGCCAATGGTTGGATAGCAAATCCAGTGAGCAAGCCAACGAAAACCTTAGCAAGCTGGAAGTGATCAACCAGATGTTCGAGATCATGCAATCGTCGCTGAGCCAGTTTAAATTAGCCGGCTACCCACCCGATTTGCTGGTGTCTATGCCGGCCGAAGCCTGTGAAATGTACGAGTTTTATCGCGCCGATGAAATGATTCGCTTAGGACAGCTGGTGGCCGCCGATGCGCTGGATGCACTCGAGGCGGGCACCACCAGCCTTTATGGTAAGCGCCCGGGGTGAAGCCAGGCGGCGAAAGTATTACACTAAGCCCCCTTTTAACCGGCCGCTGGCGCCTTGCATGATTACCGACACACAGCTTCAATCGGCCGTTGCCGAACTTCACACTCTGCAGGATTTCATTCGTTGGGGAGCCAGTCAGTTGGCTGCCAGCGATGTGTATTTTGGCCACGGCACCGACACCCCGTGGGATGACGCCCTGGTGCTGGTCAGCCATGCCTTGCACCTGCCGTGGAACATGCCATCTGAGTGGCGCACCTCTCGCTTGACCACAGAAGAGCGCACTCAGGTGGCCAGCCTTTTGCAACAGCGCATTAATGAACGCATTCCTACCCCGTATTTAACCGGCGAGGCCTGGTTTTGCGAGCAACACTATTGGGTCGACGAGCGGGTGTTAATTCCGCGCTCTCCCATTGCTGAACTGATTAAGCAGCGCTTTGCGCCCCATTGGCCCACCGAGCACCAGCCCCAGCGCATTCTCGATTTGTGCTGTGGCAGCGGCTGCATTGGCTTGGCCTGCGCCTATGCGTTTGACCAAGCCCAGGTAGAGCTGCTGGATTTATCGTTTGATGCTCTGGAAGTGGCCGAGGCCAATATAGAGCGTCATCGCATGCAAGACCGGGTAGTGGCGTTGCAGTCGGATTTATTTGCCGCTGCCGAAGGTCGCTACGACATCATTGTGTCTAACCCACCTTACGTCGACGCCGATGACATGGCCTGTTTGCCAGCGGAATATCACCACGAGCCAGAGATGGCACTGGCCGCCGGTGATGACGGTTTGGACCTAGTCCGCATCATGCTGGCTCAGGCACGCCGCTACTTGACCGATGACGGCGTCCTGGTGGTGGAGGTCGGCAATAGTTGGCCAGCACTGGCTGAGGCCTACCCAGATGTCGCCTTTGATTGGCAAGATTTTGAGCACGGCGGCCATGGTGTGTTTGTGTTACATGCCAGTCAATTAGATGCGTTGGCAACCACCGAATAATTATTGATAAGCGGGTTATCGTATGTCCGGAAATACCTTTGGTAAAAGCTTTACCGTGACCACCTTTGGCGAAAGTCACGGCCTGGCGCTGGGCGCCATTGTTGATGGCTGCCCGCCTGGCATTGAGCTAAGCGAAGCCGATTTGCAGGCCGACTTGGACCGGCGCAAGCCCGGCACGTCGCGTTACACCACCCAGCGTCGCGAGCCGGATCAAGTAAAGATACTGTCGGGCGTGTTTGAGGGCAAAACCACCGGCACGCCGATTGGCTTGCTGATTGAAAACACCGATCAGCGCTCGAAAGACTATTCCAACATCGCTGATACCTTTCGCCCAGCCCACGCCGATTACGCTTATAACCACAAATACGGCTTTCGCGATTACCGCGGCGGTGGCCGCTCGTCGGCACGCGAAACCGCCATGCGAGTAGCAGCGGGTGCCATCGCTAAAAAAATTCTTGCCGCTAAGGGCATTGAAGTGCGCGGTTATTTGTCGCAACTCGGGCCGATTAAAATCGAGCAGTTTGATTGGCAGGAAGTGCACAACAACCCCTTCTTTTGCCCCGATGCCAGCAAGGTCGAGGCGATGGAGACCTACATGACCGAGCTGCGCAAAGAGGGTAACTCGGTGGGCGCCAAAATCTCCGTGGTTGCCAGTGGCATGTTTCCAGGTCTGGGCGAGCCTATCTTTGATCGCTTGGATGCCGACTTAGCCCACGCGCTGATGAGCATCAATGCGGTGAAGGGCGTTGAGATCGGTGATGGCTTTGATGTGGTGGAGCAAAAAGGCACCGAGCATCGCGACGAGATGACCGCCGAGGGCTTTTTAAGCAATCATGCTGGCGGCGTGCTGGGCGGCATTAGCACGGGCCAGGACCTGATTGCCCACATTGCTTTAAAGCCGACCTCCAGTCTGGTGATTCCCGGCCGCTCGATAGATGCCAATGGCAATGAAATTGAGGTGGTGACCAAAGGTCGTCATGACCCGTGCGTGGGAATTCGTGCGACGCCCATTGCCGAGGCCATGATGGCCATCGTCTTGGCCGACCATTGGCTGCGCCATCGAGGCCAAAATGCCGATGTTAACGTCACTACCCCCGTTATCGCAGCTCAGGCACCTGGCCACGAGTGAGCACCCAAGTCCATGATGCGGCAGCCGACTGGCTGCCGTTTAAACGCCTGTCTTTGTTTTATGCCCTCTATTTTGCCTTGCTTGGCTGCATTGCGCCGTTTTGGGGGTTGTTTCTAGAGCACCGTGGGTTCGATGCCAGTGATATCGGCTCACTGATGGCCTTGTTTGGGCTGGTGCGTATCTTGGCGCCGAATGTATGGGCCATGGTCGGCCGCCGTCAGACATCGCCGCTGCCGATGATTCGCCTGGCAGGTTTGCTGACCTTGGTCAGTTTCAGCGCCATTATCTGGGCTCAAAGCTTTGCTGCCATGGCCACGGTTATGTTGGCTTACGGCTTTTTCTGGGCCGCCATGCTGCCGCAATACGAGGCGTTGACGCTGCAGGCAGTGAAAGACCGCCTTGATGTTTATAGTCGCATTCGGGTGTGGGGCTCCATCGGCTTCATCGTTGCCGTGGTGGTGATGGGGGCGGTATTGGAGCGCGTATCGCTGGCTTGGCTGCCCCTGTTTATGTGGCTGTTTATGTTGGTGATCTGGCTCAATGCATGGAGTTTGCCGGCACGTCAGACTGAGCGCCAGTTGTCTGCTCATGGGCAGGGCAGTGTTTGGCAGACATTGCGTCAGCGACCAGTGTGGTTATTCCTGCTGATGACGGTGCTGTTGCAGGTGAGTTTTGGCCCTTACTACACCTTCTTCTCTATTTATTTAGAGCAAGCGGGCTACGGTCGTACGCCAGTGGGCCTGCTGTGGGCCTTGGGGGTATTGGCTGAGGTGGTGTTCTTCTGGCAGTTTCATCGCTTTATGCTGCGCTTTAGCTGGCGTAACTGGTTTGTGCTGGCGCTTGCTTTGACCGCTTTGCGCTGGTGGTTAACGGCATTGCAGGTAGAAAACTGGTCGTGGTTGGTGGTGGTGCAGTTGGCGCATGCATTTAGTTTTGCTGCCATGCATGCGGTGTCGATGCGCTACCTTCAGCATTATTTCCCAGGCACCTTGTTGGCCTCTGGGCAGGCGATTTATTCCAGCCTAGGGTTTGGCTTGGGCGGAGCGATAGGTGCTTGGTTGAGCGGACTTTGCTGGCAAAGCCTAGGGGGTGAGTGGGTATTTACTGCGGCCGCGGGTTTGGCGTTTATTGCCGCACTGTTGGCGTTGGGCTTACCGAAGCGCCTTTAATAGGCGCAAAAAGAAAAAGGATGGGTGTAAAAACGAAAGGGACGGGTGTAAAAAGGAAAGAGCAGTCACATATATTCTTTAAAGGGATTACTATGAAAATTAATATAACTTTCGATATGACACCCGAAGAATTCCGTCGTGTTCTGGGGTTGCCGGATGTCTCTGAGTTTCAGCGCGAGCTGTTTGACCAGATGCTGAAGCGCATGCATTCTGGCGAAGACGGCTATGACCCCATGTCTTTATATCAACCGATGATGCAGGAGGGCATGAATACCATGAACCAAATGCAGAAGATGATGTTCGGTATGATGTCAGGTTCTAAAGGCAGCGATAAAAGCGAATAAAGTCGTCTAATAAATACGACAATTCAGGACATTTTCATCTGCCAATGTTACGTATCTTCCCGGCTATTTTTAAGGGCTAGTAACAAAGCATGATTTTAGTCAAGCTGTCGTTACTTTCGGTGGCGGTCGTCATCGAACTGTAAGATATACTCGGCTACCATCGGACTACCGATTTCGGCAATAGAACCTTTGAAGGAGCAAGACCATGCAAGAGAATATTTTGAACGCCTTTGCGGAGCAGGCTAAGACCATGTACGCACCTATGAGCAAGTTCAATACTCTGCTCGTGGACAACATGGAGAAAATGACAGATTTTCAACTGGGTGCGATCAAGGCCTACGCTGAAATGGGTCTGGATCAGATGAAAAAAGCCGCCGACGTCAAAGACAGCGACAGCCTGCGTGCTTACACCGCTTCTCAGGCAGAAGCAGCCAGCGCCCTGAACAAAAAAATCATGGAAGATGCCAAAGCCATGTCTGACATGGCGATGGAATTCAAAACTCAAGTTGAAGGCATTATGGAAGAAGCGCGTACCACTGCGTCTGCTACCGCGACCACTGCCGCAGCAAAAACATCCTCTACGAAGAAAACTGCTGCCTAATTACGGGTGGCAGGTGCCATGTGATGCACCCGGTTAACCCAATTGCCGGGTCTCACTGCACTAAAGGTCACCTTAGGGTGGCCTTTTTTATTGGTGAATTTTCAGGGTGACGTATGAGTTTAGGGCAAAAGGAAACGGTAGATACCGCGATTAAAGATTTTTACGACATGGCGCTGCGAGCCACTGAGCAATACAGCAGTGTGATGGAAAAAGTCATCAACCAGCAAACCACAGCGGATGATCCTGCAGCTTCGGTAATGAATGATTTTACCGAAGCATTTCGCGAGTTGGGCGAAGCCATGATGTCGAATCCACAAAAAATT
>CBDDTG010000031.1:0-5648 GCA_965233665.1 Bacterioplanes sp. | reverse complement strand
GCTCTCAGTATCTGGCGGTCAGACTAGCAGGACATTCATTCTTAGCAGGTGAGACACCGATTCTAGTTTTTAAGGATCTCAAGCGAGACACTCATCTGAGCCTCTAGGCTAAGTAGCTACGTTCTCGCTTTCGCGTCTAGGTTTTCCGCGCCTTAGCAGGCCGCCTGAGTTGGCAATGTCTGTGCCCGCAGGGGCTGCCCGGACGGCAGCGCCAGCCAACATCCTGCCGGGATGCAGGCTGTTGGCGTTGCGGCGACCACGGCATTGGCAACGAGGGAAATACGGCCTGCGCAGCGCAAAGCAGGGAGGTCGCCTGCCCGGCGTGAGGGATAAGATCCCTCAAGGAGGGCATTGGATTTGGCGTTAAAAATCACTCGTGCGCGAGTCCGACTCGCAATCCTCACTTACCGTTTGTAAGCTGCGCTTGTCGAGGACGCTTCCGCTCGCTTTTTGCCTGGCAGAAACTGCCTCAATGTACGCTTTCAGTCGCTTGCCGGCCCGGCGTGAGGGATAAAATCCCTCAAGGAGGGCATAGGGCTGGGTAGGTTCAAAGCATTCTGCTTTAAAAAACACCTCGGACTTCGAGCCTTCAATCACACACTGTCGCCGACATCACTCTTCCTGGTATTTAATGGCTATTCCCTCTAGTACCAGTGCTTCATATTTGTAGTCTTCTTTTTTCTCTTTTGAGCCATAATCGTCAGATAGTACGATGTCTAGGGGACTAGACATGCGTTGAGTTCTTTCTTTATTTGCAGTTTGAATGTTGATGACAGCGTCTGCGCCGATGACTTTGGCCTCGCGTTTTAACTCTTCAACTAATTCTGCGGTGTCTGAACGTTCGTTGCCTAAGATGCGAATAAAAGCCAGTTGCTGGTATTTCTTTGCGCCATCGTACTCGCCAAAGGACAGCTCTAGAGTTTCTGTTGGAGGGTAGCTCGGCCCGATCGTGACAATTTCGCTTTCAACATCATATCCGTGCGAGGCGCACCCGGTCAGGTGAAGTGCAATAACAGCTGCAGATAATATGTTTCCTAGTTTCATTTGGTTTCCTTGTTGGCTGTTCTTGGCTAAGTCATTGATTATAATGGAAATATTGGCCACGAATGGGCGGTGTTTCGAAGGGGGTGTGGATCTTGTTAAATAGATCTCATTTTGGCGTTTCGATGGCCAGTTTGAAGCCTGTGCGAGGAGATCGTTCAGGAATAAACAAATAAAAACGCCCTCATTTGAGGGCGTTTTTATTAGCGCTGGCTTTGATCTAACTTGTAATACTGGTAGCGATTAATGCGCCGCTCCAATAGCCGGAAGCAGCCAATCATCACAGCGGCAATGACTAGGTACATCATGCCAGCAGCAAAGAACATCTCCAGCGGGGTGTAGGTGCGGGCGATGATGGTGCGCGCCATGCCGGTGAGGTCGAGCAGGGTAATGGTCGACGCCAGGGCGCTGCCTTTGAGCATCAGCAGCAGCTCGTTGCTGTAGGCAGGGAATACAATGCCAAAGGAGCGCGGCAAAATAATGCGACGAATCATGGTGGCCTTGCTCATGCCCAGCGCTTGTGACACTTCAATTTCGCCTTTGGGTATGGCTTGAATCGCACCGCGAATCAACTCAGCGCTGTAGGCAGCGGTATTGAGTGAAAAGGCGATGATGGCGCACCAGTAGGGTTCTTTTAACACCGGCCACAGAGCCGAGTCTTTAATAACATCAAACTGTGCAGCGCCATAATAAATTAAGAAAATTTGCACCAGAAGCGGTGTGCCGCGGAAAAAGAAAATATACGCAAAGGGCAATGCGCGCAGTACCCAGTTGTGTGAAGCGCGCATCAGTGCCAGCGGCACCGCCAGAATAATGCCAATTAAACCGGAGAAGAACACCAGCTCCAAGGTCAGCAGCGCACCTTGCCATAGGCGTGGTAGGTATTCCCAAATTACAGACCATTCCCAACTCATGCTCGGCTTCCTCGCAGTTCAGGTTTACTCCAGCGCTCCAGCATCATGGTGATCACGGTGGCGATTAAGGTCAGCCCTAAATAAAGTAGGGCGGCGGCCATGTAAAAGTCGAAGGGTTGCTTGGTGTTGGCAGCGCCGACGGCGGCCTGGCGCATCAGTTCATTCAAGCCCACTACCGAGACTAAGGCGGTGTCTTTCAGTAATACCTGGAACAAGTTGCCTAAGCCTGGAATCGATAGGCGCCACAACTGCGGCAAAATGATGCGGAAAAAGGTTTGTATTTTACCCATGCCAATGGCGGCAGCGGATTCCCACTGGCCTTTGGGAATTTCCAGCATGGCCATGCGAAATACTTCCGTCGCATACGCGCCAAAGGCAATCGAGAGTGCGGCCACGCCGGCGGCGAAGGGGCCGACTTCAATGTAGTCGTCGTGGCCAAACCAAGCGGCGACCAGCATGATCAATTGCGAGCCGCCAAAATATAAGGTTAAAACCAGCAGTAATTCGGGTATGCCACGAATAATGGTGGTGTAGCCGGTGGCAATACCGCGCAAAACACGCGAGTCAGATAATTTAGCGCTGGCGCCAAGTAGACCAATCACCAAACCGATCAGCAAGCTGCTGACGGCCAGTTGTACGGTCATCCAAGTGCCGCTGAGTAATAGGTGGCCGAAGCCTTGTAATTCCATAACCGGGTCCTGCAAACAAACGACCCGGCCAGGACGGCAGCGGCACTCTTATTGAGGCTTGCCTGTCCGTTGGCCGGGTCGGTGTAAGGTTAAAGCAGATTAGTAAATGCTGAACGGGAAGTATTTTTTGTTGATTTCTTCGTACTTACCGTTGGCAACAATGGCTTTGATGGCAGCGCTGAAGTCATCTTTCAGGTCGTCGCCTTTGCGCACCGCGATGCCAATTTCATCGTTGATGTCGAGGTCTTCACCCTTGAACTCAAAGCTTTGGCCGTCGTCGGTGCGCAGCCAGTCGTAGGCTGGGAATTTATCCGACAGCAGTGCATCCAGGCGGCCGGATGCTAGATCCAGGTAGGCGTTGTCTTGGGTGTCGTACAGTTTCACCGTGACTACGTCGCTGTATTTGTCTTCCAGCATTTGGCCGGCAATGGTCGCGCGCTGAGCGCCGATCACTAAGCCGTTCAGGCCCTTTTTGCTGACATCCAGGTTTTTATCTTTACCGGCAACGAACGCCAGTACGTTGGAGTAGTATTTTTCAGAGAAGTCGACCACGCGCAGGCGCTCTTCGGTAATCGACATGGAGGCGATGATGGCGTCGTATTTACGCGCGCGCAAACCAGGGATGATGCCGTCCCAATCCTGAGCGACGATTTCACATTCCACTTCCATTTGCTCGCACAGAGCGTTGGCAATGTCGACGTCAAAGCCTATCAGGTTGCCGTCGGAATCGACCATGTTAAAAGGTGCGTAGGCGCCTTCTGTGGCGATGCGAATTTTATCCGCTGCTAGGGCGACGGGAGCAGTGGCCAGTGTGGCCAGGGCAATGCCCGCAGCAAACAGTTTACGAATCATACAGTCTTCCTCGCTGTCAGTTTTTTTGGTTTGTTATTGATGGCTGGACATAAAGTCGCGTACACGTTGCGACTGAGGATTATCAAACACCTGCTCGGGTGGTCCCATTTCCTCGATTTGTCCCTGGTGCAGGAATACCACCTGTGATGACACCTCACGCGCAAAACGCATTTCGTGGGTAACAATTAACATGGTACGGCCTTCCTGTGCCAGTTCCCGCATCACCGCCAACACCTCATTGACCAGTTCTGGGTCAAGGGCCGAGGTCGGTTCATCGAACAGCAATACTTGTGGGTCCATTGCCAGCGTGCGGGCAATGGCGACACGTTGTTGCTGTCCGCCGGAAAGATTGCCCGGGTAGGCATCCTGCTTGTCCGCCAGACCGACCTTCTTAAGCAAGGCTTGTGCCTTTTCGATGGCCTTGTCTTTGGGCAGCTTTAATACCTGGGTGGGCGCTTCGATAATGTTTTGCAAAATGGTCTTGTGTGGCCACAGGTTGAACTGTTGGAACACAAAGCCCAACCGTGCGCGCACGGCTTGCAACTGTTGGTCACTGACAGCGACCAGTTCGCCTGCTTTGTTCGGCTTCAGCGCCAATGGCTCGCCGCCAATGACGATGTTTCCCTTGCTGGGGTTTTCCAGCAGGTTGATGCAGCGCAACAGGGTGCTTTTGCCAGAGCCACTGGAGCCCAAGATGGAAATGACATCGCCTGTATGGGCACTGAGGCTTACGCCTTTCAGCACTTCCAGATCACCGTACGACTTATGGATGTCGGTGAGCTCCAGAGCGAGGGTTGGATTGCTCATGCTGCTTTCGCCGTTGTTATTGTGTGGATAACCGGCCTGCTCGGGTAGGTTTTTCTACCCAAGCAGGTATTCAAAAGCCGATGACAATATCTGCTGTTTGGCCATCCGTCCAGCTTGACACGACGATGGGAACGATTAGGCAGGGCGTTTTTTCGGTGTCCAAGCCCATACCATGGTGGCTTTTACCGTTTCTGTGCCGCTGGCGTCAGTGATGATAACGGGCACCTGAATGTCGCCTTTTTCGGTGTTACGAACGTACTCAAGTTGCTCATCACTGAAGCTGGCGACGGCCTTCATATCACCACTGGCGCGCTTGACGTATTCCAGCTCCATTTTACGGATCACGATGATGCGATCATCCGGCACGGACAGCCCGGTCATAAAGCCGGTGGCGGATTCTGCCAGCAGCGCCATGGCGGCAGCGTGCACGCTGCCAATGTGATTGCGCACCTTTCTGCGATTGCGCAGCACAATGATGCACTCTTGTGGTTCAAGTTTTTCTACCCGTGTGCCCGCAGTGCCTGCAAAAGGAATGACTTTGCCCATGATGAACGACAAAACCGCTGGCTGAAAACGCTTGGGGACGCGGCGCACGCTGTGCACCAGGCGAGAGAGTTGGTTACTTTGTGGCATGACAGTTGTTCCGTAAAAAGAGCGCAGTTTAGGCCTTGGTAACGGCTCTGAACATGACCGAAGTGACGCTGCGTTGTTTGGGAAAGCGTGCTCGAAACAAAGATTGAGGCGGTAATGGCTGATAGCCGAGTTGGCGGTAATAGGTTTCCAGCCCCGGCAGCGGGCGTAAATACAGCGTGTGCTGCGGCCAGTGCTGGTGAATATGGGCCATTAATACCTGCCCCAAGCGCTGTCCACGCCAGGCGGGTGCAACACAGAGGTTGCGCAATAGCCAAGCGTTTTCGCCAGGCAGCAAGCGGGCGATGGCCACCAGTTGCTGCTGACAATACAAGCCTGGGCGAGCTTCAGTAGGACCAGCACGGCCATGATCGCCGGCGGCTTTGTATAGCTGGTTGCAATCGGCGAGGGGCGAATCGGGTCGAAATTCAAACTGGCACATATGTACCTAACCGGTTTTTGAATCTCGTGCTGCACTGCTTTTCTAGCCAACCAACCATGGCGGCAATACTGATAAGTTTCTGATTTAAATCGAAATTGACCATGTCGTCAGGTGTTTGGCTGCAATAAAACAATAATGAGTTTGTAACAACGTGCAACTAACCTGCGCGCTGTTTCTCACCCCCGTTGGAGATCGCCCGATGATTAGCACCACGCATTATACCGGCCTGTTGGCTGGCTTGCTGTCCAGTGCCACGGTACTGGCCATGTCTGA
>CBDDTG010000030.1:0-51981 GCA_965233665.1 Bacterioplanes sp. | reverse complement strand
AAACGAACCGTCAGCAGGTGGTGGCGGGACAATGGGTGGTGGTGGCTCTTTTAAAGCTTGAGATGCATCTAACTGTTGTTGGGTAATTAAGTCGTGTTTGAGCAAAATATCAAAAATAGCTTCATCTTTTACTGCCCAATGAGTTCGAGACAACTCCCAGCGACCTAGGTCAATTGCCGCTTTTAGGTTTTCTATTGATCCGATCGGTAAAGGAGGAAGGATTGGGTCAAATTCAAAATCGACTACGACTGTATTTGTCCGAACCCGAATATTTGTGATATATCCGATCCGTGACTCTCTTTGCTCGTTCTCTATGACAAATAAGCAGGGGAAACTTTTTAATTCACGAATTGCTTTTTCATCGAAGAATTTATACCGCTCGCTGATTTCATCAGCGGTATATTCAACAACCGCTCTAGCTCGATCAATTTCCCAAGGAGTTGAATTCCAACTCTCCGGGTTTCCTGAAATAAGCAGGTTAAACAACGCTGATGTTCTCCTTTTTAAAGCCTAACGCTGATGGTAACCGGCGCCGGAGCGCAGCGGAGGGAACCAAAAGCGGTTGGCTTTTGGCGTCCGGTTGACCGCCTGGTTACATGGTGATTCGGTAGTATCGGCCATGCTCTCCATCCTTAGTACCATTATGCGTGGCCTGCCATCCCAATTTTTGAGCTACTCTCTGGCTAGCCACATTGTCATCCGCGATGAAAACCTGAACGGTATCGAAATCGATCTCGGAGGATAGCCTTTCAACTGCCAACTCGCATGCTTTGGCAGCTATGCCGTTGCCCCAAAACTCCGATCTGATGAAATAGCCGAAATCCAGAACACCATCCATCTGTTTAATGCCGCAGAACCCGATGAACTCGTCAGTATCAGCGTTGGCTACAGCGAAGCGGGCCGGGTTAGTAAGCGCACTCTCAAACCACGAATCTGCCTCGTCTTCAGCCAGGGCACGACGAGGCCCAAGAAACCGCATTACCTGCGGATCTCGAAGCATAGAAATGACAGCCCCTTTATCTTGGTGACGAAGATTCCTCAGTTTCACCGAAATCATAGGCCTGACTTCACCATGTAACGCCTCAATAACCGGCGCAGCTCTGCTGCGTCCGGCGCCGAAGGCGCGCAGTTGATTGACTTGTTATGTGTTTACCACTGGACTTCATAATGACGCTGCACATTACTAGTAACTTGCCCCCACTTTGAAGTTCTTACTCGTTCCTGATGGGCCTCAAAAGATTCCCGATCTATAAACTCTTCATATACATCAAACGTGTTTATGTCCTCATTTCTTTGATTCACTTCGAAGACTAAGCAACCAGGTTCACTCTTTGTAAGGCTAATATGCGCTGGCAATTCATCAATCACACTAGCTAGATCCCTTGAGGGAACTACGATAAAGCCACTCAGAATTACCTTAGACATATTTTTCTCTCTGAAGACACATAACGCCTCAATAATGGGCCGGAGCACGCAGTGCGGAGGTCCAGCCCCGCAAGGGGCGACATTGATTGACTTGTTAAGTGTTTTTGACATTAAAGTAACCGCTATATAAATCAGATGCATCTGGCCAATCACGTTTAAAAGCATCTAGAGCCCCATGAATACGCGTAATTGCATTCCAGTTATTTTTATCGACTGCATCTCTGCTGAGAGCTTCAAGCGCCAACTTCGTTTCTGGCCACTTAAGCTTATGCATACAGAACTCAATAAGTGGTTCATGGCTGATTGATGAGCGATCGATGCACCTAACAAACTCGTCGCTAAATTTACCTCTTAAGCTTTCATTCTCTGAAATTAGTTTAAGCAAACTTTCACCAAACGGAATAACGTCTGGGAAATTTGAAGTTTCATCAAGCTTTTTCTCGCAGGCTTGAATAATTTCACAAAACTCTTCGAATGGCTTCATATTGATGACACTTAACAGTTTAATAGTGTGCGTGCCTGTTTTTCCAGCTAGAACCATTCGAGGTATCTCTTCCAAGTCATTGAGTTACAGCTGGATATCCTGTTTTTTCTCATACTCCCCTCTGGAAAAACGTGCTTGCCTACTATCCACGCCTCTAAGTTCTGGCGCTCTAAGACTAACTCACTGATTTCTCGGGCGTTTAAGCTACCACCCCAGGGAAATACAGGCAAGTCAGCCGGGAAATCGTGCCAACATAACCTCCAACCTCCAGATATACTGTATATTTGAACAGCATGTCTTTACATTCAGGTGAGCGCGATGGCCAAGAGCAAGTTCATCCAAGAAATTCGCCAATATATGCGGCTTCGTGACTACAGCATTCGCACTGAGCATACCTACCTGTACTGGATTCGATTCTATATTCGCTTTCACCGCTTGCAGCACCCATCAGAGCTTGGTGCCCCACATGTTATGCAGTTTCTTAGTTACCTAGCGAATCAGCGTGATATTACCGCCAATACACAACGTGTCGCACTCAATTCTCTTGCCTTCTTGTACAACAAGTTTCTCGGCCAGCCACTGGGAGAACTGGGGTTTACCTTGGCAAGCCGCCCAAAGCATCTACCCACCGTCCTCACAGCCAAGGAAGTGGGCCAGATACTTGCACATTCCCAACCGCGCGAGCGGCTGATTTTCTCTCTGCTCTACGGTTCTGGGTTACGTATTTCGGAATGCTTGCGACTTCGCATTAAGGATTTGAACTTTGAAGCAGGCACGCTGACGGTTTTTGATGGCAAAGGCCGTAAAGATAGAGTCACTTTGCTTGCCAATAGCTTAACAGCGCTATGTGATGACTATGTGCAAAAAGCCATCGCCCTGCAAGCCAGTGATAACACGCAAGGAATCGGGCCCTCTATGCCTGGCGCCTTGGGAAAAAAATATCCTTCAGCCTACCGTGAACCCGCTTGGATGTTTTTGTTTCCGTCGAACGGACTATGTCGCCATCCGACCAGCAACATCGTGTGCCGCCACCACTTAGATGCTTCGGTACCCAGAAAAGCACTCAAAAGATCTGTACAACAAGCCGGGCTGTCGGCTAAGCGCATCACCTGTCACACTTTTCGGCATAGTTTTGCTACCGAGCTGTTACGCTCGGGGCGCGATATTCGCACAGTGCAGGAGCTGTTAGGGCACAACGATGTAGCGACCACGCAAATTTATACCCATGTTATTGGCCAGCATTTCGCTGGCACCACCAGCCCGCTGGATCTTTTGTCCTAGTCGGTTTAGTCATCCCGACTTGAACATTAATCCTACGCGGCATGTCAAAACCGCGCCTTTCGCGCCTTAGCAGGCTACCTTAGTTGGCATAAGGCTTCGCGGTAAAAAACAACCAGAGCCACACTCCTCATAAAATCTCGCCAATAAAAAAGGGCCTTGCGGCCCTTTAATATCAAACAATAATTACCCTACATTCTCAGCATTAATCCGCTGATACCACTCCTGTGGTCCGGTTTGGTGAACCGATTCGCCCTTGCTGTCAACGGCGACCGTCACTGGCATATCTTCCAGCTCAAATTCATAAATCGCTTCCATGCCCAGGTCTTCAAAGCCGACCACTTTAGCGCCTTTAATCGCTTGCGACACTAAATAAGCGGCACCGCCTACCGCCATTAAATACACGGCTTCGTTATCTTTAATGGCTTCAATCGCCATTGGGCCGCGCTCGGCTTTACCGATCATGCCCAGCAGGCCAGTTTTTTCCAGCACGGTGCGGGTGAATTTATCCATACGGGTGGCGGTGGTTGGGCCGGCTGGGCCAACCACTTCTTCGCGTACTGGGTCGACTGGGCCAACGTAATAAATAAAGCGGCCTTTTAAATCCACCGGCAACTCTTCGCCTTTGGCGATCATGTCTACCATGCGCTTATGGGCAGCGTCGCGGCCGGTGAGCATTTTGCCCGACAGCAAAATGGTTTCGCCTGGCTGCCAGTCTTTCACATCTTCTGGTGTGACGGTGTCCAGGTTCACCCGGCGTACGTTATCACCCACTTCCCAGCTGATTTCTGGCCAATCTTCTAATTTTGGCACTTCTAATTGTGCAGGGCCTGAGCCATCTAATACAAAGTGGGTATGACGCGTGGCTGCACAGTTAGGAATAATCGCCACGGGCTTGTTGGCGGCGTGGGTTGGGTAGTCGGCAACTTTAACGTCCAATACCGTGGTTAAACCACCCAGACCTTGGGCGCCAATGCCCAATTTATTCACTTTTTCGAACAGCTCTAAGCGCAGCTCTTCTGAGCGGTTAGAGGCACCGCGTGCTTGCAGTTCGTGAATATCAATCGGATCGAGCAATGCTTCTTTGGCGATTTGCATGGCTTTTTCTGCCGTGCCGCCAATGCCAATGCCGAGCATGCCGGGCGGACACCAGCCAGCACCCATTTTGGGGATTTGTTCCAGTACCCATTCCACCACCGAATCCGATGGATTCAGCATGGCGAATTTACTTTTTGCTTCAGAGCCGCCGCCTTTGGCCGCTACGTGCACGTCAACGGTATTGCCCGGCACCAGCTTCATATGAATCACGGCAGGCGTGTTGTCTTTGGTATTGGCACGTTTGCCATCTGGGTCGGCCAGCACCGAGGCACGCAATACGTTATCTGGATGGGTGTAAGCACGGCGCACGCCTTCGTTGGCCATGTCTTCCACACTCATATCGCCTTCGAACTTAACGTCCATGCCGATGGTGAGGAATACGGTGACAATGCCGGTGTCTTGGCAGATAGGGCGCTTGCCCATGGCACACATGCGCGAGTTAATCAGAATTTGCGCCATGGCGTCTTTGGCGGCCTTAGATTCTTCTTTTTGATACGCCTCGTGCACGGCGTCGATAAAGTCTTTGGGATGGTAATAAGAAATGTACTGCAGCGCGTCTGCCACGCTTTGGATCAGGTCTTCTTGCTTGATCACCGTCATGGGAGGTCTCTCTCTGGCTAGGTAACAACACGCCCGGCATGGCCGGAGGTGTTCAGGGCCAGCCCGCTGACTGGACCCCGGTCGGTTGGCTCGGATTGTACCGCAAGCCGAGTAAGGCTAAAACGGCCACCACCAACTGCCTTCCTCTTCAGACTCGTCTACCTGCCCCTCAAACACCTGCTCTAGCTCTGGGTCGCTTTCCAGCTGCAAAGCACTGAGCTTTTGCATGCCGTCGTCGAGCATGCGGGTTTGGCTCATTTCTTTAAACGCCAGATTGGGTGCCACCAGCTGCAATGGGCCATCGCCCAGCGGTGTGCGCTCTAAATCCGGGGTAATGGGGGCCGGGTCGATTTCGGAATAGCGCCAGTAATAGATTTGCCCGGCTTGAGCGCTGAAGCTGATTTCGCTGAGGCGGTGGATTTCAAAGCTTTCGATGCCTTCAAAACCAAATAAGCCACGACGAATCACCAGATCGTATTCGCCCGGCTCCAGCTCATACCAGGTATAACCACCGCCTTTGATGTTGAACAAGCGCTCGCCATTGACGTTAAAGCTGGGCGCTTCGATTTCATCCATGGCCCATTGGCTGGGCGGGCGGTAAATGTACATAAAGGCCGACTGGCCACGCTTGCACATATGACCCGTGCCAACAAATTCAGCACCGTCGGGCTCGCTTAAATAGGCGCCAAAGTTATGACCAATCGATTGATGGACCGTGCAGCCGCTCACCAGGAGCAGTGCGGCCAATGAGATGCCTGCTTTTATCATTATTGTTGTGCCTGCAGCAGCGACCACGAATTGGGCCAGTCAGTGTACAAGAAAAAAACGCGTTGCTATCATGCCACACTTACACAAAATAACAAAAACAGCGAGGTCAGCTCAATGGACAGACCCTCGACCTTTTTACCCGTCGTTTTCTCAACTCTGGCATGCAGTCTTTTACTGGGCGCTGGCCCGGTATTTTCCAATGATGCTGGCTATTACACCACGGAAATCGACCAGGCCGTTGAGCACGCGCAACGCCATCCGGTGCGCACTGAAATGGTCGGTGACACTTGGTACGACCGCTCCACTTACAACAGCTTTGCCCTGCCCTCGCTGCCCAATGAGGTGATGGATAGCCAGGTTATTGAAGGAGCGATGGGGCCTACCGCCGCCGGTGAAGCCGCTGCTGCCGAAGCCGCTCGCCCAGTGCGACAGGCGGCCCTAGGGCGCCAAGATCGCAACGTCAACGACAACACCGATGAGCAAAGCGATAGCAGCGCCAACACCGAGGTAGAGCAAGACACCAACGAAGTGGTCATCGATGAAATATCGTATGAAAGCGAGGCCTTTACTGGCCGCGTGCGCGGTGTGCGCTCCAGCGTCAGCATTCAAGCGACGTCGAGACCGTAAGCAAGGGGAATGGCCATGCGATTATCGATGCTGTGCCTGACATTGTTGGCCACCACCAGCTGGGCTAATCAGGACAACTACTATTCCGACGATTTATTTGAAGCCATTGAGGCGGCGCGCCAGTACACCCATCATTACGACTACAGCCAGCCCTATCGCTATAACCGCACCACCTCACTCAGCATTGAATTACCGCGTCTGCTGAATCAGGAAATGGCGCAAAAGTACGTGATGACGCCAGACCAAGTCGATTTACAGGGCAACCCGAAAAACACCCACGCCTTACCGACCGACAAAGCCAATACCAACACCACGCCCGCACAAAGTAGCAGCGTGGCCACCAGTGTCAGTCAGCCTGTGTCGGTGCGAGTTAGCACTCGCTAGCAGGCTAGCCATGCTGCAACAGCTTTTGCCTGAGCCGCTGGCGCGTTTTGGCGGCCAATTGCAGCAAAGTTGCATCACGCTGCCACTGCTGTGCTGCCTGATCTTTCAAGCCTTTGGCTGCCTCTGTCATCACCGCCAGCAGCGCTTCTGTGGCTTGCAAACCGGTTGCATCGTAGCCGCCTGCATGGCCAGCAAAATGCTGTATTAAGCCATTGGCCGCTGGTGCTAGAGCATCATTCGGTTGTTCTAAGTGAGCACCTAGCCAGCCGGCAAAGGCCAAACCAACGTGTACATCTTCCCAGTAACGAAACGGTTTATTAAAGCGCTCATGGGCATCGGCCTGCATAAAGTCGGCCACAACCTGAACCTGCTGAAACTCAACCGCACTGTGCTGCACCTCAGGCACCATGGGCTGCGGTTTAGGAGCACTGGCGTTAATGCCAGGCGCATCAGCCGCGACTTTGAGCAATAACAACTGCTGTTGCTGGCGCGCCAGCACATACAGCCAATCCAGCTGGCGCGGCTGCATCAACATAACGTGGCTTTTGCTGCCAGTTAGCACATCGCCTTCTAACTGACACGACATCGCTCGCAGCGAGGTCATGCCCTTCTCCGACACACAAAACGCGCCCAGCTCGCCGGCGGCCAGCTTCGGGTCCACATAGCGGCATGCCAGTTGATAACCGAGCAAAAAAGCCGCAGACAGCGACGGCTGCTGCGCCCCCAACTGCCAGGCCAACAACGCAGAGTTTGCAATGTCACTGGCAGCCGGTAGTTGACCACGAATAGCTCTGATCATGGTTGCAATTGCGGCCTGAGTGCGGCCATTTGCTGGCGCAGTGAGGTAATCACCACTTGTTGATCGCGCAGTTGTTGCGCTTGTTGCTTAACCTGCTGCTCCAGCATTTGCAGCGCTTCGCTGTTTTGGTTGGCGCGCAGCTCAGCCGCATTAACCCCCGCCAGGCTGGCTTTGTGCTGTGCCAGTTGCTGCTGCATCTGCGTCCATTGCTGCTGCAATGCCGGCGGCAGTTTGCCCTGGTTATCTTGCAACTGTTTTACCTGTTGCTCGGCACTGGCCAGGCTTTTTTCTAACGCTTGCAGGGATTTTTTCAACTGCTGTTGCTGCCCCTGCGCTTGCTGCTGCTGTTGCTTCAGCTGCTTGACGCCATCGCTGTTGCTGTCGATGTTGGCTTTGTTGCGCTTATTGGAAACATCCCACAGCTTGCGGATTTCACTCATGTGCATTTTTTGCGTGGCGCGCACCGCCTGCAACGACACATTGGCGTCTTCGTCCGTCGCACTGAGCTGTTGCTCTAAAGTTTGCAAACTTTGCTGCTGTTGCTGCAACTGCTGTTGGGCTTGCTGCAATTGCTGGAACTGCCAATAACTGAATGCCCCCAACCCCACGGCTGCCAACAAAGCCAAACCGGCGATCATACTGGCGGCTGACGAAGGCTGGCCGCTTGCAGCCGGCGCTGGCGTTGCCCGTCTGGGCGCCTCATCAGCGCTGAGTTGAATATCAGTAACAATGGGCTCTTGGCGATCTGACATACACTACTTCCTGCTTACCATTTGCTGCTCAGTCTTGCGCGCCAGTATACCGGCTTGCCAGGCGGTAGCGAGCGCCTCTACGGCTGCAATTCCCCTGTAAAGGTAAATAACCGTACATTTTGCGTGAATAGCACGCCCTTGGGGGCGGTGCTATCATGCCGGCAACAATGACATCGGGCCTTGAAAACCTCAGCGCCCGACCACACATTGAAGATAACAGGCTCAGTAAAGAGCCTCGCGCTAAGCAACCTGACTCAGCTAAGAATGGAGACCTATCATGGCGTTCGAATTACCGGCACTGCCTTATGAAAAAAATGCTCTGGAGCCACACATCTCACAAGAGACTCTGGAGTTCCATCACGGCAAACACCACAACACCTACGTTCAGAAACTGAATGGCCTGATCGAAGGTACTGAGTTCGCTGATAAGTCTCTGGAAGAGATCATCAAAGCTTCTTCTGGCGGCGTATTTAACAACGCAGCGCAAATCTGGAACCACACCTTCTACTGGCACAGCCTGAGCCCCAACGGTGGCGGCGAGCCTACCGGTGCGATTGCAGAAGCGATCAACGCGGCTTTCGGTTCGTTCGCTGACTTCCAAGCCAAGTTCAACGACATGGCGGTAAACAACTTCGGTTCTAGCTGGACCTGGTTGGTGAAGAAAGCCGACGGTACTTTGGACATCGTTAACACTTCAAACGCAGCCACCCGCTGACTGAAGAAGGCCTGACGCCACTGCTGACCGTTGACCTGTGGGAGCATGCCTACTACATCGATTACCGCAACGTTCGCCCTGACTACCTGAAAGGTTTCTGGGCACTGGTTAACTGGGACTTTGCGAACCAGAACCTGGCAGCTTAATTCCGCCGTGTTAATGAGCCGGGCGCTGCCCGGCTTTTTTGTGTCTGCTAGTTGGAAAACCTGATGAAATTACTGCTCGCCTCCAGTTCGCCCTACCGCCAGCAACTGCTCAAACAACTGCGCATCGATTTTGATAGCGCCAGTCCAGATATCGACGAAACCCCACAGCCTGATGAAAACCCTGCGAGCTATGTACAACGCTTAGCGGCAAACAAAGCCGCAGCATTGGCGAGCGATTACCCACAGCATTGGATCATCGGCAGCGATCAAACCTGCGTATTAAACGACAGCATTTGCGGTAAACCCGGCAGCGTCGACAAAGCCGAAGCGCAACTGATGGCCGCCAGCGGCCAACGTGTTGAGTTTTTAACCGGCCTTTGCCTACGCGCTCCGGACGGCCGCGAGTGGTCGCTGGTGGAGCCTTTTGCGGTACAGTTCAGGCCGCTGACGCCGGCATTAGTAAAGCGCTACGTGGCACTGGAACAGCCGCTCAATTGCGCTGGTAGCTTCAAGGTAGAAGGCTTGGGGATTACCTTGTTTGAGGCACTGGAGGGGCGGGACTTTAACAGCCTGATTGGCTTGCCGCTGATTGGCCTGCGCGAACTGTTGGCACAAGCCGACGTGGAACTCTTGCAGCTGGCGCACTGAGCGCCAACTGCAATTTGGCGCGCTTAGCGCTGTAGCGGATAGCCCTCAAACAAGCTTTGCATGCGGGCATCGACATCGTCCTGACCCAGCTCATCCGATAGGGTGAACTCCCAGATACCCTCAAACTTCTCACGCGCCAGCTCGGCGCTCTTGCCTTGTGAGGTCACAATGGTAGGGCGCAGGAACACCATCAAATTGCTCTTCACATGCTCTTGCTTGGTTGAACGGAACAACCAACCCAGCAGTGGAATATCGCCCAGCAGCGGCACCTTGCTTTCGGTTTCACGCACATCGTCACGAATCAGGCCACCCAAAACGATGGTTTCTTCGTCTTCGGATAAGATCATGGTTTTGATCGAGCGCTTGTTGGTAATCAAATCGGCACTGCCATCCACGCTGGTGGTGGCGACCGATTCTTGCGTAACTTCCACTTCCAGGCGCACATCGTTGCCCTCGTGAATGTGCGGCTTCACTTTCAAGGTGATGCCCACATCTTCACGAGTAATGGTGGTGAAGGGGTTAGAGTTATCGCTGCCGGTGGTGGAGCCAGTACGGAAGGGGACGTTTTGACCCACAATGATTTCTGCTTCCTGGTTATCCAGCGTCATGATGCTCGGCGTCGACAGCAAATTGGTGTTGGTTTCACTTTCTAAAGCCTGAATAACAACACCAAAATCGAACTCGCCGTTGACCTCGCTAAAGCCACCCAGATTCAAACCATTGGCCACTGCGCCAGCCGCGTTACCGCTAGCGATGGAGCTAGCGATGCTGCTGATGGATGGGCCAGCGTTGCTAAAGTTAGTGCCGGCAACCGGCGCATCCAGGTTGCCCGTTGCCCACTGCACGCCCAAGGCGTCGTTTACATCACCGGTCACTTCCACGATGGCGGACTCAATCAACACCTGTGCGCGGCGCACGTCGAGGGAGTTGACCAGCTCTTCAATTTCTTTCATCAACGAAGGCTCAGCACGCACGACTAAGGCGTTCAGTTCTTCATCGGCATGAATGCCGGCTTTGCCTTTGGCCTGGTTCTCGCCCTCCCCTGCGGGAGCATCGGCCAGTAAGCCTTTTAACAGCTCAGCAAGTTTTTTGGCGTCGGCGTATTTGAGGCGCAACACCCGTGCACTGCCAGAAAAGTAGGACGGTTGATCCAGCTCTTCGATCAGTTTGCGAATGCGTTCACGCGCGCTTTTTTCACCTTTGACAATCAAGCGGTTACTGCGCTCATCGGCCACCACGCGAATGCTGCCGGCGGTATTGCCCGGGTTATTGTTGTTACCCTGGCTGACTTTGGACGGATCCAGGCTCTGCAGCATGGTGACAACGTTGCCGACCCAAGCTTCTTTTAGCTGAATGACTTCCAGCTCTTCACTGCCGGATTTATCCAGGCGCTGAATGATTTGCTCGATACGGCGAATGTTGGTGGCGTGATCAGAGATAATCAGCGAGTTAGCCGATTTCACCCCAGCCAAATGGCCATACTTGGCAACGAGCGGGCGCAAAATAGGCACCAGATCCAACGCCGGGGTATTTTTAATGCTGATGACTTTGGTCAGCATTTCCTGGCTTTCGTCCGGGATCGACACCGCCATATCGCGGCCTTGCTGCTTGATCTCGTTCTGCTGCACCACCAACGTCACATCGCCCGCAGGCACGGCCGCAAAACCGTGCACCTGCAGCACCGACAAGAACAACTCGTAAACGGCCTGCTCATCCATGGGCTCACTGCTGAGCACGTTGACCTTGCCTTTGACCCGTGGGTCAACCACAAAACTCTTGCCGGTAATGTCTGCTACCTGACTGATAAAGGCACTGATATCGGCCTCTTTCAGGTTGATTTGCCAGCTGTCCTGAGCGTGGGCGGTGGCCATCATCAGTGCCAGCGCTCCCGCCATTAACCATTGCTTCAACACACTGTGTTCCTTTAGTTCAAACTGTGATTGACCACGAATCTTTGATTGCCGCGCTGCACTTCAATACGCGCCTGCCCGGAATCCTGCACTTGCTGCAAAATCATTTGATCGGCACTGGCATCGCCCAAGCGCTGACCATTGACCGACAGCACGATATCACCCGGACGCAAGTTCAGCGCCGTTAACATCGAGCCAGATTGCACTTGATACCCCTGCCCTGGGCCGTTGCTTTGCAAACCCAGTTGGCGAATGGCGCTTTCTGGATCCTGCGATGCTGCATCGGTTGTCATCTGTAAGAAATCTGATGGTGAGCGCACCTCGCGGAAGCGTTCACGCAGAGAAACCGATGGCGCGCTGGGCCG
Organism: Bacterioplanes sp.; assembly: GCA_965233665.1. Lineage (GTDB taxonomy): Bacteria > Pseudomonadota > Gammaproteobacteria > Pseudomonadales > Oceanobacteraceae > Bacterioplanes. The sequence continues at coordinate 39,982 of CBDDTG010000030.1, read as the reverse complement.
ACTGACCGTTCGGGCACTCACGCCACGGCGGTTATGCTCTTCAAACTTCAGGGTTTCCAACTTGCCGTTGGTATCAAGAATGACCTTATCGGCGTAAACACCCGCCAACTTGGTACGCCCCTGGATGCGATCACCGAGACGGTAAAACTCACCATCGCCATTTTTAGGCGCGATGATGGCACCAGAACCCTGCTCCTGGCTGGCGACGGTAACGCCGAGCAGCTCCAGTCGCAGTTTGGTATCCGGCGCATCGACGGTTTGCTTAACCGGCTCCACGGGCTCGGCTCCGGCTTCACCGAACAGGTGATAGTCGGAGGTGCCCGCTACCTGCGCGATGTTTTGGCCAGCGCCGGAGCCCTGAGTAGGTGTCGGCAATACCACTGGGGCTGGCGCCACCAGCAGCCAAAATAACTGGACCAGCTGCAAGGCAATGGCAATGGTGAACACCAGCTTGCCGAGTCGCAAACACCAGCGTTGCCAAGCTGGCTGGGCGACACCTTCCGTGGAAGCTGCTGTTGAGGGTTGCATCATGTAGACATTCCGTTACTGCTATCAACGGGCACACACCCGCCGCTAAAGGCGCCCAAGGTTATAGAATCTTTTCAGACACTTCAAAAATTACCGTATCGGCTTCTGCTTGCGCAGGCCATGGCTGACCCAACACATCCAGGAAGCGACGGCGAATACGACTGCCACCCCAACCGTCTGCTTGCAAATACAGCTGGCCCAAGGCGTCACCTTCGGTGGTATTGAGGGCGACGGTGGTCCGTCCCTCTTGCTGGGCAATGTCGCCAATCACCATGGGTAAGGTGGCAGAGATGGGCTTGCCATCGACCGGAAAGGATACATCGCCACCGCTAAAGACCAGCCGGCCACGGGCATCCAGTAACTGGGGCGTCGCCAAATCGATATGGGCATTCAGCTGGCTCAGCTCAAACTCGCCTGCCAGACTGGCACGACCGCGGCGCAGCAAAGGTTGCAGCAGTGACGAATCAAGAAAACCACTGACCTGTTGCAGCTGCAACTGCTGGTCGAAGCCAACCGCCACCTCACCTTCGAGACGGGCGGCACTGGCTTTGACTTGCAACGTTGACGACAGCTGACCCAGTAATAACGCCGACGGCGCAATCTGCCAGCGGGCGTCCACCCGCCCCAACGTGGCGTCGCGCAGTTGCGCTTGGCCCTGCCATAACGTACCTGTGACGCTATCCACCTGAACCGGCAAAGGGCCAAGCTGAGGCTTCAGGTAAGGCCAGATGAAGTGCAACGGCGTTTGCAGTGCGCCGGCGATCAAAAAAACGAACAGCCCGAGAATCCAATACCAACGGGCGGCCCAGAGTGCTTGCAGCATGATGTTTTGTCTGTCCGTAAGTGAAAACGACGGCCATTCTACTCAACCGGGCGGGCGAGTGTAACGACGTGTTATGACAGCTTTGTAAAAAATGCTGCTTTGTTTGCATTCTCCGCTGCTTTTTCACTCAACGCCGGACGCTAAATGGCTCGGAGATCAACGCCGCTTGATTGCCTCGCGCCGCGATCACCAGCCGATATTGGCCACCGGCCAGCGGCTCATACCAGCGCAGCTGATACTGTGCCATTCCTTGCTCTGCATTTTCTAGCCAACGAACTTCCAAGTCATAGCCGTCATCGGACACTGGCACATATTGTCGATAAAGCCGCTGCCACTGACCATCGCGCAGCACCTCTATATGCGCTAACGGCCGATGAAAGTCGATGTGAGACGGACCGACGTCCTGCCATTGCCAGCTTAAGTAGTCTTGCTCATGCGCTGCATCCGCCAGCGTCCATTGTTGCTGTTGCAACCATTGGCGCTGCCCTTCAGCAGGCGTGCTTTGTGGTAGAAAGCGATTGGTCTTCAACAGGTAGCGCCAGTCCGGCAGCAACTGTTGCAATGACCCCTGCTGGCGCAGGTCAGCTGCCAACTGCTGCAGCTGAGCACGAATATAAGGCGTGGTATTGCGGCCATACAGGGTATGCCCGCCTTCATAGTTTTGGCGGGCGTATTCTTCTGGTGTAGTGCTGTAACCGAAGTAGCCATTGCTGGTGCTGGTCACCCAGGCATGGCGCACAGGCTGTTCGCCAACCTCTAACTCCTTTAGCACCGCCTGACTGATGCGCCGTCCAGCTTCCGTGGTAACTTCAAAGGGCAGCGGCAATATGGCGGTGTCGTTAATGCGCAACAGCTGGAACAGCACAATGTGAGGAAAGCTGTCTTTCGGCTCCAGCAATGGCTGTAAAAAAGAAAACCCCAAGTGGCGTTTATTGCCTTGGCAGCCATCGGTGTTAAACCACCAGCGCCGCGACATAACATTGCCGCCCTTTAACATCGGCACCGCCGCCAGCCAAGGCGTGCGGCGCTCATAAGCCCCGGCGGCGACTGGGTTACCTACCGCGGCATCCTGGCATAAGACGACATCGCCCACGCGGTTATTGCGACGAATATCGACTTCACGCGCAGCACTGGCCAGGCTCAGCTGCGGACTCAGCTCTGAGCCCAGCTCCTCAAACAAGTCGATGGCGTAGCGCCCCAGGCGACGTCCTAACTGCTCCGCCTCACGCCAGTTCACATCATGATGGCCAAAGGTATTGTCGCCATGGTCTGGCAGCGCAGGCGCCATATCGCCTTGAGTGCCCGTGGTCATGGCATGCACAACTGGCCAAGGCGTTTCGTGTCGACTGCTCACCTGCCACTCCAGATCTTTTTGTGCGTAAGCAAACAAATCCGCGTTATAGACCTCAACGGGCACAGCCAAGGTCGTGGCATGCACGGAAAAGCTGGAAAATACAGCCAAAGGATAATACCGACCGTCATCGCCCTCGGCATCGACACGGACCATGTACAAGTTCGGGTTCACCGCGCGAAACTTGGCTTGGGGATCATTTAGGTCGATGCCGTCAATGTTGTTATTCAGCACATAAGCACTGAGGGAGCGATTGCGATTGATACCGAACACCTGTTTCACACCCGTGGCCACCTTCGCTGGGCGTTGCTGCTGATAAGCCTCTTCAATGCCGGCACTGATGCGCTCGCTGATGAACGCCAAGAAGTCAGGCTCCAGCCACTGGCCGCTGGACATGTGCTTATTGTAAAAATCGTTGTGGAAAAAGTTCACCGGCGCCGAGTGACTGTGAGAGCCAGTGATGACGATATCCCCAGGGTTCAGCCCAGTAGCCTTAGCCACACGGGACGCCACCTGGTGATGCACCAGCAGCGAGCCAGCCGCTAAATCCGTCTGCACCAGCGCCAGCGCTTGCCCCTCGCCATCGTTTAAATACACCACTCGCGCTTTTAAACGCGTGCGAAAACCCTCGCCACGATTGGCCATCACCGAATAACCGCCCATCGGCATGCCAGGTGGCGGCGTAATATCCACACTCACAGCGGCAGCTTTGGCCTTGCCGGACACCGCGGCTGAAGAGACGTCGGGTTGGGAGATATGAATCTCATGACTGGCGGCACAGCCTGTCAGCCACAGCAAACACAAGGGAGCCAAGACGCGCCAAAACCATGGCAGCGCAATTGCATTGAAGGAACATAGTGAGATACCGGTGTTGTCATTATTGTTTTGCACATTAGTACCACATTTATAAAAAAAGACCACCGCGAAGGTCATACCTGGGTATTAGCCTGCAATCGCGTCTACTTTATTCTTCAGAATCTAATGATTTATATATCAACTGAAGCATATTTAAGACTAAATAGAACAAAATCGCCTTAGCCATATGCCTCGCGCGTCACATTGCTCGACTAACCTTGCTGTTAAACCCGAGAGCAAAAGTGAAGCCACCATGTCTTTGAATAGCCTGTTGCTGAAGACGATTCTGCAAATCGTTGCCGGCATTACTTTGATACTGGTGCTATTAGGCGCCTTCAATTACTCCCAGACAGAACAACGGCTATTAAACGAAGTGCAAGCGGACGCACAGAACGTCATCAAACGCCTGCAAGGCAGTCTGCCTCTACCCATTTGGAACTTCGATCAGGACACGGTGGTTAAAAACATCGAAGCAGAGCTGGAGGCCGATTTCGTCAATCGCATCACAGTGGTGGTGAACGAAGATATTTTTGCCACGCGCGCCAAAAATGCAGCCGGCGAGATTGTCGAAAGTCAGACCAGCGCCAACACCGATGCTCTCGAGTTTTCTGAACCACTGATTTACAGCGCCGATGGCGATGAAAGCGAAGTCGGTAAGTTGGTGATTGGCATCAACAAAGATCGCGTTACCGCCGCACTGGATTCAGCATTGCAGCTAGAGATATTCCGCGTCGTATTGTTGGCGGTCATCGCCTCGGTGCTGATCACCATCATTATTCGCGGCTCGGTGATTGCACCACTGAACAAAGTGCGCACAGCGATTCATGATATTGCCGAAGGTGACGGCGACCTGACCAAACGCTTGAGCGACTCCGGGGCGGTAGAACTGGCCAATGTTGCACGTGAGTTTAATGGTTTTGTTGCTAAGTTAGCCGACTTAATCGAGGACATTGGCCATACCGGCTCGGCCATGGCGTCGAAATCGCAGGAAAGCCAAGGCTACGTTGAAGACATTCGTGGCGAGCTGCAAAGCCAGCGCTCAGAAATAGACCTCGTGGTGTCCGCCAGCACTGAGCTCTCGAGCAGCACCGACATGGTGGCGCAAAATGCGCGTCAAGCCGCTGAAGCCGCAGTCAACGCCAACAAAAACGCCCAAGACAGCCACTCCATCGTTAATACAGCCGTCGATAGCATCAATGCGTTGTCCAGCGAGATCGGCCAGATCGCCGATGTTATTCAAAACCTGGTTAAAGAAGGCGAAAACATTGGTGCGGTCAGCGATGTCATTCAAGGCATCGCCGAGCAAACCAACTTACTGGCATTGAACGCCGCCATTGAAGCAGCCCGCGCCGGTGAACAGGGCCGTGGTTTTGCTGTGGTAGCTGACGAAGTGCGCACCCTGGCACAGCGTACTCAGCAATCCACCGAAGAAATTAACCAGATGATTGAGCGCCTGCAAAAATCCACCGAAGACGCCGGCGCCGCCATTCAAAAAGGCACAGAAAACGCCCAGACCAGCGTTCAAAAGATCACTCGCGCCGGTGAAGCCATCAGTGAAGTGGCCACCAATATGGATCAAATCAACACCATGAACTCACAGATTTCTCAGGCTGCGTCTGAGCAGAGCTCTGTGATTACTGAGTTGAACCAGAACATCGTAAACATTTCCCATAATGCCGACAGCACAGAGCAATTGGCCAACCAAACCGCCGGTGTGAGCTCAGGCACGATGGAAATTGCCCTTGAGCTGCAGGAGAAAATGCAGCGCTTTAAAACCTCGTAAGACCATACATCCGCTAAGGAGCCGCTATGATTAAGCGCTTTGCTTTATTACTGACATTGACGTTGCTGACCAGCTTCAGCTGGGCCGAAAAAACCGTGCACCTGACCTCACTTGGGTGGCCTCCCTATTCGGGCAAGGAACTGGCAGACCAGGGGGCTTCCGTTGCCGTCGCCAAAGCCGCTTTTGAAGCCATGGGATACACCTTAAAGGTCGACTTTTTCCCCTGGAGTCGCGCCGTTGCCCTCGCTCAAGATGGCAACAGTAAATATGCCGGCTACTTTCCTGAATACTACTCAGATGCCGTAGCGCAAGAGTTCACCTACTCAGATTCATTGGGCAAAAGCCCAGTGGGCTTTGTTGAGCAAGCCGATAAACCTGTGACCTGGAACAGCCACGAAGACCTCAAGCAGTTCTCAATTGGCGTGGTGCAGGATTACGTGAACGAAGCCAAGTTTGATGCCATGGTGGCCGACGGCTCTTTGAAGGTAGAGCCTGTAATAAGTGATAAGAACAACCTGCTGAAAGTAATTAACGGCCGCCTTGATCTAGCGGTGATTGATAAAAACGTTATGAACTATCTCTTTGCCAACGACAAAGCGCTGCAAGGCAAAGCCAGCAAAGCCAGCTTTAACGGCAAGCTATTAGATGATAAAGACATCCACATCTGCTTTAAGAAAACTCCCGAAGGGGAAGAGCTGGCCAAGATTTTCAACGAAGGCCTAACCAAAATTGATGTCGATGCCATCCTGGCACAACATATGTAACTCGTGGCTGGTTAGATCAAGGCTCAGACTCTGTCTGGGCCTTTTTTATTGCGACTCCAACAACTGCTGCTCCAACTCAGACAACAGCCAATGCCCATTCACCAAAGCTTGCTTGCGCGACTTGGGTAAACGCTTTAACCGATACTCCAGCTGCATGGCTGAGCGCTTACTCTGTGCCTGGTAGTGATACACCAATTGCAATGGCCCGCAGCCGCGCAGTGCTTTCGCTGCTCGCGCACTACCGCTGCAGTGCTCTGCAAAGCGCCGTTTAACATCGGTGCTGACGCCACAATAGAGCTTGCCGTCTGCGGTTTGCACCAGATACACACTCCAGTTCTGCACGCCCCACCCTTGTAACACCTCTTAAAAACCGTATGGTATCTGACCTTGGCGGCCCTGAAGAAGAGTAATATGCATCAAGTGTTTCGCGATCCTATCAGTGGCCTGACCCACTTAGCCGGCGCTATTTTTGCCGTAGTGGCGTTGTGCATTTTATCGGTTCAGGCAGCCCTGCATGGCAGCATTTGGCACAGTGTTTCGTTTGCCGTATTTGGCGCCTGCATGCTGATCATGTTTGTCAGCAGTACCGTTTATCACCTGGTGCATGGCAGCCAGCAAATGATTGCCTGGCTGAAACGCTTGGACCATATGGCGATATTTTTAATGATCGCCGGCTCCTACACTCCGGTGTGTTTGATTCCACTGAACGGCCCTTTAGGCTGGGGGCTACTAGCCTTCATTTGGCTGCTGGCACTGGCCGGTGTCATGCTCAAACTGGTGTGGCTGGATGCGCCGCGTTGGTTGTCGACCTTATTGTATGTATTGATGGGCTGGTCTGTCGTGTTTATCTACCCTGCCCTGGAGCGCATCCCGGATGAAACCTTAAGTTGGTTGTTATACGGCGGCATCAGTTACAGCGTAGGCGCGGTGGTGTATGCCCTACGCTGGCCAGACCCCTGGCCACGCTGGTTTGGTTTTCATGAAATCTGGCATTTATTTGTCATTGGCGGCGCCTTTTGCCATTTTTGGGCAATGGCGTTTTCGCTAACAACTGTGGTGGTGTAATGGCTCAAGCTGAGTTATCTGATCCGTTAATTATTTCCCGCGCTGTGCAGATTCCTTGGCGCGAAATCGACATGCACGCCATTCGCGCTCAAGGTGCGGGTGGGCAAAACGTCAACAAAGTCGCCAGTGCCATTCATTTGCGCTTTGATATTCGCGCCTCGTCTTTGCCGGATAGCTACAAAGAGCAACTGCTAGCACGCAGCGATCAACGCATCACCGCCGACGGTGTGGTGGTCATTAAAGCGCAGCAGTTCCGCACCCAGGAACAAAACCGTGAAGATGCCCTGAGGCGCCTACAAAGCCTATTGCGCAGCGCCAATGTGGTACGCAAAAAACGCATCGCCACCAAGCCTAGCAAAGCCGCTCAACGGCGACGGGTGGATAAAAAGGTCAAACAAGGGCAGATCAAAAAAATGCGTGGCAAGGTTGGGATGGACTGATTTGGGCCGCAGGTCTGGGCCACTAACGCCGGGCTTTACGGACCTGGTCGTACGCTTCTTGTATTTGCTGGGTTTTCTCTTTCGCCAACCGTAGCATTTCTTCCGGCAATCCTTTCGCCACCAGCTTGTCCGGATGATGTTGGCTCATCAGGCGGCGGTAAGCTTGTTTTAGCTCTGCATCGGTTACATCCGGTTTAACCCCGAGAATGTCGTAGGCCGCACGCAAGTTCTGGCGGCTGGTGCGGCTTTGCTGCTGGCGGCCACGACCCGACATGGCCGCCTTTACCCGGCTGTGAATCCATTCAAACTGAAATGCACTGATGCCCAACGCCCGGCATAAGCGATCAAACAAGCGCCGCTCTGCCGTCGACAACTGGCCATCGGCGTAGGCGACACTGAGCTGAATTTCGAGAAACATTTGCGCCAAGCTGGTGTGTGCCGACAAAGCCGATTTAAGTCGACTCAAATCGTCACTCAAATCAAAGTCAGCTTGCTTGCCCTGATTAAAGCAATCGATCGCTGCCTGACGCTGAGCACCACTGAGCTGCATTTGCTCCATCACATGGGTAGCGGCGGCAATTTCGGCTTCACTAACGCGGCCATCTACCTTCGCCAAACGCCCCATGGTACGGAAAGTGGCCTGAAAGAATATCTGCTGAATGGTGGTACGCGAAGCAGCGCTGCCATTGGTAAAAGGAGCATTAGTGCGCCCTAATAAGGCTTGGCCCAAGGCTTTATCGAACAGGTGGCCCGCCAGGCTGCCAATCAAAGCCCCTACCGGTCCGCCCGTGACCAACCCCACCATGGCACCCGACAGCTTACCTAGCCAAAACATGCCCATTCTCCCTGGTTAACCACACAGTGCGCGTGCCTGCTGTAAACGCTCAGGCGTGCCAACATCTAACCAAGCATTTTGCCAATGCTCGCCGCTGACACGGCCTGCGCTGATGGCCTCCTGGAGCACAGGAGCCAAGCGCTGCGGCCCAGGCGCCATGCCTGCAAACAAATCCGGATGCAACAGACTGACACCGGAAAACGTCAGTCGATCGATCTCAGTGCTCACCACTCGGCCTTGGCGCAAGCCAAAATCCCCTTCAGGGTGATGCTCAGGGTTATCAACCAGCCATAAGTGTGCCAAGTCTCCCGCCGCCAGCGGCTCAACCTGAGGGTACCCCTGAGCCAGAAAGACATCGCCGTTGACCAACAGAAACGGCTCACAGCCCAGCTGAGGCAATGCTTTTACAATGCCGCCTGCGGTTTCTAAGGCTTCGGGCTCGTAGGAATAATGCAGCCGAAGGCTCCAGCGCTCGCCAGCGCCCAGGTGCTGGCGAATACTGTCGGCGAGGTAAGAAATATTAATGACGACATCATTGATGCCCATCGCAGCGAGAGCTGCGATGTGATGCTCGATCAGCGTTTGCTGACCGACGGAGAGCAACGGCTTGGGGCAGTGATCGGTCAAACTGCCCATGCGAGTACCGCGCCCAGCGGCCAGAATCATCGCTTTCAAGCGCTTTCCCCAACCTCCTTGGGTAATACTGGCATCACTCGGCTGTGCAACCACTGGTGGAAGTCGGCCAGCTCGTCATAGCGCTGACTAACCGCCAGCAAATAACGGCAAGTATTGGGGATATCGTTAAGGTAGTCGTGCTTGCCATCACGCAGCGACAGGCGTGCAAAAATCCCCGCTGCTTTTAAATGGCGCTGCAGTCCCATCCAGTCGAAATCCTGTCGGAAACTGCTCCAATCGCCCAAATAGATGCCCAAAGGCCGAGCTGCCTCCCAGTATTCACCGGCCAGCTCTTCTACCCAAGCCTCAGGCCAATGCACATAGCAGTCGCGTAACAGCGACACCAAATCGTACGTCGGCGGCCCGGCGACGGCATCCTGAAAGTCCAGAATGCCAAGCGTTCCGTCTTCTAACACCATCAAATTGCGGGAGTGATAATCGCGGTGCACAACCACTTGCGGCTGCGCCAGCGCCCGCTCGGCCAAGGCATCAAAGGTGCGCTGCAACATGGCCAGTTCCGCCTCGCTCAGCGCTAACTGCAAGTGTTGCTGGCACAACCAATCACGGAACAGCGCCATTTCGCGCTGCAACAGTGTGTTGTCATACGCCGGTAGCTCACGGGTGGGTAGCTGCTGCAGCGCCAACAATTGCTCAATGGCCTGGCGATACCAGCCACTGATGCCTTCTTGGGCGTGTGGCTCTTCACGCAGTGCATGCCACAGCCAAGTATCACCCATGTCTTCGAGCAACATAAAGCCGCGCTCGGTATCCGCGGCCAGAGGCTGCGGTACGCGTACACCCTGGCTGTACCATTGCTTGGCTAATTGCATAAACAGTTGGCTGTCTTCATGCTCGGGCGGAGCATCGACCACGATCCAACTATGGTTTCGATAACGTAAACGATAATAACGCCGAAAGCTGGCATCCCCTGCCACGGCTTCCAGATCTGCCATAACATTGACAGAAGAATGCTGCCTTAAAGCATCGGCAGCCCACTCGGCGACGGCTTGTAGTCGCGGATCCATGCTGGCCTCTCAGGTTCAGTCGTTCTAGAATTGGCGCCGCGCTGTCTTAGGCGACGACTTTTGCGCGCTAATGTAGCACACATCGCCGACATTCATCAGACACAGGACCGGCCCATCCTCACTCATGATCAGTAATATTGCCAAAGGTTCATCATTGGTGTGGTTGCTACTGGCTGGCAGCGCCATGGCAGCGCCTGCACCCGCCAAACAGCCGTTATCCTGGTACCCACGAGCGTTGCTCAGCAGCGAGCAGCAAGCTCAGTTACCGGCATTCTGCAGCGGTATGTATGTCACACCGGACTTGCCCAGCATTGACGGTGAGCAAATCGAGCTCGAAGCCGACAGCTCCAGCTCCGATGCCGCGGGTGCCGTGTACTTTCGCGGCGACGTGGTTTTCAGCCGCCAAGGCCAGCGCTTAACCGCCGATGAGGCCGACTGGTTTCGCTCCCTCAATGAAGGTGAATTCCGTGGTCAGGTGCGCTACGACAGCAAAGACCTAGTGTTGCAAGGCGAGCGCGCCACCCTTAGCCAAGCCGACGGCCAACGCCGTACCGACATTATCGCCGCAGAATATGCGCTGCCCAGCCAGCACCTGCGAGGTCAGGCAGAGCAAATTCGACTGCAGACCGACGGTACGCTGCAGCTCGATCAGGCCAGCTTTACCTATTGCGAACCGGGCCAAGACGACTGGGATATTCGTGCCAGCGAACTCACTTTGGATCAGCAATCAGGCATGGGCAGCGCCTGGCATACACGTTTGCGCCTGGCCGGTGTGCCGGTGTTTTATTTGCCTTATTATCGCTTTCCCATCGATGATCGCCGCATGACCGGCTTTCTTAACCCAGAGTTCAGCCTCAACGAGAACCTGCAAGCAGAAGAAATTCGCCTGCCGTTTTACCTCAACTTGGCGCCCAACCTGGATGCCACCATTACACCGCACCACATTCTCGACCGTGGCCTGCTGTGGGAAAGTCAGCTGCGCCACAAAACCGAATCGTTGGGCGATGGTGAACTGAATTACGCTTACCTCAATAAAGACGCCACCGAGAAACAGGAGCGCTGGGGCATCAACTATCGCCAAAGCGGCACACTGGGCGAGCACTGGCGCCATAGCTGGGTCTATAACAACGTCAGCGATGGCGACTACCTCAAAGACATGAACCCGGGCGGCGCCATTGACCGCACGACCCACCTGCCACGCCGTGGCGAGATCAATTATCAGCGCGGCGATGTCAGCTTTCGAGCGCTGGGCGAGAGCTTTCAGACGCTGGATGACAACATCGCCCTGCACAATCGCCCCTATCGTCGCCTGCCGCAATTAGAGCTCAATTACGAACCGCTGCGTTTTAACCAATGGCAGTGGCAAGGACGTGTGCAATACAGCCACTTCCACCGTGATCAAGAGGCCGTTATCAATGAGCAAACGCAATCACTGAGCGGTGCTGATGCGCTGAACGCTCACCGCTGGGTGGCCGACACTGCGCTGAGCTACCCGCTGTTTTGGCCCTATGCCGTGATTGAACCTAAGGCTGAATTTCGTTACCGCCACTACCGCTTCAGTGGCCCAGAAGAAGAATGGCTGGCCAGTGCAGAGGCAACCAATGAGGTGTTGAACTATGGCGTCGCGCGCTACTCGCTGGATGCTGAAATGTTCTTCGAACGGCCGTTCGACTGGTTCGGCAAACGCCACCTGCAAACACTGGAGCCACGCTTGCTGTGGGTTAAAAGCCCCTACCAAGACGATCAGCTGCAGGTACCTAACTTCGACACCGCCGCCACCACCGTCTCTTACGCCAGTTTATTCAGCGGTGATCGCTTTACCGGCGACGACCGGTTGGCCGACCTCGATCAATTAAGCCTCGGGCTGACCAGCCGCTGGCTCAATCACCAGGGTGAAGAGCGTTTACGCGCCAGCCTTGGGCGAATTTATTACCAGCAAGATCGCCGCGTGCAACTGACCGCCAGCGAGGCCGCCGAGCGCGCGACCTCCAGCACACTGGCCGAAGTGGAGTGGTCTCCTCTGTCTGAGTTGCGCCTCTACAGCACACTGGAGTGGGACCCTTACCAGGACTTTGCCCGCCAGCAGCGCTTTGGCCTGCGCCTACGACCCAGCGCTAACCGTTTGTTTAACCTCGGTTGGAACACGGATAAATCCTACCGGTCTGACAGCGATGAAGTGATCACTAACAGCCGTCAGTTAGACGCCGGCCTATTTTGGTCAGTCAACGATCGTTGGGCGGTAGTTGGCCGTTTGCTACGTGATCTGAGAGACTATGACGACGGTGAACTGCGCCCCGTTAACCCAGTACTGGAAGCCATTGCTGGCGTTGAATACCAGAACTGCTGCTGGCGGGTGCAACTGCTGTACCGTGAAACCTCACCCACTCGCGATGACTTCAGTGACGGCTTCAGCACGGACAAAGACTACAGCTTTATGCTGCGCCTGCAGTTAAAAGGCCTGGGCGCCTTTGGCAGCGGCACCGACGACTTGTTAACAGACAGCATACTCGGATACTCAAGACGACAATATCATGACTACTAAGCGCTTATTTCTTTGCCTAAGCCTGTTGCTGACCACCCTGGTCGGCACCCCGAGCTGGGCCAAACCCCAACCGATTGACCGCGTTGTCGCGGTGGTCGATGAAGGCATCATTATGGCCAGTGAACTGCAGCAGCGTCTGGCCATGCTCAAACAACAAAACGCCGGCGCTCAACTGCCACCTGACGAAGTGCTGAGAAAACAAGTACTGGAACGTATGGTGGTAGAAAGCATTCAATTGCAAATGGCCGACCGCGCCGGTATTCGCATCAGCGATGCGCAGTTGAACGATGCACTGCAACGCATTGCCGCGCAAAATGGCATGAGCTTGGCTCAGTTTCGCCAAGCAATGGCGGCGGAAGGCACGCCCTTCTCTCTGGCACGTGAGCAAATCCGCGATGAAATGCGCGTCAGCCGCGTGCAGCGCTTCCAAGTGGGTGAGCGGGTGCAAATTTCAGAGCAAGACATCGACTACTTTCTTGCCTCCGAACTGGGCAAAATGACCTCGGCCGCTGAGTACCAGCTCAGTCATATTCTGGTGTCTGTACCAGAAGCCGCCAGCCCAGCCGACATTCAAGCCGCTGAAGAAAAAGCACAAAACCTGATTAGCCAACTCAATCAGGGCGCTGACTTCCGCCAGCTGGCCATTGCTGAGTCCGCCGGTCGCAACGCCCTTAACGGTGGTGAGCTAGGCTGGCGTAAAGAAGCCCAACTGCCTGGGATTTTTGCCCAAGTCGTGCCCAAGTTAAGCATCGGTGAAGTCTCTCAGCCGGTGCGCTCCAGCAGCGGCTTTCATCTGGTGAAACTGACTGACAAACGCGGTGGCAGCACGCGCATCATTACCCAAAGCAAAACCCGCCATATTCTGGTGAAAGCCAACGAGCTGCGTGACGCCGAAGAGACCAAAGCTCTGATCAATGACCTGTACCAACGCGCCAAGGCTGGCGCTGACTTTATCGCTCTGGCGAAAGAGTACAGTGATGACCCAGGCAGCGGTGCCAATGGCGGCGATCTCGGCTGGGTTAGCCCTGGCGACATGGTCCCAGCCTTCGATCAAACCATGCAAGAAATCACACTGGGAATGGTAAGCGCACCCTTCCGCAGCCAATTTGGCTGGCATATTTTGCTGGTTGAAGAGCGCCGCGACACCGACGTAGGTGAGCAGCTGCAGCGCCAGCAAGTGCGTCAAATGCTGTACAGCCGCCGCTTCGAAGAAGAGCTGCCGATCTGGTTGCGAAAAATCCGCGCCGAAGCCTACGTCGACATCAAGGCACTGTAATGACGATACGTCTGGCCCTAACCTGTGGCGAGCCAGCGGGCATCGGCCCAGACCTGATCATTCAGCTAGCCCAGCATCCCCAGGCTCAACAGTGGGTGGTGCTGGGTTGCCAGCGTACCCTACAACAGCGCGCGCAACAGCTGGACCTGCCGTTAACCCTGCGGCCCTTTGATCACCACCAGCAGGCCCCGAACAAACCCGGCGAGTTGACCTTGGTCGATGTCCCAACCGCAAAGCCAGTGCAGCCGGGCAAACTCGACCCAGTCAATGCAGGCCATGTGTTGCGCCTGCTGCAAGTGGCTGGCGAAGGGTGTCTGGATGGACGTTGGCAGGGCATTGTCACCGCCCCGGTGCATAAGGGCATAATCAATGATGCGGGCAATGTATTTAGTGGCCACACAGAGTTCTTTCGCGACTTTTGCGGTGTGGAAGAAGTGGTAATGATGCTGGCCACGCAAGATTTGCGCGTTGCCTTAGTGACCACCCACTTACCGCTGCGCCAGGTCGCCGACGCCATTACCAGTGAGCGCTTAACCCGCGTGATCCGTATTCTGCATCATGACTTACAACGCTTTTTTGGCCTACCGCAGCCACGCATTCTGGTCGCAGGGTTAAACCCACATGCCGGCGAAGACGGGCACTTGGGCCGCGAAGAACTCGATATCATCGAACCCACCTTGGCACAATTGCGCGCCGACGGTATGCAACTGATCGGCCCACTACCGGCCGACACTCTCTATACTCCCAAGCACCTGCAACAGGCAGATGCGACCCTAGCGATGTACCACGACCAAGGTCTGCCAGTATTGAAGTTTCACGGCTTTGGCCGCGCAGCCAACATTACTTTGGGGCTGCCATTGGTTCGCACCTCGGTAGACCATGGTACCGCACTGGATTTAGCCGGCAGCGGTCAGGCCGATACAGGTAGCCTGGCCACTGCCATCGACGTAGCCGCACACATGGCGCAATAACGCATGGCAAAACACATTCCCAAGGCCCATGGCCACAAAGCCCGTAAACGCTTCGGGCAAAACTTTCTGCACGATCAGCATGTTATCGACAAGATCATTCGTGCCATTCACCCACAGCCACAGGACCGGCTGGTGGAAATCGGGCCAGGTATTGGTGCCATTACCGAGCCGTTACTGGAAGAAACCGGACGCCTAGACGTGGTTGAGCTAGACCGCGACTTGATCCCGATCCTGCGTACCAAATTCTTCAACTACCCGGACTTCACCATTCATGAAGGCGACGCGCTGAAGTTTGATTTCGGCACCATCGCAGGCAAAGAGCAGCCATTGCGCATCGTTGGCAACCTGCCTTACAACATTTCAACGCCGCTGATTTTTCATCTGCTCAGCCACCATCAGCAAGTGCAAGACATGCACTTTATGCTGCAAAAAGAAGTGGTGGATCGCCTAGCCGCCGCCCCCGGCAGTTCAGATTACGGCCGCTTGGGCATCATGGCGCAATACTATTGCCGGGTAGAGCCATTATTTATCGTCGGACCAGGGTCGTTTAACCCACCGCCCAAGATCGACTCAGCCATTGTCCGGCTGGTGCCGCACCAGCAGCTGCCGCACCCAGCACAAGACGTAAAAGTGCTGGAGCAAGTGGTGCGCAACGCATTTGGCATGCGTCGCAAAACTCTGCGTAATACACTGAAGACATTGATCGACGCTGAACACATCAGCGCTCTGGGCATCGACCCCAGTTTGCGCCCGGAGCGCATTACACTGGAAGAGTATGTACGCATCGCCGATGCCATCAGCGCCAACGGAGAAGTTCATGAGCAATGACGGCAATAACATTGAGATTGAGGTAGAAGCCGAGTTTCTAGCCGACCAGTCTGAAGAAGATGAGCAACGCTACGTGTTTGCCTACCACATCGCCATCAGCAACCACGGCGATCAAGCCGCCACCTTGCGCACGCGCCACTGGTTTATCGCCGACGGCAATGCCGATGTGCAAGAAGTCAGTGGCGAAGGCGTGGTTGGCGAGCAACCGACCATCGAACCTGGTGAAACGTATCACTACTCCTCCGGTGCAGTACTCAGCACCGAAGTTGGCAGTATGCGCGGTTATTATGTCATGGAAGCCGACGACGGTGAGTTGTTTCATGCCACCATTCCGGTTTTCACCCTTGCCATGCCACACGCACTGAACTGAGGGCACTATGGCCACCTATGCAATCGGTGACATTCAAGGCTGCTACGACTCGTTACAGCGGTTACTGGAGCTGATTCAATTCGACCCAGCCCAAGACCGCCTATGGCTGGCAGGCGACTTGGTTAATCGCGGCCCAGATTCACTCGCGGTCTTGCGCTTTGCCAAACAGTTAGAAGATGTTGCCACGGTGGTGTTGGGCAATCACGACTTGCACTTGCTCGCCGTACATATGGGCGGCCATACCCTGAAGAGCAAGGACACGCTGCAAGCCATTTTCGATGCTGACGACGGCGAGCAACTGCTACAGTGGCTACGCCATCAGCCACTGCTGCATTGTGAACAAAACTGGTGCATGACCCATGCAGGCTTGCCCCCACAATGGAGCATTGAACAAGCACAGCAGCTAGCTCGCGAAGTTGAGCACGTACTGCGCAGCGATGACGCAGCGAGCTTCTTAGGCGCCATGTACGGCAATCAGCCTGACTGCTGGAAAGACGACCTAGAAGGCATTGATCGCCAGCGTTCGATCGTCAATTACCTGACCCGCATGCGCTTTGTTGATGCCCAAGGGCGCCTTAATTTGGACGCCAAAGAAGGCGTTGGCAAAGCGCCCGATGGCTTTGCCCCTTGGTTTAGTTACCCACGCCAGAGTGCCGGTACTCGCCTACTGTTTGGCCATTGGGCCGCCTTGGAAGGCCGCACAGACTGCCACGATATTTTTGCGCTGGACACCGGCTGCGTCTGGGGTGGACAACTGTCAGCCCTGCGCTTGGACGACCAGCAATGGTTTCGAGTCAGTGCTCACCCGCTTCACCAACGGAGACCTGAATGAATCAGTTTCGTCACCTAAGCATTAGCGATGCCCGTCCCATGATTGAAAGCAAGCAGGCGATTGTAGTGGATATCCGCGATGCCATGAGTTATTCCGCCGGCCACATCACTGGCGCGCAACCCTTGCACAACGACATTCTCAACGACTTTCTGGCACAAGCCGACAAAAGTAAGCCCGTGATAGTCTGCTGTTATCATGGCAACTCCAGCCAAGGTGCTGCCCAGTACCTGGCCGGACAAGGCTTCAGTGAGGCCTACAGCCTCGACGGTGGCTATGAAATGTGGAAGCTCAGCCACTCAGATCTATGCGAAAAAGGCTGACGTAAACGGCCAAAAATCATCCCCATAAACCGGCACACTTTGTGCCGTTTTTTTATGCTCATAGCCCATACCCACCTATTTTTTTCACGTGATGTTCATTGCGGCACGTTCGATGCATTATATTTTTAGGCCATAGACCACAACTGAACACACGTTACCTGATCGATATTCAATTTATTCATAAATTACTGGTCGTTCAGGGAAAAACTGAACCATACTGAATAGAGATAATCGAATTTTTGCCTAGAGCCGTTATGTAAAAACGTGACTACATCGTCATCGAGAGAGGTGGACCATGAGCGTATTCAACCGCTATCAGGAGAGATACCAATCCACGCAGGAAGAGGTAATGTCCCTCCAACAATACCTTGAATTGTGCAAACAAGATTCTTCGGTGTATGCCACCGCAGCTGAACGCATGTTAGCTGCCATCGGCGAGCCGGAGGTTGTCGATACCTCCCGAGACTTGCGCCTCAGTCGAATTTTCATGAACAAGGTGATCAAGCGCTACCCGGCTTTTTCCGAGTTTTACGGTATGGAAGAAGCGGTGGAGAACATCGTTTCCTACTTTCGTCATGCCGCTCAAGGGCTCGAAGAGCGCAAGCAAATCCTCTACTTACTTGGCCCTGTGGGGGGCGGTAAATCGTCACTGGCCGAACGCCTCAAGCAGTTAATGGAAAAAATTCCTTTTTACGCCATTAAAGGCTCTCCGGTATTTGAATCACCGTTAGGCTTGTTTGATCCGGAAGAAGACAGCCAAATTCTTGAAGAAGACTATGGCATTCCTAAACGCTACTTAGGTCGTGTGATGTCCCCCTGGGCCGTTAAGCGTTTGCACGAGTTTGGTGGCGACATCAGCAAGTTTGAAGTGGTCAAACTTTACCCCTCCATACTCGATCAAATTGGCGTCGCTAAGACTGAGCCGGGCGATGAAAATAATCAGGATATTTCCTCATTGGTAGGCAAGGTCGACATTCGCAAACTGGAAGATTACGCCCAAGATGACCCCGATGCATACGCCTACTCCGGTGCCCTCTGCCGTGCCAACCAAGGGTTGATGGAATTTGTTGAAATGTTTAAGGCACCCATCAAGGTGCTGCACCCATTGCTGACGGCGACTCAAGAAGGCAACTACAACGGCACCGAGGGCATGGGTGCTATGCCATATGAGGGCATTATTCTTGCGCACTCCAATGAGTCAGAGTGGCAATCTTTCAAAAACAACAAAAATAATGAGGCTTTTCTCGATCGCGTCTACATCGTTAAAGTGCCTTATTGCGTCCGTGTCGATGAAGAGGTCAACATCTACGAGAAGCTACTCGCAAATAGCTCGCTGGCAGCAGCCCATTGTGCTCCAGACACGTTAAAAATGTTAGCCAAGTTCACGGTATTATCGCGGCTAAAAGTGCCGGAGAATTCCAGCATCTATTCTAAGATGCGCATTTATAACGGCGAGAATCTTAAAGACACCGACCCCAAAGCAAAATCTATTCAGGAATACCGTGATGGAGCTGGCGTCGATGAAGGCATGAATGGTATTTCTACTCGCTTTGCTTTCAAAATTCTGTCTCGAGTTTTTAACTTTGACTCCACCGAAGTGGCAGCCAACCCAGTTCACTTACTGTATGTTCTGGAACAGGCCATTGAGCAAGAGCAGTTCCCTGAAGAAGTGCACAATCGCTACTTAACTTTCATCAAAGAGCACTTGGCGACGGAATACGTTAACTTTATTGGCAAAGAAATTCAGACAGCGTACCTCGAGTCTTATGCTGAGTACGGTCAAAACATCTTTGACCGCTACGTCACCTATGCCGACTTCTGGATCCAAGACCAGGAATATCGCGACCCAGAAACCGGGGAAATGCTCGACCGCAGTGCGATCAATGAGGAACTGGAGAAAATCGAAAAATCCGCAGGCATTAGCAACCCTAAAGACTTCCGCAACGAAATCGTTAATTTTGTATTACGGGCACGCGCCAATAACAATGGCAACAACCCTTCTTGGCAGTCTTACGAAAAAATGCGCTCTGTGATTGAGAAGAAAATGTTCTCCAACACAGAAGACCTGCTGCCTGTGATTTCTTTTTCTGCTAAATCCTCTTCTGAAGATCAGAAGAAGCATGACGACTTCGTTGCTCGCATGACCGAGCGCGGCTACACCGAGAAGCAGGTTCGCTTACTGTCAGAATGGTATTTGCGCGTGCGCAAATCGCAATAAACGCTGGGGCAAAAGCCCTGACTCAGGCCTGTTTCGCTACTTGCGGCAGGCCTTAAGGGGGAGTCGATGTCGTACATCATTGATCGTCGGTTGAATGGCAAAAATAAGAGCATGGTCAACCGCCAGCGCTTTTTGAAGCGCTACCGCGAACACATCAAGGGCGCCGTGTCGGACGCCGTCAATAAGCGCTCGATTACAGACATGGAGCGCGGCGAAGATATCAGCATTCCAACCCGCAGTATCAACGAGCCCATGATCACACACGGCCAGGGCGGAAAGCAGCACCGAGTCTTCCCTGGTAATAAAGAGTTCAACACCGGCGATGAGCTGGAAAGACCCAATCAAGGCGGAGGCTCTGGTAGCGGCAGTGGTCAGGCAAGCAACCAGGGTGACGGTGAAGATGACTTTACCTTTTTCATCACCAAAGAAGAGTTTCTGAATTATCTATTCGATGATCTCGAACTGCCTAACATGGTGAAAAAAACCCTGAGCCAATCCAAAGAGTTTAAGCCCATGCGGGCCGGCTTTGTTTCTGAAGGCACGCCCAACAACTTGGCCATTGTACGGTCATTACGCAACGCCCATGCACGCCGCATTGGCATGGGCGCAGGAAAACGTCGAAAAATTCGCCAACTGGAGGAAGAGAAGCAAACATTGCTAGAGCAAGGCAACAACGATCCTGCTTTGATAAGCGCGCTTGATGAGCAAATCACCGAGCTGCAAAAACGCTTAAAAGCTTTGCCATTTATCGATGAGTTAGACCTACGCTATCGCAACCAGGTCAAAGTGCCAGTCCCGAGCAGTAAAGCAGTGATGTTTTGTTTGATGGATGTTTCTGGCTCCATGACTCAGGACGTCAAAGACATTGCCAAACGTTTTTATATTTTGCTGTACCTATTCCTAGAGAAAAATTACGACCACATAGAACTGGTATTTATTCGTCACCATACCAGTGCCAAAGAGGTCGATGAGCAAGAGTTTTTCTATTCACGCGAGACCGGCGGCACCATCGTTTCCAGTGCACTCAAGCTGATGCAGAAAGTCGTCGCAGAACGCTACAACAGCAGCGAATGGAATATTTATGCCGCGCAAGCTTCCGATGGCGATAACTGGGATGATGATTCGCCACTGTGCTCACAGATTCTCGAACAGCAATTATTGCCCGAGGTTCAGTACTTCGCTTACATCGAAATCACTCCCAATCACCATCAAGCGCTGTGGGAAGCTTACAAAGGCGTGCAAGCGCAACATGGTGATCAGTTTGCTATGGCTCAGATTCGTGATGCCGGAGATATTTATCCGGTGTTTCGTGAGCTATTCGCACGCAAAGAATATCAGCAGGCGAGTTAGGAGCGAGACATGAGCGACTATATCTCTACCGAATCTGACTGGAACTTCGAGCTGCTGGAGCGTTACGACGCGGAAATTGCCAAAGCTGCCGAACACTTTGGACTGGATACCTATCCCAACCAGATTGAGGTCATCAGTGCTGAGCAAATGATGGATGCCTATTCATCTGTGGGCATGCCTATTGGCTATAACCACTGGTCTTACGGCAAACAGTTTTTGTCCACCCAAAAAGGCTACCAACGCGGGCAAATGGGCCTAGCCTACGAAATCGTGATCAACTCAGACCCCTGTATTGCCTATCTGATGGAAGAGAACACCCTACCCATGCAAGCATTGGTCATTGCCCATGCGTGCTATGGCCACAACTCTTTTTTTAAGGGCAATTATCTGTTTCGTACCTGGACGGATGCCGGCTCGATCATCGACTACCTGTTGTTTGCTAAACATTATGTACGTCAATGCGAGGAGCGCCATGGCCAAGAGGAAGTAGAACGTATTCTCGATGCTTGCCATGCTCTACAAAACTATGGCGTGGATCGCTACCGCAGACCCAAACCCATTTCTGCAGCAGAAGAAAAAGCACGCCAGCAAGAGCGTGAGAGCATTCTGCAGCAACAAGTGAATGATTTATGGCGCACCTTGCCACAAAAACAATCCGACGACGCACCCGAAAAGCGGCGTCGATTCCCAGAAGAACCCCAAGAAAATCTGCTGTACTTCCTAGAGAAAAACGCCCCGTTATTGGAGCCGTGGCAGCGCGAGTTGATACGCATTGTGCGAAAAATTTCGCAGTATTTTTATCCACAACGGCAAACCCAGGTGATGAATGAGGGCTGGGCCACATTCTGGCACTACACCCTGCTGAACTACTTGTACGATCAGGGCAAAGTCAGTGACGGCTTTATTATGGAGTTCTTGACGTCACACACCAATGTGGTCTTTCAGCCGGACTTTGACTCGCCTTACTTTAGTGGCATCAACCCCTACGCCCTCGGGTTCAACATGTTCCGGGACTTACAGCGCATTTGCCAGAATCCTACCGACGAAGATAAAGAATGGTTCCCTGACATTGCCGGCAGCGACTGGTTAAAAACCCTCGACTTTGCCATGCGAAACTTTAAAGACGAAAGCTTTATCCAGCAGTTTTTGTCACCCCGATTAATTCGGGAGTTCCATCTATTCAGCTTGAATGATGATGATGAAAAATCCCACTACAAAGTCGAAGCCATTCACAACGACGGCGGCTATCGTACTGTGCGTGATATGTTGGCACGTCAATACGACTTATCTGTGCGCGAGCCCAACATTCAGGTGGTTTCAGTGGATGTCCAAGGTGATCGCTCGATGACCTTGCGTCATACCATGATGGACAACCGACCGCTGTCGTCAGATGTGCATGAAGTGCTCAAGCATCTGCACTTTTTATGGGGCTTTGATATTCACCTAGAAAGCTACCAGGGCGATCGCATGATCAAACGCTTTAGCTGCCCGGCGATGAGTGTGGATGACATTTGATGATCATCCATATCGATAAAAAACGGCCTCTTCATGAGGCCGTTTTTTATTACCAAGCAATCACCATGTCATCTCGCTGGATGGCCAAATGCTCGGCAGTTAATTGCATTTCTGCCACCACAAATTGCGGCTGAACCTGTTTGACCACCACTTCCGTCGCCATATCGGTTAACTCGGTGCGTTGCTCTAGGTCGAGGTTATAAAATGTTCCGGTCCGATACACTTTGAAGGTGTCCCCTGGGCGAATTCCAGCCCCTGCACTGGCTTCAATGTGTAGGCGGTGACCGCGTGCTTTGACAATGCGCGCCATAAATGGCTGACAACGCAGCACTTCATCAATGTCGTCGATGACGCCAGACAACAGGTTGCGTACTTCTCCGCCATAGGGTGTTTGCCAGAACTTCGGCGATGCAAACCCTGGCCGGGCGGTTCTGGCAGCCGTCCATTCGCCTTCCGTAGAATAAGAGCGCTGGAACAACATCGCGCCGCTTAAACCATCGTGAACAA
Source organism: Bacterioplanes sp. (assembly GCA_965233665.1). GTDB lineage: Bacteria > Pseudomonadota > Gammaproteobacteria > Pseudomonadales > Oceanobacteraceae > Bacterioplanes. Next base: position 17,109 of record CBDDTG010000030.1, on the reverse strand, counting down.
ATACATCGACGACAAACTGGCGCCGGCGATCGTCGTCATCGAAGCCCATCAAGGTCAGCCAACTGTCTCCCTGGCGGGCATAATCACCGGCCTCTCCGACCATCGCCAGGCTGCGCACCACGCCTGATACCACGTACTGAGCACCGAGCTGGGTGGCCAACGCAACGGAAGTGGTTAAGCGCTGCTGGGCGGTCTCCGTCGACGGTGCGCGACGCGGGTTTTGATACAAGCTGACTCGAGTCGCATCAAAAGCATGAATCGCACCGCGACCGTTTAAGCTGTTAACCAACACCCTGGGCAACGCCTGCTCTACGTTGTGCAGATCTCCCATCGAGGCCTCGGTTGGATTCGCCAGGCCAAACCCTGCCACAGCAATCGCTTTGCGATAACGCTGTGTACTGGCCGGACACATAGCCTGTGGTGAAACATCCGCTTTAATGGCGACCTCATACAGGCCGTCGCGTTGATCTTCCCACAGCACTTCGACATTGCTTAACCGCGAGCTGCTGGAAATGCGCACATCGTCTTGTTCCACCACGCCCTTGCTCATCAGCTGGGTGCTGCTGACCTGCGCACCAGCGCGCAAGCTGGCGCGTTGCATGGCGTCTTCCAGAGCCATGGTGCGACTGTAAGAAACGGAATTGCCAATCTCCGCCCGGCCAACCACTTCAACCGATAAGGCCTGAACGGTGCTGGCTGCCGCCCACAGTATGATGATAATCAGCCGTGTAGACATGGCTCAGCCTCCTATTCAATGAAGTAAAAGCCGCTATCCGGGCTGCTGTTTTCTTGTTCAATGCGCCGCTTCTGCATACCGGCGTACTGATTGTTATTGGTCAGCGGTACCCGGCAATCAACGTGAAAGCGCTGCCGGTCGGTGGTTTGCAAGCAGTTACGGAAGCCTTGGTCGATGGTCATCTCCAATACGGTTTCGACACTGCCGTCGGGCAGAATATCGCTGGAGATCACCCGCGCGCCGTGCATGTAGGCATCGACATAGGTGCGAAAGCGATCATTCTGCACCACCATATCGCGCACCGTGGTAGAGCCTGATAACTGCATGCCATAAACCCGTTCCGCCATCGTGCGAAAGGCATCAATTTTGGAGGCGCGAATACCCATCAACCGACGCTGTACCGCGCTTTGTTTTTTGTTGTGCTCAATCGCGCCGTACCCCACCACGCGCAGCGTCATGGGCGCAATCGGGTCTGCTTGTTGCTCCACCGGCTGAAAAAAAGCATTCGGACCCTGCTGCTGTTGATCGTTCATCAACAACCCAGAGCAACCCGTCAGCGCGACCGCGGTCGCCGATAACAGTGCAAGGGACCATTTCATCGGGTTTCTCCTAACGTCATCTCATCTGCACTAGCTATCGGCGGCAAACCATAAATATTGAGCGATCTTTCGATTTCTCCCGTGTCAGACTGCCACGGTGTGAGCTAGCCAACTGACAGCCATCGCGTTAAGCGACTAAGCTGACAGCAGGATAAAACACCAAGGATCATCACCATGTTTCGACCCTCGCTCCTGACCACCGCCATTGTGCTCGCCACTCCTATTGCCCAAGCAGCGCCATTCATGCCGCTGGATGCCCGTGGCATGGCCATGGGACAAACTGGCGTGGCCAGTGCTCAGCGTGCTCACGCGCCGGCCTACAACCCGTCGTTGCTGTCTCAGGCAGATGCAGAAGACGACTTCGCCCTGATTTTTCCACAACTGGGCGTTCAGGTTCGTGATCAAGAAGAGCTGGCCTCGACCGCCGAAGAAATCAGTGATGATCTGCAACCCGAGCTTGAGCGCTTATTGGACGGTGAGAGCCAAATGGCTGGCTTTGAGGAGCACATCGATGCCCTAGACCAAGCCGTGCGCGCCTTTGATGTGGCCGTGCAGCAGGCGCTTAACGGCACACTGAATGTCGATGAACGCCTAGAGGATCTGTCGACGGCCAGCTCCAATCTGGATAAAGCACTGGATGACGTGCAAGACAGCTTACGAGACGTCGATGACGTCGCCGGCCAGCTCAGCGGCGCGTTGCGCTCAATTTCTGGTCATCCGGTGAGTGGACGCCTGGGCGCCTCGGCAGCGATGGCCTTTCCCAGTAAGGATTTTGCGGCAGCGGTCAGTGTTCGCGGCCATGCGCTGTTTTCCGGCCGGGCGCTGTTCTCTGACAACGACCTTGGTTTAATCGATGCCTACGCGCCAGCGGGACTGGAATACTCTCAGCTTGCGCGTGACATCAACGCCGATGTCGGGCGCACCGTCGAACGTGCCCAGGGCAGTGCAACGCCAGAAGTTATTTTGCTCGCCGAGCTGAACCGCGATGACGATAACAATGGTGTGCCCGATCTGGAGCAAGACTTAGAAGAAGTGCTTGGGTTTGATTACACCTCGGATCAAGGCGTTGAAATTTTCCGCAATGGCCAGCTCACCGATAACGCTGCCGACCCAGACTTAGACTCACGCGTAGAAATCATTGCCGCCACCATCGCCGAAGTCGGCGTGTCCTTTTCACGCGAGTTCACCTTGGCAGAATACCCTGTCGCCATTGGCATCACGCCTAAGCTACAAAAAATCTCGACCTATCATTATGTGTCTGAAGTCGATAACGAAGAAGAAATCGAGATCGATGACTTTGAAGACACACGTGAAGACTACTCCTCCTTCAATCTGGACGTCGGCGCCTCCATGCGCTTTGGTCCAGACGACAGTCTGACCGCTGGCCTTGTCATCAAAAACCTATTAGGCGGCGACTATGACTATCAAAGCGCGCCGGTACGCACCGGCATTATTGGCGATGAGCTGGCCGTGGTCGAGGGAGGCAGTGTCAGCCTCGATCCGCAGTACCGAGCGGGCCTGGCTTACAGCGACGATACCACCACCTTAGCGCTGGATCTGGACTTACTCGAAAACGATCCCGTCGCCTACGAAGACCCTACTCAATACATTGCCTTCGGTGCCGAGTTTGACCTGTGGGATACCGTGCAATTGCGAGGTGGCTACCGAGCCAACATTGCCGCCACCGACTCCGACGTGGTGTCGCTCGGTTTTGGTATATCCCCCTTTGGCATTCACTTGGATGTTGCCGCCATGGCCAATCCCTCCAAACTGGAAAAAGAAGCCGGCGTCGCGTTGGAAACCGGTTTCTACTTCTAGCGCTCGCCGCTACACTGCCACGGCCGCATCTGCGGCCGTTTTTATGAGTACAAAGAGAGTGCTATGCAGATTTATCTGGTCGGCGGTGCCGTGCGTGACCGCCTGTTGCAACGTGCGGTAAAAGACCGTGATTGGGTCGTGGTGGGTGCCACCGTCGACGACATGCTCAGCGCCGGCTATCAGCAAGTAGGTGCAGACTTTCCGGTGTTCCTGCACCCCGAGACGCACGAAGAATACGCCCTAGCGCGCACCGAGCGCAAAACCGGCCAGGGCTATCAAGGCTTTGACTGTCGCTTTAGCCCTGATATCACCCTTGAGCAAGACCTGCTGCGCCGCGACCTCACCATCAACGCCATGGCCCTTGATGATCAGCAGCAACTGATCGACCCTTACGGCGGCGAGCGCGACCTGCACAATAAAGTGCTGCGCCATGTATCCGATGCGTTTGCCGAAGATCCATTGCGTGTGTTGCGCGTTGCGCGCTTTGCCGCCCGCTTACAGCCCCTGGGCTTTACCATCGCTGCAGAAACCCAAGCGCTGATGCAACAAATGTGTGCCAACGGCGAGCTGGAGCACCTTGTCGCCGAGCGTGTGTGGCAAGAAACCCAGCGCGCCCTGCTCGATCAGCACCCACCGACCTATTTTCAGGTACTGCAAGACTGTGGCGCCCTAAGCGTTTGGTTTACCGAGCTGGCGCGTTTATTTGGCGTTCCCCAGCCGGAGCAACACCATCCTGAAATCGACTGTGGCATTCACGCCTTACTGTGCCTGCAAGCCGCCGTCGATGCAGACGCCAGCCTTGCAGTGCGCTGGGCGGCCTTGACCCATGATGTTGGCAAGGCGCTCACACCAGCAAGCGAATGGCCTAAGCACCACGGTCACGAGAAGCGCGGTTTAAAACCGCTGAAAGCATTGCAGCAACGGCTAAAGGTACCGAACGAGCTGAAAAAACTGGCGGAACTCACCACCGAGTTTCACACCCATGTGCATCGCGCCTTTGAACTGCGGCCTGAGACTCTATTGAAGCTGTTTCAACAAACCGACGCTTGGCGCCGGCCAGAGCGCTTTGCCGAGTTTTTGCTGGCTTGCCAGTGTGACGCCCGCGGCCGTACCGGGCTGGAGCAATGCGATTATCCACAGCGCGATTACTGCCAGCAGGCATTGGATTGCGCCAGTGCGATTAAGACCCAAGATGTCATCACGCCAGAAATGAAAGGCCCAGAGATTGGCCAAGCGGTGCAGCAAGCGCGCCTACAGGTGTTAAAGGCGTGGCGCGCTCAAGCCTGAGCGCTGCAGGGCTGCCACGCTGGCGTCAGCTGCCGCAACGGCTGCTCGCTCAGGGCGGGCCAGTCCAAGCTCAAAGGTTGTTGACGCAATGGACAGTGCGTGTGTGGGGCAATGTCTAACAGCGGACGCAACACAAAGGCATAACGCCAAATGTCATCGCGTGGCAGTGTCAGGGTGCCGTAGTCGGTGGGCCAGCTGCCGCACAGATCGTCGATCAATAAGATGTCGATATCGAGGGCGCGCGAGGAGTACTTGCTGGCGTTTTTGGGACGACCAAAATCGAACTCTATCTGCTTTAGCGCCTTAGCCAAGGCCGCCGGTGAATCGCTCGTCTCTATGACCACCACCAAGTTAATAAACTCAGGGCCATCAAAACCCACCGCAGGTGAGGCGTACCAGGGTGATTCCTGTATTAAGCGGTAGCGCTGCGCCAATGTATCAATGCCTTGGCGCAAGTGGCGCTCGGCATCAATGTTGGAGCCCAGGCCGAGAAAAATGCGCTGACTCATGGCTTGTCTCCACGCTCTATTTTTAGCCCCACGGCTCGCGCCTGCGGCACCACCGCCGGTTTTTGCACCTGAATGCTCAACCAGGGAATGGCAAACTGCTGGCGCAACCCCACCGCCAACTGCTCCAGTAAGGTTTCCAACAACTCAAACTGCTGGCTGCCAACAAAGTGCTCGATGAACTCAGTGACCGCCTGATAATTGAGCGCGTATTGCAAATCATCGGTGGCGGCCGCCTGGCGAATGTCCCAGGCCATTTCCAGATCAAAAATCAGCGGCTGCTGCAGCTGTTTTTCCCACTCAAATACGCCAATCACCGCATCCACGCTTAAGCCGTGAATAAACACGCTGTCCATCAGTTCACCGCCGGCAAATCGGTCAGCGGCCAGCGCGGTACCACTTGAACCGCCAAATCGCTGTACTGGCCCGCCAGCAGTCGTTGCGTGCCGGCATAGGCAATCATGGCGCCATTGTCCGTACACAGCTCCGGCCGGGGATAATAGACACGCCCGCCCATCTGCTGCGCCGTCGTTTGCAACTTGGCGCGCAGCTGACGGTTAGCGCCGACACCGCCGGCGATGATCAAGCGATTTACACCGGTTTGCTGCATCGCGCGCTTGCATTTGATCGCCAGGGTATCGACCACGGCAGCCTGAAAACCGGCGGCAATGTCGATTTTATCCTGCTCGGCCAAAACACCGTCGACGGCGCAATTGAGAATGGTGGTGCGGGTAAAGGTTTTCAGGCCACTGAAGCTGAAATCCAGCCCTGGGCGGTCGGTCATTGGGCGCGGAAAGGCAAAGCGCTGCGCATCACCCTGATCGGCCAAGGCACTCAGTGCAGGGCCCCCAGGGTAAGGCAAATTCATCATTTTGGCGGCTTTATCGAAGGCTTCGCCGGCGGCATCGTCCAGCGATTCACCCAGCAGCTCGTAGCGGCCTATGCCTTCTACTTTGACCAACTGGGTGTGACCACCCGAGACTAACAGCGCAATGAAAGGAAAGTCAGGTTGTTCTTCTTCCAGCATGGGCGCCAATAAATGGCCTTCCATGTGGTGCACACCAATGGCAGGAATATTCAGCGCCCAGGCCAAGCTGTTGCCAATGCAAGCGCCCACCAACAGCGCGCCGACCAAGCCAGGGCCAGAGGTAAAGGCGATGCCATCTACCTGCTGCAGCGTTAAGCCAGCTTCGGCCAACACTTCATTAATCAGCGGCCGTGCTTTGCGAATGTGGTCACGCGAGGCCAATTCTGGCACCACGCCACCGTATTCGGCGTGCACATGAATCTGCGAATACACGCGATGGCCCAGCAGGCCATGTTCGCTGTCGTACAGCGCAATTCCTGTTTCATCACAGGAGGTTTCCAGCCCCAATACCCGCATACAGGCCCCCGATATCTGCAAGGGCGGCAATGATACGCGGCCAAGCGGTTAAAATCCACGCAGAGGTTTTGCAATCCTTAGCCAAACTCTTTAGAATGCCCGCCCTCTAACTGGGGGTCGTGGTTCCCCCAATGAACGAACACTTATAGATAAGGTGATTGGATGCCAGCTGTAAAAGTGAAAGAAAACGAGCCATTCGACGTAGCACTGCGTCGTTTCAAGCGTTCTTGTGAAAAAGCCGGTGTACTGTCTGAAGTACGTCGTCGTGAGCACTATGAGAAGCCAACTTGGGTACGTAAGCGCAAAGCAGCCGCTGCTGTTAAGCGTCACCTGAAGAAGTTGCAGCGCGAACAGCGCAAGATGACTCGCCTGTACTAATCAGTTTTTTGCCTGAACTGAGAACAGGGAGACGCTCATGAGTACTTTGGTTCAAACCATTAAAGACGCAGTCAAAGACGCCATGCGGGCGAAAGATAAGCCCCGCTTGAGTGCCTTGCGTCTGATCACAGCTGAGTTCAAACGCGTTGAAGTGGATGAACGAGTTGAGATCACCGATGAACGCGCGCTGGCCATTCTTGATAAAATGGTCAAACAACGTCGTGATTCGATTGCTCAATATCAAGAGGCAGGCCGAGAAGAACTGGCCGCTGTTGAGCAACAGGAAATTGATGTCATCGCTGAGTATTTGCCAGAGTCTCTGAGCGAACAAGAGTTGGCCAAACTGGTGGCTGATGCCGTTGCACAGTCCGGTGCTGCAGGAATGCAGGACATGGGCAAAGTCATGGGCATCCTCAAACCACAAGTGCAAGGTCGTGCCGATATGGCACAGGTCAGCCAACTGGTTAAGTCGCAACTGGGATAAATCCTGTCCCTGTGCAGGCTATCAAAAGCGTTAGCGGTTTACCGCTAGCGCTTTTGTCGTTTGTCTTGCCGTCATAAAATCAAGGGCTCCTCTGCATCATTCGGCGCCCAAGCTTTGCCGACACTCGCCAAGCACCGTATTCTGTTTAACCTTGTGTCTCAGTAAGCATTCTTTATGGCCGGTCGTATACCGCAATCTTTTATTGATGAGCTGCTTGCCCGCGTCGACGTGATCGATGTGGTCGATAGCCGCGTTAAATTAAAAAAGACCGGCAAAAACTACTCAGCCTGCTGCCCTTTTCATAACGAAAACACGCCTTCCTTTACCGTCAGCCCAGACAAGCAGTTTTATTATTGCTTTGGCTGCGGCGCCTCCGGCAGCGCCCTCAAATTTGTGATGGAATTTGACGGCCTAAGCTTTCCCGATGCGGTGGAAAAACTGGCCGAGCAAACCGGCCTGCAAGTGCCGCGCGAGCAAAATGATCAACTGGTACGCCAACAGCAGCAAAACCAACCGCTGTATGAGCGCCTGCAAGACGCCAGTCAGTTTTTTCAGCACATGCTGCGTCAGCACCCAGAGCGCCAGCGCGCCATCGACTATTTGCAACAACGTGGCTTATCTGGCAAAGCCGCTAAGTTTTTTGCCATTGGTTACGCCCCACCCGGTTGGGACAACCTGATGCAAGCCCTGGTCAACGACGACAAAGAACGCCAGCGCCAACTGATTAGCAACGGCATGCTGATCGAAAAAGAAGATGGCCGCTGCTACGACCGCTTTCGCGATCGCATTATGTTTCCTATTCGTGATCAGCGCGGACGCACCATCGCCTTTGGCGGACGAGTTCTGGGCGATGAAAAACCCAAATACCTGAACTCACCAGAGACACCGGTATTCCAGAAAAATCGCGAGCTGTATGGGCTATTTGAAGCCCGAAAAATACGTCAAAAGCTGACCCGCTTCGTGATTGTGGAAGGCTACATGGACGTTGTAGCACTGGCCGAATACGGCATTCATTACGCCGTGGCCACCTTGGGCACCGCCACCAGCGAGCATCATTTATTGCGCTTGTTTCGCATCGTGCCGGAAGTGATTTTTTGCTTTGACGGCGACGATGCCGGGCGCAACGCCGCAGCGCGCGCCATGGAAACCGTATTGCCGGTATTAGAAGACGGTCGCCAAGCGCGCTTTTTGTTTTTGCCGGATGGCGAAGACCCAGATTCACTGGTCAGACGAGAAGGCAAAGACGCCTTTGAACAGCGTCTAAATGCCTCTGAGCATTTGCCCGAATTTTTATTCAAACACCTCAAGCAACAGGTCGACTTTGACACCCTGGATGGCAAGGCCCGCTTTGACCAACTTGCTGCACCGCTGATTGCGCGCCTACCACAAGGTGCACTGCGCGATTTAATGAAGCAACAGCTGCAAAACGAAACCGGCGTCGCCAGCCATGCCTTGCAAAAGCTGGAGCAGCAAGCCGCTCAGCAGCCGACGGAAGAACCGCCCCCCATGGAGCACGAGGCGCACGCCATACCGCCAGAGCCACCCGCCATGAGTCGGCCGCAGGATGTTGGCGCCCGCCAGGCATTGTGCAGTCTATTGGTGCAGCCAGCACTGGCTAACGGCTTGACCCTGCCCGATACCGAGGCACAGAGCGAATATGAACGCCTGCTGATGGAGGTGATTCGCAAATTGCATCAGTCGCCACAAAAGGACAGCATCGGGGTGATTATTCAATGGACCGGCTCACCCTATCAGGACGAACTCAAACAACTGGCCGAGCAAGCGGAACAACAGCAACAACTGGCCAGCGCCAGCGCGATCAAACATGCATTAGAAAGAATGGATACACGGCGCCTCGATGCTGAATGGCAGCAGCTGCAAGCCAAGTTGGCTGCCCACACGCCGCTAAGCGATGACGAAAAACAGCGCTTGCGCCAGCTCAGCAAAGAGCGCCACCAGCGTCACCGCAAACGCACATCGATTTATCAGCGTTAATACAGGACCACGAACCCGTACTTGCCACCTTGAAATCTCTTTTAGCGCCCCTATATTTCACTGGTCGGCAACAAAAGCCGGACAACACCGACGACCTGACAGCCACCAACCGCACCCGAACCGATACGATCGAGCCTCGCGCCCTTTATGACAGGGCAATAGTCGGGAACATTCCTCAGGCACGGCTGGCCTAAAGAGCGGTTAAAAGTTATACTTCCGCGCTTTTCTGCGCCTCACAATACGGAACACAGGGCTTCTATGTCAGCGAACACCCAACAATCCCGTTTGAAAGAACTGATTGCCAAAGGTAAGGAGCAAGGCTACCTCACTTTTGCACAGGTTAACGACCACTTGCCGGATGATATTGCGAATCCGGATCAGGTGGAAGACATCATCCGTATGATTAACGACATCGGTATTCCGGTGTCCGAAAACGCACCTGATGGCGAATCACTGTTTAATGAAGCCGCCGACGATGCAGCCGCCGAAGAAGCCGCTGCCGCACTGGCATCGGTAGAATCTGACGTTGGTCGCACCACCGACCCAGTGCGCATGTACATGCGTGAAATGGGTACCGTTGAGCTGCTGACCCGTGAAGGCGAAATTGTTATCGCCAAACGTATTGAAGAAGGCATTCGTGAAGTTATGTCGGCCCTGGCTTACTACCCGGGTGCCGTACGCATTGTATTGAACGCTTTCCAAGAAGCAGAAGAAGACCCGAACCGAGTCAGCGACATCTTTAGTGGTTTTATCGACCCATCAGATGAAACCCCGGCACCTGGCCCACAGTCTGGTCCAGAAGCCGAAGCCGCTGACAACGTGTCTGACGATGACGACGACAGCGAAGAAGAAGAAGAAAGCGGCATCGACTTGACCGAAGTCATTCGTCGCTTTGATGAAATCAAAGACGCGCACACCGCTGTCGACGCTGCCATCGAAAAACACGGCCGCGCCAGCAAGCAGGCAGAAGAAGCATTGGCGTTACTGGCCGAGCGCTTTGCACCTATCAAGCTGACGCCGAAATACTTCGACCAGCTGGTGAGCGACGCCCGCGAAGCACTCGACCAAATCCGTGCGCAAGAGCGCCAGATCATGGTCATGATGACGCGCAAATGCGGCATGGCACGCAAAGATTTTATTGGCAGCTTCCCAGGCAACGAAGTCAACAACCAATGGGTTGAAGACCTGATTGCCGCCGGCCATAAGTATTCTGACAAGCTCGACACCTACAAGCTGGAGATTTTCCGCGCGCAGAAGAAAATCAAAGCCGTTGAAGACCGTGTTGGCTTGATCATTCCAGACATTAAAGAAGTTAACCGTCGCGTTTCCATTGGCGAAGCACGTGCTCGTCGTGCCAAAAAAGAAATGGTGGAAGCCAACCTGCGTCTGGTGATTTCGATTGCGAAAAAATACACCAACCGTGGTTTGCAGTTCCTGGATCTGATTCAAGAAGGCAACATCGGCTTGATGAAAGCGGTGGATAAATTCGAATACCGCCGTGGTTATAAGTTCTCAACTTACGCCACTTGGTGGATTCGTCAGGCCATCACCCGCTCCATTGCGGACCAGGCGCGCACCATCCGTATTCCAGTGCACATGATCGAAACCATTAACAAGCTGAAACCGTATTTCACGGCAAATGCTGCAAGAAATGGGTCGTGAGCCAACGCCAGAAGAACTGGCCGAGCGCATGGACATGCCGGAAGACAAAATCCGCAAAGTGCTGAAAATTGCCAAAGAGCCGATCTCGATGGAAACCCCCATCGGCGACGACGAAGATTCGCACCTGGGCGACTTTATCGAGGACACTCAATCTGAGTCGCCACTCGATACCGCCACCGTTGAAGGCCTGACCGATGCCACTCGCTCGGTATTGTCTGGCTTAACGGCACGTGAAGCCAAGGTTCTGCGCATGCGCTTCGGTATCGACATGAATACCGACCACACGCTGGAAGAAGTCGGCAAACAGTTCGACGTAACGCGTGAGCGTATTCGTCAGATCGAAGCTAAGGCCCTGCGCAAATTGCGCCACCCTAGCCGCTCTGACCACTTGCGAAGCTTTATTGACGAGTAATAACTGGGAGTGACTGAATAATTCGGGGCTTGCTCTGGTGCACCAGCGGGCTTCGAATCACGAAGCCACTGTGCCGCTCTAGCCAGCTACAGCAAATAGTGGCGACAACGAGTCGGAGTTCGCTGGCGCTCCCCGCAGGGCGCGAGTAGCTAGAAGCACAGGCTCAACTACCTTGTCATTTCGTGCAGAGCTGCACAGCATTATTTAGTGACTCCCACAGCCCGGCCCTGCCGGGCTTTTTTATTTGAAATCAAAGGGGTAGCGTCGTTCGCGCAAGGCCCCTATAATGCCCACTGGCTATCACAGCCACCTTTCTTTAAGGGCCCGTAGCTCAGTTGGTTAGAGCATCCGACTCATAATCGGCAGGTCCCCAGTTCAAGTCTGGGCGGGCCCACCATTTTCACCATACAAATCAGCAAGTTAAAGTCATTCGGTATCTCCAAGACAGTTCTCTCAGGATTGACAACTGTGTAACCCCAGCCTTCTACTATTCACGTTCCGTCTCAAGCTCACAACAGATCAAAAAGTCAGCATTTATCAGGGCTGCATTGCCCCAAGATAGATTCGACTGCTCTAGCAAACCGATAAGTTCATCTTGCTAGTATTTGAACTAGCACATCGATAAATCGGAGCTGATCGCATATAATTCAGATAAGTTTCTAAGTCGGTAAAAAGAAGAAAAAAGGGGGGAGTATGAAGTTAAATGATCAAAGAATCAGAACCGCCCTGAAAGTTAAATTACAGAACCAACCTTCGAAGCCCAAAGCCATTATCGATGAACTCCATGTCTGCAATGGCAATGCTATTGCTGACGTGGTAGCTCTTTACAATGAAGCCCACTGCTATGAAATTAAAGGCAGTACCGACAAAGTTGAACGCGTACTTACACAAGGTAGGTACTACAACTCTTCATTCAGGAAGATCACCCTTGTAACAACTCAAAACCACTTAGAAAAAGCGTTAGCTATTTGCCCTGGTTTCTGGGGAATTATGATTGCTACTGAAGATAGTACATCGAACTTGAGATTCAGGCATATCCGAGGAGCAAAAGTAAACCCAGAGTTCTGCAAGGAAATGGCTTTATTAACGCTCTGGAAGAGTGAAATGCTCTCTATACTGGACGAACAGAAACATAAGAGAAAGCCACGAGATTTCTTAGCTCAACTAATTTCTAGCAATAAGAAAAAAATTGAGCTAAGCAGCAACATCTGTGACTTACTTGTAACTCGGGAACTAGAGAAGGCAATCTGCTAGAAAATCCTTAACAGCATATGATATATGCGCATTAATAGAGGGTTTGATAACAGTATTCACCCAGCACTGACCACCCTCCCTACAGCTTTTTTCATAAAAATAAGCATCGCCCATAGAGTATTCAGGCCCTCGAAAAAAATCTTTGGAACAAAGAACTTCTGCAAGATCGTAGTATTGATCTCGCCCCCTTGTCTTTAAAGACCCCCCTCGAATAAAGTAATGCTGTCCTTTAAATGAATAAATGAACTTCGCCGTAATTCGCCCCTGCATCTGATCTCCAGGAATATCTGCGTCAGAGTAATCCGGACTTATCGTAGTATAATCGCCAAACACATACTGGGCTGCACCCAAGCTTACGGCAGCACTAAAAATATCAACCTCTACCCTTTCGACATACTCCTCACTATTTGAAGAGAGAACTTCCGCCACTGAAGCAGGGATGGAGGAACCAGATACAACAACCCTTCTAACAGGGTAGGATGATACGAATCTCTTGGTGAAAGCATCTATCTGTTTGGATAACTTCTCAGAATTCAAATTTGAACAAACTCTACAATCAAAAATCAAATCCACCATCTCAAAAAGAGAAAATACTGGATTCAGCATATCTTCTATATCTTCGATTACTGCATCAAAATTCTGAAAGTCCTCAGGCGTCACCCTAAAAGCCACATAATTTGATGATACTACCCCTTTCTCTTTTCCCTTAATCACGCCATTCAGATGATCCTCACTTCGATCTATAGATACAACAGGAACAAGCGGAAAGTCTGAAAATGTCAACAAAAGAAAGGAATATAAATGATCACCTTCAATATCTAGCCCATCATCAAGATCATATACATCAAAGTAGAATTCTTTGAGCCCACCGAGATACTTCTTGAACTTTTTTTCGAGGCGAATAATAGCATTGCCAATATCTTCGGCTTTATCGCCACTCTGCTTCTTAGGGTAATCAAAAAAAGGAACTATATTCTCCCCAATGCTTTCATCTAGCTCAGCAAGAGCATGAACTGGTTTTACCCCGAACTAGCGGACACCTAGATAAGAGTGGATAATCCCCCCTTAGAGGTGTTTTATGTCACGCAGACAATACTCGAAAGAATACAAACAAGAAGCGGTGCAACTGGCGCAGCAGTCACATACCAGCGTTACAGAGGTTGCCCGAAACCTCGGTATCAATAACACCATGCTGCGTCGCTGGATCAAAGAATCAAATGAACCCGCAAAGCAAGCATTTACCGGCCAGGGAAGCCCTCGTGATGAGGAAATATCTCAGCTGAAGCGAGAGCTGGCTCAAGTGAAGAGGGAAAGAGATTTTTTAAGAGAAGCGGCAGCGTACTTCGTCAAACATCCCAAATGAAGTTCCGCATGATTGAGCGCTGCCGCGAAGCATTCTCCGTCACCATGATGTGCCGTTTACTGTGCGTATCACGCAGTGGTTATTATGAGTGGTGTGGTCGGAAGCCCAGCGCCAGACAACAAGATAACGCCAGGCTGGCTCGCAAAATCCATCAGCTGCATCAAAGCAGTGACGGGGTACACGGCAGCCCTCGTATCTGGGAAGATCTTCGCTACCAAGGAGAAACCTGTAGCCTCAATCGTGTCGCCCGAATTATGAAGGCTGACGGGATTCAGGGTATTCCAGCATTGCGCCGCTGGAAAAAGAAACCATCCAGTGCTCGACCGGATCATGTTCTGAATCATCTGCAACGCGATTTTACCGCTAAGACAGCTAATGCAAAGTGGGTAACCGATATCACTTATATCCGCACAGCCGAAGGTTGGCTGTATCTTGCCGTGATCATCGATCTTCACAATGGCCTAGTTGTTGGCTGGTCCATGAGTCACGCAATGGAAACGCAGTTAGTGGTACAAGCCGTGCTGATGGCACTGTGGCAGAAATCAGATTCTGCGTCTGTAATTTTACATTCAGATCGCGGCTCACAATTCACGAGCCACGAATACCAGAAGTTCTTAAGTGATCACAATATTGTATCGAGCATGAGTGCTGTTGGTAGCTGTTACGACAACGCTGCAGCGGAGAGTTTTTTCGGATTACTTAAACGCGAACGTGTTAACCGCAGAAAATATCTCAGTCGTGCTGAAGCAAGGTCTGATGTATTTGATTACATTGAAAGATTTTATAATCACAGGAAAAAGCGTAAGCTGGCGTCTCAACCCCAAACTACTCTTAACTGATTGTCCGTCATTTCGGGGTAAAACCAAACCTCATTCTGTTTACTTTTAAGGAATGGCACATATTTAACTTCCATTAAAAACTATCTCCCTTACATCATACTCATTTACAATTTTGCTATATGCTGTGTAATTACCAAACTCTTTTCGCAACATTCCAGCTATAATGGCTTTGTGCACACCCATTTCATTTGCAAATTTTTCAATAGCGCCAAAGCTTTTATTATATTTCGGCCCACAATTCCGCCAAATCCTTCGCTCTACAAAAGTATTCTTAGCCAATCTATTAGCAGACACTTCTATCTCGCTGTCAGACTCACAGTCGAAATCCTCAAGAATAGGAGTATCTAAAACATCCATATGTAAATGTAGATGTGAAAGTTCATGCAATAACGTAAACCAAAAGTTATCAAGACGCGGATACCGAAGACTCATCCCAATAACTGGATTTCCTGATGCCACCTTGAAGACCGCTCCATCTAGCTTCATGGATGGAAGAGCCTCCATATAAATCAGTACAATACCGAGATCTGAAAGAATTCTAGGAAGTTGAGGTAGGACATCGACGTCGACGCTTAAACGAGATATATCACGTAGTGTTTTTTTACTTAAACCGTTAAATTTAGGAGTTCCTCTCAATAGAACACTCATCTCCCCCTGTGATTTAACTTTCGACAACCACAGTGAAATCAAAGAATCATTGGCAGTATCAGACTTTCGATATAAAGCAGAGGCCTGCTCTTCATGAACATCTCGAAAATAACCTACCAGTGATGTAGAGTCCTCCTTGGCACTGATCCAACCACGCCTAACCAACTCTTTTTGGGGTAACGTATTTAAGCGCTCTACATATATTAGATAACTATTATAAAGATCTGAAGCCGTAGACACCAGAGTGTCGCCTGCCACCGAGAAGTCAGCCCATTCTGGAGTAGTATTTTTATCTTCCTGACTCATGCTACCCCCAACAACTTGTTAGCCTCAAAACCAGGCAGCTCAAAGTAAAGCAAACTATCCTTGTTTTTCTCTGCCACATTCACCATTTTCAATTTTGAGTAATATTTGCTGGCTTGCGGTAAAGAGTGCAATGAGAAACCAGGAGACAGACCGAGATTGTTAACAGAGAAATTGAGAGCGGCCCTAAGCAATACAGAACCAACCCCTAGAAACTTCCGCTCACGAACTAGACAGCTTCTATTCCAGGGAGCCACAGCCAGAAACTCAACATAAAAGATATCTGAATCTTCAAGCGCACTTCCCTTGGGGTGATAAATTAAGCAGGCTGCCTGAGGCTCACCCTCAGCGTACAGATAGAACCACTCGTACTCGTCCCCTGTAGTACCAACTGACTTTTTGAACCAATTCCAATGAAGATCCTCTGTTTGAATGCTATCCAAAACTTCAGCAAGCTTTTTATCATCAAAGTCCTGCTTTCGAATATATTCAAAAAGTTCAAGGTTAGATCTTCCCCACCTCTCATCACACTCAAGTGACGAAGCTATATTCCAACCATGACAAACCTTGTAAGGGGATACATCTCCAGAAGTATGCGTTAAAACCCCTTCGCCTATGACCTCTGAATCAGCCTCAATCTGACGACTCTTTATTAACTGCTTTAAATCATCCAATTTCACGACGGCACTTTCCTCCATGAGTTGTTGATTACAATGAAAAATGCTAGTGGGTATTTTGCCCTAGATCACGAAAACCACAAAAAAGACAGGTATATATCCCTGGCGGCCAATTCGATACATACTATCGGCGACCACACCCTCTATAGTCGTTCATATTTTAATCAAAAATGGCACTTATCTACGAAGAAGAGATCCGAAAAATTCCCCCTAGAGTGCTGGCACAGCTTATACCGCGACTAGGGGCACCATCAATAACTGCTCCACCTTGTTTCGTTATTACGAACGACTCAACCATCTTTACGCGCTGGAGAATTTCATCAAAGCTTGAGTTGAAAGCATCCACGCTGATTTTCTTCGGAGTCATATCACTATCTATCACCGACGACCGCTAAAGGTTGTCTTTACTTTCCTTCGAAGAGTCTACCCAGCAGTACTTACGGAGTTTTCACCTATAAGCTCGTCCAAAGTATGCCTCGTTACGAAATGTGAAGGCGCATTTAAAAACGCCGCCAAAAACGGCCAGGTCACCTGCAGTTATAGCGATGGCACCATAGTAGAAGCGGAATACCAGGACGGCGTATTACACGGGCATGGTCAAACGATTTTCCCGACGGGCGAGGTCTATACCGGTGAATATGCCAATGGCTACTTAAACGGCCAGGGCATGCTGGAATACCCAGATGGCTCCAGCCACATCGGCGAGTTTGCTAACGGCATGATGCACGGTCATGGCACATCATACGATGCGTCTGGCGAGGTTA
>CBDDTG010000029.1:0-117746 GCA_965233665.1 Bacterioplanes sp. | reverse complement strand
GCGACGGTCGCTGGCAATGAGCTCAACACCACTGGTAGGCGCTTGCCAGTACCAGCTGCTGGTGTCTTGGCCGACGGGAATCATATCAATGCAGTCCACTGGGCAGGGTTCAACGCATAAGTCGCAGCCGGTGCATTCTTCCACAATGACGGTGTGCATTTGCTTGGCGGCGCCCAAGATGGCATCGACGGGGCAGGCCTGAATGCACTTGGTGCAGCCAATGCACTCATCCTCGCGAATGTAAGCGACGGTGGGCACGTCTTTTTCTGCGCCATGCTCGGCATCCAAAGGTTCGGGCTCAACGCCGAGCAAATCCGCCAGCGATTGAATGGTGCTTTCACCGCCAGGCGGACATTTGTTGATTTTATCGCCGTCGGCAATGGCTTCGGCGTAGGGCTTGCAGCCCGGGTAGCCACATTGGCCGCATTGGGTTTGCGGCAACATGTCGTTGATTTGCTCGACGATGGGGTTGCCCTCGACTTTAAAGCGCACGGAGGCAAAGCCGAGCACGGCACCAAACACAGTGGCTAATACCACCAGTACGGCAACAGCAATGAGAATGGTAGTTAACGTCGACATCAGATGCTGACCAATCCGGTAAAGCCCATAAAGGCTAGAGACATCAGCCCGGCGGTAATCATCGCCACCGCTGAGCCTTGAAATGGCTTGGGCACATCGGCCACGGCAATGCGCTCACGCATGGCGGCAAACAACACCATCACCAGCGAAAAGCCGACGGCAGCGCCAAAGCCATACAAAATAGATTCGACAAAACCGTGTTCGCGCTTGGTGTTTAACAGCGCCACGCCCAGTACCGCACAGTTGGTGGTGATTAACGGCAAGAAAATTCCAAGCACTCGATACAGCAAGGGGCTGGATTTGCGAATGGCCATTTCGGTAAAGCCGACCACCACGGCGATCACCATGATGAAGCTGATGGTTTTGAGATATTCCAGCTCCAGTGGAATCAACAAATAGTTGTGCACTAGGTAGCTGCAGACGGATGCCAATGTCAGCACGAAGGTGGTGGCGGCACCCATGCCGATGGCGGTTTCCAGCTTGTTGGAAACGCCCATAAAGGGGCATAGGCCCAGAAACTGAACCAATACAAAATTGTTTACCAAAATGGTGCTGATGAGTATGAGCAAATACTCTGTCATGGTCTGAGCTGCCCCGAAACGCTATGACCTCGACGGCCAGAAAAAAGGATGCGCATTATCCCAAAGTTTGATTATGTCAGACAACATGGCTAGGCAAGCTTTTAATGCCTTTTTGGAATAATGTCTGTGGTGGCTGCATCTATCCATGCGTATGGCCAGCACCCGCCACAGTTTAGCGCTACCGGCTTATATCATGCTGATGAAGATCAACATAACCATCAAGGAATGAAAGGGCGCTGCGTAAGCGCCCGCAGGGCGGTTTATTCGCCGCTGTCGCCGAGCTGACGCTGGGCTTGTTTCTGTGCCAGTTTTTCTTGGCGACGTTTTTCAATGACCTTGTTTAAGTCGGTGCCCAAATGTTCTTCGCCACGCTGGCGAGCCAGCTGCATTTGCAATTCGCGCTGGCGAAAGCGCTCGCGCTGCTCTTCGCTGTATTCATCGATGCAATGATGACAGCTGACGCCGGGCACGTAGTGCTCAGACTGTTTGTCGTCCTCGGTGATCGGACGGCGGCAGGCGTGGCATTGATCGTATTCGCCTTTTTCCAGTTGGTGGTTTACCGTGACGCGGTTGTCGAAGACAAAGCATTCGCCCTGCCACAGGGATTCATCCGCTGGAACTTCTTCAAGGTACTTTAAAATGCCGCCTTCCAGGTGGTAGACCTCATCGAACCCTTGCTCTTTTAAATACGCGGTGGATTTTTCACAGCGAATGCCACCGGTGCAAAACATAGCGACTTTTTTGTGCTGGCTAGGGTCGAGATTTTCTTGCACGTACTGCGGAAATTCACGAAATGTTTTGGTGTTCGGGTCGATGGCGCCTTTAAAGGTGCCAATGCCCACTTCGTAGTCGTTGCGCGTATCGACCAGCACCACATCTGGATCGGAGATCAAGGCGTTCCAATCTTGCGGTTTAACGTAGGTGCCTACCACGCGTTTAGGGTCAATGCCTTCGACGCCCATGGTCACGATTTCTTTTTTCAGCTTAACCTTGGTGCGGTAGAAGGGTTGTTCGTCATCAAAGGACTCTTTGTAATCGATGTCCTTTAAGCGCTCATCTTGGCGCAAATGATTCAGTACCGCGTCGATGCCCGCGCGGCTGCCGGCGACGGTGCCGTTGATGCCTTCTTGTGCCAATAGCAAGGTGCCCTTGACCTCGTTGGCGAGCATGGCATCCAGCAATGGCTGGCGCAGCGCTTCGAAGTTTTCCAAGGTGACAAACTTGTACATGGCGCAAACAACAAACGGCGCTTGAGTGGTATTAGACATGTGATTTTCCTGTGCTAGCCGGAGCGTAAATCCGGTGCTGAGTTTAAGGCGCAAAAACGCGGCGGCGGATTTTAACAAAAAACATGTCCGCGGCACAAAACGCACTGTTGTAATGACACTTGTGCCTTGCTAGGCGCGCGCGAGGGCAGTAGTGTTTAGCCCCCCTTGGGATTTTTACTCACAATATGGAGAGTGACTCTATGCATGCATACAAAACGCTGCTGGCGGCTGCCATCAGCTCTGCCCTACTGGTCGCTTGTGGCTCAGATTCGGATTCCGGCAGTGATGATAATGATGCCCCTCAGGTTGAGGTTTTGACGACCGCTAACCTGGATCAAGCCGTCACCATGCCAGACGCTCAGTCAGTCAGTGTCGCGGATGCGTCGATTCCTACCGATCTGCCAACCCTGTCTGTGACGGGCAGTGAGCGAGCGATTGTGACCGCTAACTCACGCAACCGAATTTCACTGTCTGTGCCTGAGGGCTCTGTTCCATCCGGCAAGAAAGTGGGCGGTTACCTGATCAAGTTTGGCAACAGTTCGCAGTATTTTGTGGCAGCAGGACAGCAAACGACGACACAAGCGCTGAAGTCTCCGGTTGTCACCAGTAAAGTGGCGCCGTTTGCCAGCTCGCATAAACAGCTGCCGGCCTCACAGCGGGTGCAAATTGCTGCGGCTGCGGCAGAAACTCAGGTGCAAGTGGCTGGCTGGTCGACCACAGAGTTTCAGCTGCCATCCCGCATTCCGGACCTGGCTATTCGTATTTACCCTTTGCTGGTAAACGATACGGTAGCCGAGGTGGTGGGTCTTGATGATATTGATATTAGCAATCCGGACAACTGGCTTGGCTTGCAGCTTCTGGACTTAGTGGTGGAAGCGGTGGCGACCAGCCCTGTGCAAGTATCTCTGACTTGGAACAGCCAGGTCGATTTGGATTTGTGGGTTGTTGAGCCCAGTGGTGAGAAGATCTACTTTTTTGACCAGGTTTCTGAAGAATCATTGGGGTGGTTAGACTATGACAATATTCAGGGTTACGGCCCAGAAAACATCACCTACGCATTTCAGGTACCAGAGGGCGACTACAAAATCGTAGTGGATTACTTTAGCGGCTCTGTCGATGCCGATTACGACGTGGTGGTTGCGGTGGGTGACAATGTCACGACCTACTCTGGTTCCTTCGAAGCCGGGGCTAATCTTAGCGATAACCCAGACCAAAATGTCGTTACCATTTCATCCTCCGACATGAACCCACTGTTGGCAGAACCCATCAGGTTGGATCAATGGCAAGGGGTTTGGTCAGCAGGCGAGGGCGGTGCGACGTTATTCGATATCGCAGAGGACCGTTTGCGTTTGATCGAAGTCAGCAGCTGTAGCCGCTTTAATGTGCGAACGGATGGTTACTTCCCTACCGGTTTCCGTGTGGTTGACGGTCAGTTGCAGGTCAGTAACGCCTTTGTGAACGCTACCATCGAAAGCTCTGAGGGTACCGACGTAGACTTCACCTACCAGTACGAGAGCTTGGAGCAAAGCAGCATTCCTGATCAATGTAGCTTCCTGCAGTAATACAAGTCTCCCGCAAGGGAGGTGGAAAATTTTCCCACAAGGCTCATACTGTCGGTATGAGCCAACTTGTTTCTCACTCGCACGCAGTCAATGCTATCCGGCGCATTCTTAAACCGCTGGTGCGCTTGCTGCTGCGCTATCAAGTGACCTATCAAGCTTTGCTGCCACTGCTTAAACAGACCTACGTCGAAGTGGCTGAGCAAGAGTTTACCCTGCCTGATAAAGCCCAAACCGACAGTCGCATCAGCCTGTTGACGGGGGTGCATCGCAAAGACGTGCGCAAGTTCAGAGAGCAGGATGCAAGTTTGGAGGGCGCGCCGGTCTCGGTCTCGATGGGCGGACAAATGGTCGCTTATTGGCTCAGTGCGCCCGGCTATCAAAGCAAGGGCCGCCCAGTGCGTCTGCCGCTGCGTAGCGAAGGTCAAACACCGAGCTTTGAGCAGTTGGTGCAGCAGGTGGTGCACGGCGACATTCGGCCGCGTGCGGTGTTGGATGAATGGCTGGCCTTGGGCGTCGTCAAGCAAGACGATGATGGTTTGCTGTGTTTGCAGCAGGAAGCTTTTATTCCCCGCAGTGGCGAGCCGGAGTTGTTGTTTTATCTTGGCCGCAATGTGGCGGATCATTTACAGGTCGCCAGTGACAATTTGACGGCAGCGCAGCCGCGTATCGAGCGCAGCGTGTGCTATGCCGGTTTGTCGGAGCAAGCGGTTGACGAGTTACACCAGCTTTACCGCCAGCAGGCGGGCGAGTTACTCAAGCATATCAATCAAGAAGCCCTGCGCCTGAAGCAGGAGCAACCGGGTGATCAACGCATGAACGCCGGCGTCTTTTTCACCGACGATGTGGCAGCGGTAAACAAATCTAGGAGCGAGCCATCATGAAATCATGGCTGATGAGGTTGGTGTTGGCATGGCTATTCGTACAGCCATGCTGGGCAGAAACCAGCGACCGAGAGGGAGAGGGCATAGGCGGAACAGGGCTTAAACAGCCGCTACCAGAGCACACCGAACTGCTGGAAGAACCAGACATTCCTGAACTACCAGAGATGCCCGAGCAATTGGACATTCTGGATATGCCCGATATAGACGCCGGCATGAATGAAAGTGGCGACGGTGTGGATGTTGATATGCCAGCCGTGCCCGATGTGCCCAGCGACGAGCGTGATTAAAATCTAAGCGTCATCCCGACGGCAGCGCTATCCGCGTTGCCGATGCGGGCATAAGGGGTCCAGCGCCACTGCGATTGTTTGAACTGCCACGCCAGGGTTAGGTGGTGGCGGCTGCCGCTACCCGGCTGGCTGGCTTGGCGGCCACCATAGCTGAGACTCACCGGCGCTTTATATAAACCAGCGCCCCACAGTGCGCCATCTTGCATATCATAGCGTTGGCTTGATTGACGCCAGCGATAACCCGCTTGATACCACAGCCACATATCTCCCATAGGTTTCATGGCGCGAAGGCGCAGCTCTTGCTCGTCGGCGCCACTGCCAAGGGCCTTGCTGTCATCGGCGGTGGCCACTTTGTAGCGTATTTGGCTTTGCCAGCGCTGCCCCATCCAAGTGGCTTTATGCCAATAGCGTGCAGTCAGCCAGGTATCGGCTTGGCCAGAGGGTTGCTGGTCCGCTCCTTGGCGCTGAAGCCAACCCGTGCTGATTTTGAATTGCCAAAGTTGCCAACGGTGTTGCGCGGCCACACTGAGCTGTCGCCAGCGATCCTCGCTGACATCTCCGCTTTGACCTTGATGCACGCCAAGGTTAATGCCGGCGATTGCGGAGGCACTCCAGCACAGGGTGCTGAGAACCATCAGCCACTTCATCTTATGTCCCACTTGTTATTCCTGTGTGGTTGGGCTGCGAGTATCGCTTTTTTTCTGCTAACTTTACAAATGCCCGACATTGTGGGAAAAAATCCCACATATACTGAAGCCTCATTGGGGTGACCCGGAACAACAAGGAGATATGGATATGACGATGCGAGTTTATCGACGATTGGCCCTATCGGTGGTGGCGCTGGCCATCACCGCTTGTGGGGGCAATAGCAGCAATGACTCAGATGAGCCTAAAGTGAGTCAGAAGGGCGGCTTGGAAACCTATTTAAAGCAAGGCTTCATTAATAGTCGCAATGACGAAACGGATGTTGTTGATGTTGTTTATGATGACGTGACCTCTGCGCCTGATGCGGGCGATACAGCAGAAGAGGCGGTATCAGGTACCAATACGCAAGAGGCCGGGGTCGATGAGGCTGACCTGATCAAACTGAACAACAACTATTTATATGCCTACAAACCACGTCAATACAATGGCAGTACCACGCAGTCTGCTGCCATCGAAGTGTACGAAATTGACGGTGATCCTATAGCGAATGAATATAAGGCCAGTGTGCCACTACCTGACATCAGCTGGGGCGTTGAAGGGTTGTATTTGGTCGATGATACGCTGGTGACCATTGCCCACGGCGATGCGCCTAGCATGGCCATTGCGGTGGCGGAAGATGGCTTTGCCTCCACTTCCATCGTGGCCGGCGATGACATCGGTGAGCCATTTTATGGCCAGCAGCAAACGACTTCGGTCACAGTGTTTGGCCTACAAGATCCAGCGCTGCCGGAGCGAGTGACCGACCTGAGCATCGAAGGTTACTTGATTAGCAGTCGCCGTATTGGCAATACGCTGTATATGGTCAGCCAGTTTTCACCGTCCATCGCGGTGCCGTATTGGGATGAAGTAAGTCAGCAAGACTGGCAGCGCCGAGTGGAAGAAACCCCATTGGAAGACCTGCTGCCGCGCTATTGGGTCGATGGCGAGGAAGCAGGGCGTTTATTCACCGACGGTGAGTGTTATTTGCCCGATCAGGATGACCAAGGCGGTTACCCAAGCATTGTGGCCATTACCAAGGTGGATTTAACCAATCCGCAAAACTGGGAAAGCCAATGCGCCAGCGGCCGTATTGATGGTGTTTATGCATCGACCAATGCGTTCTATATCACCGGTGGCTGGTACGGCGGTGAGACACGTATCGACCAATACGATCTGGATAGCTTTACCCGGGTAGCCACCGGCAAGGTGGCCGGAAACTTGTCTGGTTCAATGCCGAGCTTTCGCTTAAGCGAAAAGGACGGTTACCTGCGTGTGGTCACCAGCAGTTGGGATGATTTCTGGATTGGAATACCCGAGGTATTGGATGATGACGTCGCGACCTCAGAGCCTGAACCAGAGGGGCCAGAGCACAGATTGTATGTGTTGAAAGCCAACGCTGATGGTGGCTTTGATCAGGTGGCCATGTTGCCGAATGAACAACAACCTGCCGCCATAGGCAAGCCGGGTGAAGAAGTGAAGTCTGTGCGCTATCGAGGCGATAAAGCCTATGTGGTGACTTTCGAACGCACTGACCCACTGTATGTGATTAACCTCAGTGAGCCAGCAAATCCATTTATCGAAGGTGAGCTGGAAATCACCGGTTTCTCTGAATACCTGCATCCCTTGGCTAACGATTTATTGCTGGGGTTGGGTCGCAGTGCCGACCAGGAAGGTAATATTACCGGCCTGAAGTTGAGCCTGTTTAGCATCGTAAACCCAGCCGCACCGGTGGAGTTGCAGTCCTACCAATTGGGTGAGCGCTGGGCTTACTCAGATGCCTTGTGGAATCATCGCGCGATCAGCTTTTTAGAGCTAGACGGCACTACACGTATGGCATTTGCTTGGAACGATTATCTAGAAAGCAGTTATCAGCCTGTACCAAAGTTGCACGTCGTGGACATTGATCATGATCAGCAGCAAATGCAGGTGCAGGTAGATAACACCTATAAAACAGACGCCCAATGGGGCGGTAGCTACACCCGTGTGCCGTTACATAACGATGGCTTGCACCTGGTGAACGATGGCACCGTGACCTCGAAAACCCTTTTGCAGTGGCAACAATAGTTCAGGCTTAGTTGCTGGCAGCTTATGCCATTGCCAAGGTGCATAAGCTTGCCAGGAGCTTTTGTGAGCAGCCTGCTTGCCCGGCATTTGCCGGGCTTTTTTGTGTCTACCACATAACAGTGGCTGTCAGTGGTTGATGAATGTTGTCGTGATAGCGCGCTTCAATTAAATGTCGGCGGATTTTTAAGGTGGGGGTCAGTAAACCATTATCGATGCTCCAGCTGTCATTAATAATAATGATGGCATCCAGCTGTTGATGGCTTTCAAGGGTTTGATTGACCTTGCTTAGTGTGTGCTCGAGACTGCGCGTGATGTGTTGTTGGTCATGGTTGGCGGCTTCCGGTGTTAAGACCGCCAGCGCGACTGGCTGTTTTAGATGAGAGCCTGTGACACAAATTTGCTCGATCAATGAGTTCTCCATTAACCGCGCTTCTATCGGTACCGGTGTTACGTATTTGCCTTTGGCAGTTTTGAAAATTTCTTTTAATCGACCGGTAATTTTGACGTAACCTTCAGAGTCCATTTCACCTTTGTCACCCGTTTTTAAATAGCCATCACTGGTGAAGGTCTCTGCCGTTTTGTCTGGCTCCAGGTAATATTCTTTCATCAAAAAGGGGCCTTTTACCTGGATTTCACCTTCGTCGCTTAGGCGTAAGTCCACGCCATCGTAAGGGCGGCCGATGCTGCCGACTTTATCGGCTCTGAACGGATAGCAAGTGGTTCCTAACGCGTTGGTTTCTGACATGCCCCAGGCTTCGGTAATTTGAATGCCCAATTTTTGGTACCAGGCGATGGTGGCGGGTGAGAGCGGTGCCGAGCCGCTACCAAATAAGCGCACGTGCTCAAATCCCAGTTGCTTGCGAATTTTTTTGGCCACCCAGCCTTTGAGTAAAGGAATACTCAACATGCGATCGAGTTTATGGGGCGGTACCTTGGCCAGAATCCCCATTTGAAAGCGCGTCCATAACCGCGGTACGGATAAAAACAGCGTGGGTGATACGGCCTTTAAATCATCGGTAAAGGTATCCAGCGACTCTACAAAGGACACCTGGAAACCATTGTATAAACTGGCACCTTCAATAATGACGCGCTCAGTGATGTGCGCCAGCGGTAGGTAGCTTAATACCCGATCTTCCAAATAGGTGGGCATGGTGCGCCCCAATGTTTCGCAGCTCCAGGCGTAAGCGCCGACGGTAATGACCACGCCTTTGGGGTTGCCGGTGGAGCCGGAGGTATAAATGATGGTCATGGTATCATCATCAGCAGGCACTGGGCTGCTGCCCAGCTCTGGCTGAGACTGCAGCTCTTGCCAGCTATGATCGATGTCGACGCCGTTTAGGTCCTCTGGATATGGGAACGCAAACCGAGTTATGCCGGTGGGAATGGCCTGACTTTGCTGCAATGCCTGGTCGCTCTTGCCGAGGAAAATGGCCCGGCAGTGACTGTGAGTCAGCACATAGCGCACGGTTTCTTCGCCCGCAGTGGCGTATATCGGTACCGATACATGGCCGGCCATTAAAATGGCCAGGTCGGTAATAAACCATTCGGCACAATTCTTTGACAAAATCGCAATATGACTGCCAGCCGGGTAGTTTTGCGCGATTAACGCGCTGGCCAGGCGACGCACCTGCAAGCCAACTTCACGCCATGTCATTTCACGAAAGGTGCGATTCACCGGTTGGCGTAAATAAATGCGATCAGGCTCTGTTTGCTCCCAGTGGTAGAGCATTTCCAGCGGGGTTTTTGCGTGCATGGCGGTTCCTTTATTGTTCTTATCTATTGTTTTTATCGGTAACAGATTCCCACACTAAACCGCCAATAGATTTCCTTCTGTTAAAAATCGTAAGGCAGTTCGGCCTCTTTGGACATTGCTGCTTGCTGTGACGCGGTGTTAGATGGAGGGCATAAGGCATCTCTGAATAATTCTGCACAGCTCTGCGCGAGTGCAACAGGCTTTCAGAACAAGGCGGTGAGGGCAGGAAATGGCCAGCCCTTTTCAACATCACCAACGACGTTATGGACGCCTGCCGCCCGCTCCCTGCGGGGAGCGCCAGAGAACTCCAGCTCTGTGTTACCGATATTGGCTTTAGCTGGCTAGAGCGGCAAACCGGCTTCGTGATCTGGAGCCCTCTGGTGATCCAGAGCGGGCACTGAATTACTCAGAGGTGCCATAACAATAATCACCACAGGGTACCCGCCATGAATCGACTGTATTTAATCGCAGTGCTGTTGGTGTGGCTGCTGCCGCTCCACGTCTCTGGTTTAGAAGCCGATGATCAGCGCCGTTTGCAGCGTTTGGACGGCACTATCATGAATTCGAACTTGCCGCTTGCTCAGCGCATTCGTGCATTAAAAAAGCGTCATGGTGATCTGCTGGTGGATGGCAAAATTCATCGTCGCTTTTGTGTGTGGGACCCACTGGGCCGCAGTGGTCCGATATACGCGACCGTGCACGAGCAAACGCTGCGCTCGTTGCATTACGGCTTGGTGTTGGCCGTGGAGGCATATCAGGATGAAGATGCACTGCTGGCTGCCTTTGAGCAAAGTCAATGTGATGCGGCGTTGGTGCGCGGTAACCGAATTTATGATTTCAGTCGTTTTGCGGCGACGCTAGAAGCCATTGGTGGGGCGCCTGATCGTCGCCATTTACAGGTGCTGATGCAAGTGTTTGCCAGTCCCAAGTTGGCGGATAAGCTCAGCCGCAACGGTTACACCTTGTTGGGCGTAGCGCCGTTGGGAGAATCTTACTTCTTTGCCTCCCAAAGCGACCTGAAGCAACTCAGCCAGCTGCGCCAAGGGGCCATTGCCGTGGTGCCGAATGAGCCCTCGCTTCAAGCTGCGGCTCAGCATTGGGGGGGGCAAGCAACCGTCACACCGCTGGCGCAATTGATTGACGGCTTTGCACGACAGCAGTTACCGGCCATGTTGGCGCCGGTGGCTGTTTATCCGGTGATGTCTGGCCAGTTGCGCCAGCCAGTCAATATCTTTGATATGCCAGTGGCTCAATCCACCCTGCAGATGATTGGTCACAGTGAGCGCTTCCCCGCCGGGCTGGCGCAGATACTGCGCGAAGATTTCTTGTTCAAGTTTGATAGCTATATGCGTCGCGTTGATCAAGAGCGGCGTGCAATTCCTGCGGTCAGTTGGAAGCCAGTGCCGGAATCAGTTCAGGTGCAGCTGCAGCGCGATTGGCATCAGCTGCGACAACAGTTACTGAAGCAAGGTCTATACGATCAAGAGATGCTGGCGCTGCAGCGCAAGGTGCGTTGCCGCATTAATCCGCAGTCTTGGGAATGTGAGGCGAATGCAGTTGCTGCTGAGCAACGGTGATGATGCGCTCAATGCTTTGGTCACCACCGTCGCGGTCGGCACATAGGGCATAAAAAGCTTGCTGTAGCTCGTCCACTTCGCCTACCAGCGTGACGCCGTACTTGCTGCATACGTCGTCGCGAATGACGGCTGGTGCAAAGAAAAAACCGTGCCCTTGGCTGCCAAATGCCTTGAGCAGCGCTGAATCGTCAAACTCGCCCATGATGCGGCTCTGTACCTGATGGCGGGCCAGCCAACTTAGTAAACTGGCGCGCAAGCCTGAGTGGGTATCCGTCGGCAGCAACAGCGGTGCGCCGTGCAGGCATTGGGGGAAAGCGGCGGGCCATTGCGCCGATAGCGCTGCCGTGGCGAAGCACGCCATGCGACTGCTGCCCAGCAGGTGGCTGAAACAACGGATCTTCATGTTGGCGGGAATCGGGCTGTCGGCCAACACCAGGTCAAGCTTGCCTACTGCTAATTCGCCCAGCAAGTCAGGCATAGGCTGTTCGCGGCAGATCAGCTGCGTGGGGCCAGCGTCTAGGGCTGGCAGCAATAGCTGATGAGCGATGGCTTTGGGCAGTGCATCGACAATACCGGCGCGGAACTGCCTTGGCTGTTGGTCTTCACCGTGGTGCAGGGCATCGCGCAATTGCTCGCCCAGATCAAAGATGTCGCGACTGTAGTGCAAGGCCAGTCGCCCAGCGCTGGTAAGCTCCAGTTGGCGGCCAGATTTCCGCAGCAGCTCAGCACCCAGTTGTTGCTCCAACAACCGCAGCTGGCCACTGATGGTTTGTGGTGTCACGTTGAGTCGGGCAGCGGCAGCCTGTACGCTGCCTTCCTGAGCTACCTGTTGAAAGTAAAACAGATGCTTGAAGTTTAAGGGTTTCACAGGCGTTCTCGTTTGGCGCAGGAGTCAGACAGTTTAATCAAAAAAAACCGAATGGTTGTGGCAAGATAATTCGAATATTATTCTTGTTTGATCGGTCCTACAATTGACGGAACTCACACGAAAGGAGTTGAGCTATGAATCGTCCAGATTACCTGAATATGAAAAGCGACCAGAGCGCTGATAGCCGCGCCGCTACCAGCGACACCTTTGAAGGCTATGGCCGTGATCAGGTGGTCTCTGCCGATGGCCGCAAAGTACTGCGTAACACGTACGCGCTGTTGTCGATGACACTGATTTTCAGTGCTGTTATGGCCATGGCCTCTATGGCTTTCAATGTGCCGCACTTTGGCTTGTGGACACTGTTGGTGTACTTCGGCCTGCTGTTCTTTGTCGAAAAGACCAAAGACAGCGCTATGGGCTTGGTGGCCGTGTTTGCCTTGACCGGTTTTATGGGTGTCACCTTAGGCCCTATTCTGAGCTTCTACCTGACCCAGCTGCAAAATGGTGGTGAACTGATTGCCATGGCGATGGGTACGACGGGTCTGATTTTTCTGACCATGTCGGGTTGGGTGCTGAGCACTGGTAAAGACCTGAGCGGTTGGGGCAAGACCTTGATGGTCGGCATTTTGATGGCCTTTGTGCTGAGTTTGGGCGCTTATTTCTTTGAAATTCCTGCCTTGGCGTTGGCTGTATCGGGCATGTTCATTATTTTGATGTCGGGCTTGATTGCTTACCAAACCAGCGCCATTTTGCACGGCGGTGAGACCAATTACATTTCAGCAACCGTTACCTTGTATGTAGCCATTTACAACTTGTTCCTGTCGTTGCTGCAAATCTTTGGTGTTATGGGAGGCGATGAGTAAGTGTCACGGCTCGCTCATTGATGTCACTCTCAAGCCCCACTAGCTTAGCTGGTGGGGCTTTTTTTAAAAGTGAGACCCAATAGCGTTGGAGCTGTGATGAAGTTATGGGCGGGAGTTGTGCTTCTGGCGGTAGCGATGTCTGCAGGTGCGGAGTGTCGTGATCGTGATGCCATGGCGGCCAGCGATGATCTGGCGCAGCGCCTGCTGCGCAAAGCTGAGATTTTTCACCCGGCGAAAGTTCTCAAGGTCCACCATCCTACTAAGCGCAAAGAAATAGCCAGCTACATAAAAGCTGGTCGGCGCTATTACTCCATATTTACCCTGGTCGATGAAGACTGCAACGCCGTCTTTCGCAAGCGCACACGCTGGTACGATTAGCTAGTACGCCGCGAAGACAGCTTCATTGACTTAGTGCTATTTGTTGTTATGCCTCGGAGCGGAGCTCAGCAACGCGCTCTCGGTAATGCTTGGCCAAATCTAGGCACTTTTCCATGCGTTGGCGTTCGCTTTCGATCTTTGCCGCTGGGGCGCGACAGACGAATCCATCGCTGTTTAGTTTGTTGTTAATTTTTTGGGCTTCCTGCTCCAGTAAGTCGACCTGCTCCTGCAGGCGCTCTACGTCGTCTTCCGGGGAAAGTTGTGAAGCTGCCGAATCTGCCATGGCGCACTGTCTCCTTAATTGGCCTTGTCTCGCGACAATCGCGGTCACACTTCCTAATAATAGTCTACTCTGGGAGGTTTGCTTGGCGATTGGGGGCTGATCACCGCTTGGGAGCCAGTTGATACTGTGTGCGATGCCCCTCAGATCGCCCTGGGTCTTCGAAGAGGGCGCTAATTAGACTGGGCTAATCGTTGTAGGAAAGGTTGTTGTTAATTCGGATTGGGCGTATTGGGTCTTGGGTTTTTTATTTGGCGCTGTTCGACTGATTGGGTTGATCGCTGTTCTAAGAACAGCTGGCCAGCACAAAAAGCACCATGTTATCTGATGTCTGGTTTTGCTATTTTCCCCCGCCTATTCACAATCAAGGACGAGATCAAATGATCAAGAAAATCTATACGGCTTTACTGCTGTTGGTAACTTCATTTGCCTCTTTTGCAGAGGTTGAAACTTACTCTATTGATATTGATTACAATGGGCTTTCCGCTGTTTATCCTCGGCTGGATCTAAACACAATTGATGGTATTGACCTCAGGATCGAAAAGAAGCCTGCCGCAGTGATGTCCGATGGGGAGACTGTTGTCCAGCGGGTAGAGTTTAAATTAACCAATGCCACCAACCTAGTTGCGACGAATCTAGTTGATGGCGTGGAACACGAGGGCAAATACAGAGCGATACTGACAGGGCCATGGGTATTCAAAAAATTGCTGGTAGAGATTTCGGCTGCAAACTTTAATGATGGTGAAGCCGTCCAGTATCGAGTTAAGGCTATCGAAAAGTTCTCTGCCACTAACGCCCTGGTGGAATCAGAGGGGGCTGATCTAATCTTTGGTGGTGGCTCATTAATAGATACCACCGTAGACACTGTCGTAGATGTGGTGAGTACTGAAATTGATGGGAGAAGGGTGGTCCTGAAACTTCTTAGTCATATCAAAAACAACCAAGTTCGCATTGAAGCAACCTGGTTGGGGCGTGGGACACGAGAAATTACTTTTAATGTCTCACATGATGCTAAGCCACGCGCTCTAAACCTTATTCCTCTTGAGGATTCTATTGCGTTGAATCTTGATGTGACGAGTGAAATCATTGCTTCGATGAGTCTAAAACTAGTACTTCAAAATGCTTTTGACTTACGATGATGTCAATAGGCCGCCGCAGCGCGGCCTTTTTATTCGCTGCTTATAGTTAGGGCTTGCTGTTCGGGCCTAGCGAAACAGTGTTCGGTTATGCCTAATAAGCCGAGATTGTAATTTCGGGGCCTGATATTTTTGGTTTAAAAGATCTGGTAGATATGAATGGAGATCTAGGTCGCGGGGTAGTCGACTATGAATGCTGATCTAATTCCTCTTGCAATCATGCTTGGCGTGGCAATTATTTGGGCTATTAGAACCTTTCTGAAATACGCTGTTCATGGGTCTGAGCTTGCTGCAGCCTGCGGGGATAAAAAACTGCTTAAGATACTGTCATCTCCGAAGCAGTATTTACCTTTGGCAAAGTATTTTCAGCAGCAGCAAGGATTTGACCAAAAGTATGTAAATGCGGCGGCGGCGGGAAGCTGTATGCGTTTGTCTGCGCTAGAAGAGTGGTGCAGAAAAATGCCACGTTGTGGCGATGCTTGGTTGTGCAAGGGCAAAGCCTATGTCACATGGGCTTGGCAGGCTCGTGGTGGCGGCTTAGGTGATGATGTGTCGGAAGAAGATTGGGCTACATTCTATCAGCGTTTGGAGCAGGCTTGGACGTTCCTACGTCATGCTGCCAAGTTAAACACCGATGATCCCACCCCTTGGTGTTTCATGTTAACTATTTGTACGGTACATCCAAAGCTTAACAGCTATCGCCAGGCTTGCTTCAACAAAGCCATTGAGCGAGACCCGGAAAGCTGGCCAGCTCACGCTAATATGGTGTCGGCATTGGAGCAGAAATGGTACGGCGAGCACGAGGAAATGCTTGATTTCGCTTACGATGCTGCGATCAATGCAAGGGATGGAGGCGATATCCCGATGGTTTTGGTGGAGGCTTTTTTGAAGTATCACTTTTACCTGGTAGTCTTCGATAACGATGAAGCCGGTGCGCAACGCTTTCTGGATCGCGCCGATGTGCGTGAAGCAGCGGAAAATGCCTATCGACGCTCTTTGGGTCACCCCCGTTACCAAAAGAAAAAAACCAGTGACTCAGTGATGCACGCTGCTACCTGCTGGTACTGGCTGATACGCGATCGGCACAAGCTCAAGCGTTGTTTTGAGCAGCTGGATCATGAGCTATTTGATGCGCACTGGACTGGTTTGTGTGCGCTCGGTGATGTGAGTGATGCCCGGGAATTTGCTGGTATTGATTAAGCCGAGTAGCTGGTGGCTCGCATCCGATTGGAGCGAGATGATTTGGCCTGTGCTTTCCCTTACAATGTCGACCTTTCATTAGCAAGGTGGTAATTATGAGCGATAAACCCGAACTGCCGGATCACTTGTCGGTAAATCCTAAGAGCAAGTTCTATGCAGAAGAGTACTTTGAGCATGACATTGGCATTCGCTTGAATGGCAAAGAGCGCACCAACGTCGAAGAGTACTGCATCAGTGAAGGTTGGGTGAAAGTATCCTCGCCAACGGCAAAAGATCGCTTTGGTAACCCTATGCTGATGACGCTGAAAGGCGAAGTAGAAGCGTTTTATAAGTAAACGCCAAGCTTGAAGCGCAAAAAAACGCCCTGGCAATACACCAGGGCGTTTTTTATTGTGCAGCGTTAAGGCGATAGGCGCTGCTTACAGCGCCTTGATTTTCTCAATCTGCTCTTTCAGTTTAACGATATCACGCTCAAAGCCCGCAGCTTTTTCTTTCTCTTTATCGATCACGGCAGCAGGTGCCTTGTCGGTAAAGCCTGGGTTGCCGAGTTTGTTGTTCACTCGCTCCAGTTCTTTGCCGAGTTTTTCGATCGACTTATTGAGGCGTGTGACTTCGGCGTCTTTGTCGATAAAACCGGCCATGGGAATCAGCACTTCCATATTGCCCACCAGCTGCGTTACTGACATTGGCTCTTCGTCGCCGTCGTTCAGCCAGGTAAGCTTTTCCAGCTTGGCCAGTTTCATCAGGAAGTTCTGATTTTCTTCGGCGCGGCGGAAATCGTCATCATCGCCATTTTTGAACAGCAGTTCTAAAGGCTTGCTCGGTGGAATATTCTGCTCACCACGAATATTGCGTACCGCGGTAATCACGCCTTGCAGCCAGGCAATGTCGGCTTCTGCTTCTGCATCCATCAACTCTGGCTGAGCCACCGGGTAGTCGGCTAGCATGATGGTATCGCCGGCATCGGCTTTGCCTGCCAGCTCTTTTACCTGCTGCCAGATCGACTCAGTGATAAACGGAATAATGGGGTGCGCCAGGCGCAGCGTGGCTTCCAGAACGCGCACTAGGGTGCCGCGTGTGCCGCGCTTTTCTTCTTCGCTGGCATTTTGATCCCACAATACCGGCTTGGACAGCTCCAGATACCAGTCGCAATACTCGTTCCAGATAAACTCGTACAGCGCTTGAGCCGCCATATCAAAGCGGTATTGATCAAGATGGCGGCGCACTTCGTTTTCAGCTCGCTGCAGGCGCGAGATGATCCAACGATCCGCCAGCGAAAGCACACCCGGTTCGCCATTGGCGCCGCAAGCTGCTTTCATGTCATCGGTTACGTCGATCAAGGTGCCGTCGGCGGCGGCTTTTTCGACCGCCTCTTCGCCAGCAACGGACAGCATGACGTAGCGCGAAGCGTTCCATAACTTGTTACAGAAATTGCGGTAACCTTCCAGGCGCTTCATATCCCAGTTGATGTCGCGGCCCGTGGACGCCATGGCGGCTAGGGTAAAGCGCAGGGCGTCGGTGCCGTGGGGGCTGATGCCCTCAGGAAATTCTTTTTTGGTGCGCTTGGCAATTTTTTCAGCCAGTTTTGGCTGCATCATATTACCGGTACGCTTGGCCAATAATTCATCCAGTGAAATGCCGTCGATCATGTCCAGTGGGTCAAGCACGTTGCCCTTGGTTTTGGACATTTTTTCGCCCACTTCATCGCGGATCAAGCCAGTGACATACACGGTTTTAAACGGTACCTGTGGCTTGCCATTTTCGTCTTTCATAAAGTGCATGGTCATCATGGCCATGCTCGCTACCCAGAAGAAAATAATATCGAAACCGGTGACCAGTACGTCGGTCGGATGGAAGTCTGCCAAGCGCTGGGCCACTTCTGGATCGTCGACATTGGGCCAGCCCAGGGTACCGAAAGTCCACAGGGCGGAGGAGAACCAGGTGTCCAATACGTCTTCGTCTTGCATCAATTCAACGTCATCGGCCAGCTGATTGTTGCTGCGCACTTCGGCTTCGTCATGGCCGACGTAAACATTGCCTTCCTCGTCGTACCAGGCGGGAATGCGATGCCCCCACCACAGCTGGCGAGAGATACACCAGTCTTGGATGTCGCGCATCCAAGAGAAATACATGTTTTCGTAGGATTTGGGCACAAATTGGATGTCGCCGTTTTCTACCGCTTCAATCGCTGGCTTGGCCATGGTCTTGGCATCGACATACCATTGGTCGGTCAGCATGGGTTCAATGACGACGCCACCGCGATCACCGATGGGTACAGACAGCTCATGGTCTTTAATGCTGTCGACCAGGCCTTGCTCTTCAAGATCGGTAACGATGGCTTTGCGCGCTGCAAAGCGCTCCATGCCACGATACTTTTCTGGAATAAAACCAGAAATATCGTCGTTAACACTGCCGTCACTGTTAAATGTCTGAGCTTCGTCGCGAATATCAGCGCTAAAGGTCAGGATGTTAATCATTGGCAGTTGGTTGCGCTTGCCCACTTCGTAGTCGTTGAAGTCATGGGCGGGTGTGATTTTGACGCAGCCGGTTCCTTTTTCCATATCGGCATGCTCATCGGCCACGATAGGGATGCGACGGTCGACCAGTGGCAGCAGCACTTCTTTGCCGATTAAATGCTGATAACGCGGGTCTTCCGGGTTTACCGCGACGCCAGTGTCACCGAGCATGGTTTCTGGGCGCGTCGTGGCGACCACAATGTAGTCTTTGCCGTCTTGCGTTTGTGCGCCATCAGCCAGCGGGTAGCGCAGGTGCCACATGTGGCCTTTTTTGTCGTGGTTTTCGACTTCGACGTCAGAGATGGCGGTGCGCAGTTTTGGATCCCAGTTCACCAAGCGCTTGCCGCGGTAAATCAGGCCGTCGTTGTAGAGGCGAATAAACACTTCCTGCACGGCTTTATAAAAGCCATCGTCCATGGTAAAGCGCTCGGTATTCCAGTCAACGGAGTTGCCCAAGCGACGCATTTGGCTGGTAATGGTGCCGCCGGAGTGCTCTTTCCACTCCCAAACTTTATCAATAAAGGTATCGCGACCCATGGCGTGGCGGTCAGGCTGACCTTCCGCGGCCAATTTGCGCTCTACCACCATTTGCGTCGCAATACCGGCGTGGTCGGTGCCGACTTGCCACAGGGCTTTGTGGCCGTCCATACGCTTGTAGCGGGTTAGGGCGTCTTGCAGGGTGTGCTGGAAGGCGTGGCCCATGTGCAGCGAGCCGGTGACGTTGGGCGGCGGAATCATGATGGAATAGCCCGGGCCATTCAGGCCGTCTTGATAGGGGCTAAAGTAGCCTTTCTGTTCCCATTCTTGGTACCAGGCTTGCTCGAGGGCGCTGGGTTTGTAGGTTTTATCCATAGTCTGAATGCTGCTTGCTATCTGAGTCGAAAAATGGCCCAGAGTATAACCGAATCCGGTGGCAGCATGCACGGCGCCGGAAGGCTCCGGCGCAATGAATAATTCGGTGTCGGCCCTGGATCGCCAGAGGACTTCAGGTCACGAAGCCGGTTTGCCGCTCTAGTCAGCTACAGCAATAATCGGCGACACAGAGCTGGAGTTTTCTGGCGCTCCTTGCAGGACGCGGGCGGCAGGCCTCCATAACGTCGTTGGCGATGTTGAAAAGGGCTGGCCATTTCCTGCCATCACCGCCTTGTTCTGAAAGTCTGACGCACTCGCGCAGGGCTGTGCAGAATTATTCAGGGGTGCCCTTAGGAGTAGAGCAGATCCTTTAAGCGCTGACGCAGCTTGTAGCGCAGGGTGGGGAGCATTTCTTCGACCAAATCATCCAGCAGCGCTTGCTTTTGTTGCTCGCTTAAGCGGGGAATATCGCTCAATAAATCGTGATTAGGCGATGGCTCGTGTTGCGTATGGCGGCGCTGGTGGCTGCTGAGGGTAACGTTGGCTTGCTGCGCATCGGCTTCCGCGGCGGCGCGCTCGGTGGCTAAGCGCTCCAAGATGGAAGCAGGCAAAAATGGATTGCCACCTTGACGTCCAATGCCGGCAGCTTGGTCGGAGGCGCCATCGTCCATCTGATCGAGCATGTCGATGATGTCAGGGCCGCTGCTGCCTTCGCCCAAACCTAACAAGTCGGCGGCGCTTAGGGGTTGGCTAGGCTCCGGTTTAATTGGCTCAGGTTTGACCGGTTCTGACTTGGCGGGCGCTTGCTTGGCTTGCATCTGCTCAGGCTCTGCTGGCCTGGCCGCCTCTGTGCTGGCGGGCTGGCCACGATTCAGACTAATGACCGGCGCCTTAGCCAGCGGCTCGGATGGCTGCAGCTCGCTGTCCGCGATATCTGCCATGTCGGCATCGAGCACATCGTCCAGCAATGGAATGTCGTCAGCGCCAAAGTCGCCTGCGTCTTCGTTATTGTTGTTGTCCAGTACTTGTTGTAAGCGCTGGAGCTCATCCAAAAGGTGTCGGGATTCGTCGTTCATCCACGCTATCTCATATCATGATCGGTGATCGGATAACCCCGATCGCGCAGGTATTTATAATGTTCACGAGTGTAGTGCAGGACGTCTTCCTGTTGTACTACGACCTCCATCATACGCTCAAATCGGGCGAAAAACGGCGGTATTTCCGTGCTCAAGTTAACTAATAGCTGATGGTGTTGGCCTGGATCAGAGTGCCAGCCAATGTTGACCGGTGCGTGTTCCGAGTTTTTTTCATGCGATAGGGCATGGGGAACGAAGGCTTCGGGCTGAAATACCCACAATAACTCGTCCAGTTCGCGCGCCTGGGCCTCATTGTCTACCTGGATCAAAACGTCACAGCCTTGCTTTAGTAGGGCCTGTTGCACCAAGCGGCAGACAAACTGCAGTCGTGCTTCAAGTTCACTGCTGGCGAGTATGTAGAAGTTTACCTGGGTCATACGTGGGCCTTTTTAAAGCCGCTGAACAGCCATTGCAAATGTTGCTGCAGTGTTGTGCCAAAGTCACGCTGCAACAGGGTTAATGGCGGTTCGGCAAGCGCTTCTTGCACCGCGGTGCTGTGATGGCATAGGTGCCAGCAGCCAATCATGGCTTGTTGCAGATGCAGCAGCAAGTCGATGGCCTGGTCGGCAGACAGCAAAAGCCACTGCTGCAGCAATCGGGCAAAGCGCTGCATCAGCACCAGCAGCTCCAACTTAAAGGCGCGCGCCTCGCTGGCACTGAGGTTTTGCTCTAACACAGTGTGCAAAATGGCATTAAGGTGGCAAAAAGTTGGATGCTGGCTGAGCAATTGGGCACAGACGCCCGCGGCTTGTTCGGGCGCATCGACGCTGAGCGTCTCGGCATCGTCCAGCAAGGCTTGTAGGTGCTCTAGGTACAGCGCCAAAAAAAGCTGCTCTTTGCTGGCGAAATAGCGATACAAGGCGGCTTTGGTAATGCCGATTTGGGCGGCAATGTCACTGAGATGGACGCGGTGAAAACCGCGCTCAGGGAAGCAGTGCGCAGCTGCCGCCAGAATTTGCTGGCGCCGCAGGGCCTTCTGCTGCGGGCTTTTGGCACGCTGGGCGATGCCTTGTGCACCGCTGACGTTGTCGGTTTGGGTGCTAGGTTCACGCATCATGCTGTGTGGCGTCTAAAACGGTGCAGCCAAACATCAATGCTGACGTCGAGGTCGCCAGCTTGGCAAAGGGCGTCGCGTGCCTCGGCACTGCAGCGCCAGTAATGTGGCGTCATCATAATCAAATCACCGATCAATGCCTGTGGCACAGTGGTTTGGTAGTGGATGCGCTGCTTACTGTGCAGATCGAAGTGTTCGGCCATGTGTGATTGTGGATCAAACCCTGATGCACGCACCTGCTCATATAAGCGTTGGCGCAGCTCAAGCAAGTGCTGCTCGCCTGTGCTTAAGATGATGACCTCGCCATCGGCCTTTAATGCTTGGGCAAATTGAGCGGGCATCAGGCGGGTAAACAAACAGGTGATCATATCCAGCTGGCCAGGCAGCAAGGGCAAGTGCGCGCCTGAGGCCACCAGCCACGCAATATTGGGGTGGCGACGGGCGGCGGCTTTGACGGCGTCTTTGGAAATATCAATGCCGTAAACTTGCGCCTGTGGCAGTTGCTCAGCCATCGCTTGGGTGTAGTAGCCTTCACCGCAGCCAATGTCGGCAAGCTGATGAATGTCGCCCGATTGTGGTTTTTGCAGTTGTTGCGCCAGTTGCTCAGCAATCGGCTGATACAGGCCGCTGTCTAACAGGCGTCGCCTGGCCTGTACCATATCCGAGCTGTCGCCCGGCTGTTTGGAGCGCTTGTGTTGTACCGGCAGCAAATGCAAATAGCCCTGGCGGGCGCGATCAAAGCTGTGACCGCTGGCACAGGACCAATGCTGTTGGTCGTCGCTATGCAGTGCTTGCCCACAGTGTGGGCAGGCTAAGATCCAGTTGCTCATGAGGCCAGTAGCAGCTCCAAGATGCGCTCGTACATGGCGGTGAGGGTGTCTAGGTCTTCGGCTTTAACGCGCTCATTGACCTTATGAATGGTGTCGTTGCAAGGGCCAAGCTCCAATACCTGAGCGCCTGTGGGCGCAATAAAGCGGCCATCTGAGGTGCCGCCGGCGGTTGAAAGCTCGGTGTCGTAACCACAGACTTCTTTGATGGCTTGCTGCGCGGCATCCACCAGCGGGCCGTGGTCGGTTAAAAATGGCAAGCCATTAACGGTCCAGTCGATGTCATACTCCAGGCCGTGTTTATCCAAAATGGCGTGGGTACGCTGCTTTAACTCGTCAGCGGTGACTTCGGTCGAGAAGCGAAAGTTAAACACCACTTCCAGCTCGCCAGGAATAACGTTGGTGGCGCCCGTGCCAGCGTGCACATTGGATATTTGAAAGCTGGTGGCGGGGAAGAAAGCGTTGCCTTCATCCCAGTGCTCATTGGCCAAATCTGCCAGCGCCGGTGCCGCCTGATGAACTGGGTTGCGCGCTAAATGCGGATAGGCAACATGGCCTTGAACACCATGCACGCGCATAACGCCGCCCAGTGAGCCGCGCCGGCCATTTTTAACGACGTCGCCCACTTTATTGGTGGATGAAGGCTCACCGACGATGCACATATCGATTTTTTCGTTACGTGCTTCGAGGGTTTCAACGACTTTGACGGTGCCGTGTTTGGCGGGGCCTTCTTCATCGCTGGTGATTAAAAAGGCAATGGAGCCTTTATGGCTTGGGTGTTTGGCCACAAAGTTCTCGACGGCGACGACCATGGCGGCCAGCGAGCCTTTCATGTCGGCCGCGCCGCGACCGCAGAGCATGCCGTTGTCGATTTGCGGCTCAAAAGGTGAATGCTGCCAATTGGCCTCTGGCCCGGTGGGTACCACGTCGGTGTGGCCGGCAAAGCAGACCAATGGGCCGTCTTGGCCACGCCGCGCCCAAAAATTATCAACTTCTTCAAAGCGCAGTGGTTCGCAGTCAAATCCTGCTGCTTTAAGGCGCTGCATCATCAGTTCCTGGCAGCCGTCGTCTTCAGGGGTGACGGAGCGACGAGCCATCAAGTCAAAGGCCAATTCGAGAGTGGGAGTCATAGCGGTCCAGCTGGTTGTAAGGGGTGAATGACACAAGGTCGCGCATGATAGCACAGCCGCCGCAGCGCAGCTGCGTTGCCTTCCGCGATTGCGGTGGTACCATACGCCGCTTTCTCGCCCCCGGGCCCCGCAATAATTGAGTGAGCACCAAGATGACAGAGCCCCTGACACTGGAACAATTAAACACCGTGCTGCAGGAAGCCGATTTACTAAAAACCGAGCAGCAAGTAGAAGAGGCCCTGGATCGGCTAGCAGAGGACATCAGCGCACGGCTATCTAACAGCATGCCCGTGGTCTACAGCATCATGAACGGTGGTTTGGTGATGGCTGGACGTTTGCTGACCAAACTGCCCTTCGCGCTGGAGCAAGGCTACATGCATGCCACTCGCTATCGCGGCGAGACCCAGGGGCAGGCTGAACTGCAATGGCAAGCGCCGCCTTCAATTCCAATGGAAGGCCGCACTGTTTTGATCCTCGATGATATCTTTGACGAGGGCAACACCCTGGCCGAAGTGGTCAAAGCGTGTCAACAGCAAGGCGCCAAAGAGGTGTTAACGGCGGTGTTGGTCAATAAGGTACATGATCGCAAAAACACAGATCTGGCCATCGACTTTATCGGCATGGATGTCGAAGACCGCTACGTATTTGGCTGTGGTATGGATTACCGCGGCTACTGGCGCAACGCCCCCGGCATTTATGCGGTAAAAGGACTCTAACGGCCGCATCTCATGTGCGCCGGTGGGTTCCGTGCTGCCGGCGACATGCAACCTCATGCCAGAACAATAGCTACGCCGGCACAATAGTTACGCCCACGTCTGCGTTGCACGCTGCCTGACCGACTAAAGTGAAGCTCAAGCATGTGCTTCATGGATCAGGTCAGCGTTATGAAAGCGGAATTTATTAACCCCTTTATTGAAACCATCACCACCATTCTCAATACCATGGCCAGGATGACGTGCGTCCACGGTCAGCCTTATCTCAAACAAGATGCTTACTCGTTAGGTGACGTCACCAGTGTGATCGCCATGCAAGGCGATGTGGTGGCAGGCTCTCTTGCCATCAGCTTTGCCTCACCGACCCTTGTCGGCATCACAGGTGCCATGCTGGGTGAAGACGTGAATGAATTGGATGAAGGCTGTACCTCGCTGGCAGGCGAGTTGGCCAATATGCTGTCGGGTGGCGCTCGCAAACTGCTGTGGGAGCGCGGTTACAGCTTTGAAATGGCGACGCCGACCTTGCAGCAGGGTTCAGCATTGGTTGAGCATTTAGCAGCGTGTCCCGTGGTGGTGATTCCCTTTGAGAGTCAGTACGGTGCCTTCTTTATCGAAGTGGCGCTGCAACCAAAGCTGCAGACTGCCTAAGCCTAGACCGCTTGCTAACCTCGCAGCACGTAAACAAGGGTAAAAAAAGTAGGGCATTGGCATCAGGCTGCCTACCATAGGCGCCCAAAACTGACTTTCACCTGACATTAAGGATGTGCCATGGCTCGCTCATCATCGTCTATTTGGCTGATTATGCTCATCGGCGTGACGCTGACCGGCTGCAGCAGTATGGAGCGTCCACCGCAAACGCTCGGGCCTGAGGGTTCTTTGTTTCCACCACAAGGTTATGTGGGCGAGGCCCGTTGGTGGCAGGCGCTGGATGATCCGGACTTATTGCCTTGGGTTAAGCGTGCTTTACAACATAACCCCTCCCTGCAGGCCGCGCAGCAGCGCTACCAACAAGCGTTGGCATCGGCGCGCGCCTCAGGTGCCGGTCGTTATCCCAATGTCGAGGCGAATCTGGGGCGTTCACGCAACATCCAAGACAATGACAATGAGCAAAGTGCCAGCAATGTGTGGAGTGCTGGCCTCAGTGGCAGCTACGAGCTGGATATTTGGGGGCGCGTCAACGCATTGGCCGAGCAAGGGCAATGGTCCCTATTGAGCCAGTCGGCACGTGCTCGCTTGCAAGCCAACAGCGTAGCCAGCGAAATTGCCTTGGCTTGGTATGGCTGGCAAATGGAAAGTGCGCGCTTGATCTTACTTGTGGAGCAGCGCCAGCGCTTGT
Source organism: Bacterioplanes sp. (assembly GCA_965233665.1). Lineage (GTDB taxonomy): Bacteria > Pseudomonadota > Gammaproteobacteria > Pseudomonadales > Oceanobacteraceae > Bacterioplanes. Next base: position 92,221 of record CBDDTG010000029.1, on the reverse strand, counting down.
CGGAGGCTTTACAGGCCATCGAAGGGCGTTTTCGTCGCGGCCTGGTGTCTGTTGCCGACGTTTGGCAGCAGCAACAGCTGCTGGAAGCCAATCAAGCAGAGCAATCCGTAGCCGAGGCGCAGCGCCAGCTGTATTGGCAAACACTGGTGCTATGGGTGGGTGGCGACACCCAAGGCTTGCCTGATGCTCAGGTAGCGCTGCCGCAGCTGACGGCGTTGCCAGAGCAAGTCAGCAGCGATGCCATCTTGCAACGGCCTGATGTGGAAGCGGCTTGGTATCAGCTGCAAAGCGCCGATGCCGGCCTAGCGGCTGCGGTGGCCAATCGCTACCCGCGCTTATCTATTAGTGCCAGTCTTACTTCGCAAACCAGCGACTTTGCCGACCTGTTTGACAACTGGTTAGCCAATTTGGCCGCTAATTTGGTGTTGCCGCTGATCGACGGCGGTCAGCGCCGTGCGGAAGTGGCGCGCAATCAGGCGGTGGTGAAAGAGCAGCTGGCCAGTTATCGCCAAACCTGGCTGCAAGCTGCACGCGATGTGCAGCAGGCCATGATCTTAGAGCGTCGTGCGCAACAGCAAGTCGCCAGTGTCGGTCGGCAACTAGCGCTGGCGCGCAAAAACGAAGCCTTTCAGGCCAGTCGCTACCGCAAGGGTGTGGCCGATTTTTTAGTGCTACTGAATGCCCAGCAAGATGTTTTACAGCTCGAAAATCAACTGCTGCAGTTGCAGCTTCAGCAGCTGCAATACCGCATTAACTTTTATACCGCCGTCAGCCCCGGCGTGGCTGAGCATTTGGCAGAGGAGAAGCCGGCATGAAGCCGTCACTGAAATCGACCTTGAGTGTGGTGGGTGTTTTATTGGTGGGCGCTATCGTCAGTTACGGCATTGCCACCAGTGCGCCCAAACCCGGTCGCAAGGCGCCAGATGAGCAGGCTCGCCTGGTTGATGCAGCCGAACTTAAAGCCGTGACTACCAGGCCAAAGTGGCGCACCGGTGGCGTGGTGCAGGCGGCGGAGCAGGCTACCTTGAGCCCGCAAGTCAGTGGCGCTGTGATCGCTTTAACGCCGCAATCTTTGCCGGGGCAGCGCGTAAAGAAAGGCGCTTTGCTGGCCAATATTGACTCGGCCGACTACCAGCTGCTGGTGCGCCAGCGTCAGGCGGCCTTGATTCAGGCCCAGGCCGATTTAGAAGTGGAGCGCGGCGAGGCAGCGCTGGCGCGTGAGGAGTACCAGCTGTCGGCACAGCAACTGTCGCCGCGTGAGCGAGCCCTGGTTTTGCGTGAGCCGCAGGTGGCTCGGGCTGAAGCGGCTGTGCGCAAGGCGCAGGCCGATTTGGAGCAAGCGCAATTGAATCTGGCCCGTACTGAGATTCGCATGCCCTTTGATGGCCAGATCATCAGCCGTCAAATCAGTACCGGCAGCCAGGTCAGTGCCGGCTCGGCCTTATTTGATGTGGTGCGTTCGGATGTGTTTTGGGTCGAAGTCAAAGTGCCGCGCCAATTTTTGAGCTGGGTGGATGACACGCAAGCCGTCGAAGTGCGCCAGCCCAACTGGCCCCAGGGCCAAGTTCGACAGGCGCGCATTGTCAGCTTATTACCGGACGTAGATAGCGCTGATCGTCAAAGTCGCTTGCTGTTGGCGATCGACCAGCCGTTGGCCGCGCAGCCACAAGTGTTGGTGAATGATTATGTGGATGTGGTGCTGACGGGTAAGCCCATCGACAACGCTTACGAAGTGGCCGTTGGTCAGCTCAACGATGATGACAGCCTCTGGCTGATTCGCGCAGGGGAGCTGCAGCGGCTGCAACCCGAGATTGTTTATCGCGGTCGTGAACAGGTGTGGCTGCGCGGCGATATTCAAGCGGGTGATCAGTTATTGCTTAGCCGTATTGATGCCGTGACAGACGGTATGAAAGTGCGCACCACCGCGGATAACGGGTGAGTTCTATGAGTAACTACAAGCGCGGCCCAATCGCCTGGATGGCGCGTCACGGTGTGGCACCTAACCTGCTGATGCTGTTTTTAATTGTCGGTGGCTTTGTTATGTCGCTGACCATTCGTAAGGAGTTTATCCCGCCGTTTGAAGCCGACATGATCATCGTTAACGTCGGCTACCCAGGCGCTACGCCGGAGGAAATGGCCAACGGTGTTATTTTGCCGATTGAGAACGAGCTGTCGCAGCTCGATGGATTTAAAGAAATACGCGCGGAGGCGTCCCAGGGCTCGGCCCAGGTTAGGGTAGAGCTGGAAAACAGCACAGATAAACAGCAGGCTTATCAAGACATTCAGCAGGCGGTCAATCGCATCAGCACCTTTCCCGCACAAATTGAGCGGCCGGTCGTCAGTATTGCCAGTCGCTCGATTGAAGTGATGGAACTGGCCATGTTTGGGCCGCTGGATATGTTTGCGTTAAAGCGCTTAGCCGAGCAAGTGCGAGAGGAGCTGCTGTCATCGCCGGATATCAGCAAGGTCGAGATTCTCGGTGTGCCAGATGAAGAAATTCATGTTGAGGTCACGCAGCAGGATTTGCAGCGTTATGGCCTTACCATGCGCCAAATTGCCACCCAAATTGGTGACAATGCCCTCGAGCAAAGTGCCGGCGAGGTGAAATCACCTGGCGGTGATATTTTGGTCACCCTTGATGATAAAGCTTATTGGGCCCGTGATTTTCGCCAGCTGCCGCTGGTATCAGACGCGGCGGGCGTGCAATTGCGCTTGGGCGATGTGGCCAAAGTGCGCGAAGGCTTTGGCGACAGCAATCGCGAGGTCACTTACAACGGCCAAACATCACTGCGCTTTGATATTTATCGCGCAGAAAACCAAACGCCACTGACGGTGGTCGAGGCGGCTTACGGCAAATTAGAAAACATACGCGCCAACTTGCCGCCGGGTGTTGAACTGATCGTGACCGACGATGACGGTAAAACTTATCGTGAACGCGTCGGTTTGCTGCTAAAAAATGCGGCGATTGGTTTGATTTTGGTGCTGGTGCTGCTCAGTTTATTTCTTGAATACCGGCTGGCGTTTTGGGTCACCATGGGCATTCCTACCGCCTTTTTGGGTGCCTTGTTGCTGCTGCCAGTGGCGGATATTTCCATCAATATGATTTCTATGTTTGCCTTTATTGTGGCGCTTGGAATTGTCGTGGATGACGCCATTATTGCTGGCGAAAACATTTATGAGCATATGCAACGTGGCATGCCATTTATGGATGCGGCGGTGCATGGCGCGCGTGAGGTGGCGATGCCGCTGGCGTTTGCCATTTTAACCAATATCGCCGCTTTTTTACCCTTGTTGGCCTTACCTGGGTTTATGGGTAAGTTGTTTATTGCCATTCCGGTGGTGGTGATTTGTTGCTTCCTAATTTCTTGGTTGGAAGCCTTATTTATTCTGCCAACTCACCTTGGCAACATGAAGCAACAGCCGGCATCCAAGTTGGGCCGGCGGTTGGATGCGGCGCAAGAAAAAGTCGATCAGCGGCTGCACCGATTTATTGAGAACATCTATAAGCCAGTATTGCAGCGCTGTTTGCGTGCGCCCGGCATGACGTTGGCCGTTGCGGTGACCATTGCGGCGATGGTGCTGGCAGTGCCGGCCAGTGGTCGCATGGGGTTCAGTATGTTCCCGCGGCTGGAGGGCGAGTTTGCTGTCGCCACCATCGAGTTATACCCCAATGCGCCGTTGGTGCAGGCGCGTGCAATGCGCGAGCTGATGGAGCAGCGGTTGCAGCAGGTGGTGGCTCCCATTGAGGCCGAAGGGAATATCCTAGTGCTCAGTGTTGAAGGGCAAATTCAGGGTTCCACCGTTGAAATTGAAGCCCGGCTGGTGGATTACGACGTGCGTCCCATCAGTGCGGCGGAGCTGGTCAAGCGCTGGCGTGAGGCATTGGGTGAAATCGCCGGTATTCGCAGTCTAACTTTCGATTCTGAGCGCGGTGGCGGCCCTTCGGGGGGCGCAGGATTGACGGTTGAATTACGTGGCTCCAGCACCACAGAGTTGGCCGCTGCCAGCGCCGATTTGGCTATGGCGCTGTCCAGCATTGGCGGGGTGGCCGACGTGGCTAACAGTTTCACCAGCGGTACGCCGCAGTGGGATGTCACCCTCAATGCCATGGGGCGTGGTTTAGGTCTGAGCGCCGATGATGTGGCGCAGCAGGTACGGGCGGCGTTGTACGGTGCGCGCGCATTGCGCCAGCAGCGCGAAAGCAATGAAGTCACTGTGCTGGTGCGCTTGCCAGAACAAGAGCGCCGTTACAGTGCCGACATTGAGCAGCTGCAAATTCGCACACCGGCGGGCGGCTATGTGCCTCTGGTAGAAATTGCTGAGCTGCAAAAGAGTCGCTCGCCGGCCAGTATCAGTCGCCGCGATGGCCAGCAAATTGTGCGAGTGACCGCTGAAGTTGAGCCTAGGGAGCAAATTCCAGCCGTCATGGCGGTGTTGAATGATGACGTATTTATCGACTTGCGTTCTAAATATCCGCGGGTGGATTTTGGTTTTCGTGGCCGCCAGGCCGATACCCAAGAGAGCAAGCAGAGCCTGCAGTTGTACGGCATGTTTTCGATGCTGCTGATTTATGTGCTGTTGGCGATTCCGTTCCGCAGCTACAGTCAGCCGCTTTTGATTATGATGGTGATTCCATTTGGCGCCGTGGGCGCCATGATTGGCCATTTAATGCTTGGCTATGGCCTGTCGATCATGAGCATCATGGGCATCGTGGCGCTGGCTGGGGTGGTGGTCAACGACAGTTTGATTTTGGTGAATTACGCCAATCAGCGTCGCCGCGAGGCCCAGTTAAGTGCCATGCAGGCGGTGATGGAAGCCGGTGTTCGCCGCTTTCGGCCGATCTTACTGACCACGTTAACCACATTTGGTGGCTTATCGCCCATGGTGTTTGAAACCTCGCGCCAGGCGCAGTTTATTACCCCGATGGCGGTATCTTTAGGCTTTGGCATTTTATTCACCACCTTTGTTTGCCTGCTGGTATTGCCAGCCTTGTACGTCATGTTAGATAACGTGCACCGTGCCATGGGCCGCACCATCCAGGCAATGGCCGATGCGCTGGAGTAACGCCATTGCGCTGTTAGTAGGTGTGTTTTTTTAGCCCTCGCTGTGATCTGCATCGCTCGATGTTTGTCGGGCGCTTCTATACAATCCCGCCGGCCAGGGGAGGCTGCTAATGATAAGGATGTTCTTTCCGTCCCTTTTCTTTTCGCTGCCTGCCCGTTAACCGTTGCCTAAGAAGGCATAACCGATAGGGAGCATCTTTGTGAGTGCAATTAAATGGGTGGCTGTGGTCGGTGTGACGGCAGCAGCGGCATGGCCGTTTGCGGTGGGGCAGATCGCGCAGTATCGAGTTGAGAGCATGGTTTCTCAGCTGCAAAGTCCGGACGTTGATGTCACTTTGCGTCAGTATCAAGCGGGATACTTGTCTTCAACCTTTACCCTGCATATCGAGCCTAAGAGCGAAGAAGTTCAGGCGTTACTTGAGCAAGCGCAAATGCCCATCAACTGGACTCTGCACAACCAAGTGAGTCACGGTGTGTTGGGTGTCAGCGTTACGTCTAACATTGAACAGCTACAACTGCCGTTGGTGATCGAGTCGTACCTGGCGCCCTTTGGTGAGCAGCAAGTGGCGATGAAAATGGACGAGTATCAGCCCCATATTGCTGATACACCGGTTGATTTTTCTGCCCTGGAAGCCCAAGTGCTGGCGTCGGCTGACGGACACATCAAATACCAGTTCAATTTGCCCAGCGTTGTAATGACACTCAAGGACATGGGTGACCTCGGTTTTGGAGGTATCACAGGCTCGGGTGATTACCAGCTGGTGGATGGCGTGCCGCTAGGCGAGCAAGAACTGCGCATTGCTGAGGTTATTGCAACGGGCGGCAACGGTGAGCTGGCCATGACAGATATCGCCATGAGCAATCAAGTGGTGCTCGACCAGCAGCAGAAAACACTGGATTCGCGTTCAAGCTTGAGTGTTGCGGCCATTACCAAAGATGGCAACGACGTGGGTAAAGTTGATGTGGCCATGAGCGTTGGTGCGCTGGACTTTGCCGCGTATGCCAAGGTAACGACCATGCTGCAACAGTTGCAGGGTGAGCCGGCTGAAGAAGACGTTGAGGCATTTTTGGCCGCGATTAAAGACCTTGTGGGCAGCGGACTCTATGTTGCCATTGATAATCTCGACCTAGACATCATGGCGACTCGTCTTGCCGGTAATCTGCGTCTGGATCTGCCTCAGGTCGATTTTAACAGTGCCGATTTCCAACAGCAGTACGTGTCTGCCACCACCGGAGTGTTGAAAGCGAGCCTGAATGGTCAGATGGTGTCTCATCCATTGGTGACTCAGCAACTGAGCCAAGCTGTGCAAATTCAGTTCGTAGAAAAAACCGCCGATGGCTACGCGCTGGATGCGTCATTGCAACAAGGTAATTTAGAGTTTGCTGCGGGTGCTAAGGCACCATTGATGCAACTATTGATGCCGGTATTTCAGGCGATGCCAACCTCTCGCTGAGTGTTGCTGGGCGGCGTATCCTTCGCCGCCCTTACACAGGCTTGAGCCTCGTATATTTACTGCATGCCGTGGCTGCGGCGAATGTCGCGCAACGTGCCTTTGTTTTCTAGGGTGCGGTAGGCTTCTTGAATGCGTTTTAAAACGCGAGGGTCTGTTTCTGGGTTCATGCCCAAATACAGATCCATCTTTTCGAACTCCAAAATCGGCTTCAGGCCAACAATATCGAACGCATCGGCGGCGACATAGGGGCCGGACAAGCGATCGGAGATCCATAAATCAACCTGGCCAAGCTCAAGACGACGTGGGTTGAAGCGGTCATTACTAATGGCGGAAACGTTTAGACCCATTTCCTGTAGCTTTTTGGTCATGGCGTCGCCATCGTAGCCACCAATGGTGTAGGGTTTGGCGTCTTCCAGGCTTTTCAGTGTGATGCTGGAGTCCGCGGCGCCAAACAACGTCCAGCGCAGTGAGGTCAGTGGGCCAACCATAATGAACTGCTTGTCGCGCTCTGCATTGCGCGCCATGCAAAACAAGCCATGGTTGGGTTTTTGTGTCGCCCGATTGAGGCCAGCTGACCAGTTGCGCAGGCGCATATCATAGTTAACGCCAGCCTCGCGCATGATGCTTTGTACCAGATTGGTACAAAGACCCATAATGTCGTCTTCGCTATGAGCAAAGGGCTCGGCATTAGAGGTCATGTTGTACGGCGGAAACTGCTCCGTAAACAGGTGCACCTTGGGCAGGTCATCAGCCAGCGCTGGTTGCATGATAAATGCCAGTGCCAGGCTGGCAAAAAAACGACGGGTCAGGTTCATAAACACGCTCTCGGGTTTGAAATCCATATTAGTGTAGAAAAGTCACAGACTTTTGCTGGGGTACAAGTCACGATTTACTACTGCAGTAATTGCGCGGCAATTATGACGACCCCACAAGTGGCTACCAAAGCGAGCGCAACGGCGCCTCCCATGACTTGATAATCGGCATCTGGGTAACGCCTACGGCTTTGAAACACCATAGCGGCGGGCAGCCACAGCGCGAGCACGGCCAGTGCAATGGCGGCATATCCAAGTGCAGCAATAAATCCTTCTGGGTAATACAGGGCAAATAGCAGCGGTGGGATAAAGGTAATCAGACCAACGCCCATGCGGCCGCCGCGTCTGTTGCTGGCGCTAAAGGTATCGGCCAGAAAATCAAACAGCCCAAGGCTTACCCCTAAAAAAGACGTTGCCAGTGCTAAATCGGCAAACCAGGAAACGCCGCTGGCGACCATGGGCTGAGCGATGACGTCGCGAATGGCTTGCATAAAGTCGGGCAATGAACCGCTGCGCTGCAGTTCATCCGCGCCCAGGCTGCCAAAACTGGCCAGTTGCCACAGCAGGTACACCACCAGTGGCAGGCTAGAACCCCACAGCAAGGCTCGGCGCACGTTGGCGATGTTCAAATCTAGGTAGCGCACGATCGAGGGAATGCTGCTGTGAAAGCCAAATGAGGTAAACACCACGGGTATGGCGGCCAGTAATAAGCCTTGTTGAAGCGGCATGTCGACGAGATGGCCAGCGCTGATGTGAGGGGTAATTAAAACCAGTGATGTTACCAAGGCAACAATCTTTAACGTGAATAGCCCGCGGTTAATGATGTCCACCTGGCGCGTCCCAAGTATCACTACCACGGCTACCAGCAGGGTGAATAAAACGATGCCACTGCCGCTTGGGCTTGTGGCCAATATTGCTGCAGGCTGTGCTGCATCTGGCCGCCGCCGCCGGAAATGTAAGCTGCGCATAAGCTGTACAACAAAAATAGGATGGCAGCCGAAGCGAGCCACTGGCCATGGCTGCCGAGAAACTGATGAGCCAAGCGGTTTAGGGTAGCGTCGGCATCGGCATGCTGATGCAGCTCCAGCATTAGCAAGGCGGTGTAGGCCATCAACGCCCACATGACCACCAGCAGCAGGCTGGCGTTAATAATACCCAAGCCAGCGGAGGCGAGAGGAAGGGCTAACATACCAGCGCCGATGGTCGTACCGGCAATAATTAAGGCGCTGCCAAAAACGCGACCGCGTTGCGGCTGAGAACTCATAGGGCACTCTCTGACAAAAGCGCGGCATAGTAATGATCCGTTGGCGCCTTGTCACCTGCCGCTGGTCGGTTGTTGACTCTATAGTCAGCTTTGTCTTGAGTCGCGTTTTAACAGCTGTGTCAGGGCTTGTGTCGCCGGACCGGCGTTGCCGCCGTGGGCGCTGACCAAATGCAGGTCGACATAGCGATGAGCATCGTCGGCGAACGGGATTTCCATCAGCGTGCCGGCACTTAAATCGCTTATCACTAAATGCTCTGGCATCCAGGCAAAGCCAAGACCGCGACGGATGATGGTCAGGCGAGTGCTGGTATGAGAAACCGTCCACCGTTGATGCGCCCCCAGCCAGCCACCACTGGCCGAGCGATGGCGGCCGCTGTCGCGCAGCACGATTTGCCGTTGTGCCGGTAGATCTTCGAAGGTGACAGGCCTGCCTAGAGTAAGCAATGGGTGCCCGGGAGCAGCAACCGGCAAAAACCTGGCGCGATGAATTAACTGGCCGTGATAGCCCGGCGGTACGCTGGAGGTGATCAGTAAGTCAGTCTCACCTTCAAGCAAGCGCTCGTTGCCGCCATTAAGCACAAATTCGTCCAGCTCAATGCGGGTATCGGGGAAGCGTTGCGAAAACAGCTCGAAGGCATCAAACAAGGTTTCCGCTGGATACACGGTATCGACAGCCAGGCGCACCAGTGGCTCAATGCCCTGGCTCAGTGAACTGGCCACTTGATCCAAACTGTCTGCCTGGTTGAGCAGCTGCTCCGCGCGTTGCAGCAGCGTTCGACCATGGTGCGTGAGTAGGGCTTTGCGACCTTCTACTTCCAGCAGTTGCACGCCCAGTTGTTGCTGCAGTTTGTGCACGCCATAGCTGATGGTTGACTGGCTCTTGTGAATCGCAGCCGAGGCTTGGGCGTAGCCGCCGTGGTCGACCACGGCTTTAAACATGCGCCACTGTTCTAGAGTCGATTTCATCTGCTTTCCAGTTGCCTTCTAATAAATCGAATAATCACTGCCAGATTATGGGATTATTATTCGTATTCGGCGAACTATTATACGCCACAGTCAGCGCAGCGCGTTTTGGCAGTTACATGTGCAGTGTGCAATGTATCGTTGGCCGCAATCTATTACGGAGAATGAATGTGGAGTGGCATTTTTGGCTGGTCGCTTGCATCGGCGTATGGCTCACGGGTGTTTCTAAATCCGGCTTCGCCGGCGGTGTAGGTACGGTGGCTGTACCTATGATGGCGCCGTTTGTGGGCGGTGAAATAGCCATTGGCTTGATGTTGCCGATCTTGATCTTAATGGATGGTTTGACCGTTTGGGGGTATCGGCGGCAGCTGTCTTGGCCATTGATTCGGCCGCTTATACCGGGTGTGTTAGCCGGTATTGCCGTGGGCACTGTGTTGCTTGGCAGCAGCAATGAGCACAGCATTCAATTGCTGATCGGCTGCATGGGTTTTTGGGTGCTGATTCAGCGCTTCGTCCCTGCCGTGCAGCGATTTATTACGACTCGAACAGCGGGCGTGTTGGCCCCAGCGCACGGTATGCTAGCCGGTGTGGGCAGCACGCTAGCGCACGCCGGTGCTGCGCCACTGCAAGCGTATTACTTGCTGCAAAAACTGGATCATTCCCGGTTTCTGGCTCAGGTGAGTGCAACTGTTGGCATGATGAACCTCGCCAAGTGTGTTCCTTACGGAATGTTGGGCGTGCTGGATATCACCCTGAGTTGGAGTGCTGCGATACTGATACCAGTGGCTTGGTTGGGCGTGGTGAGCGGTCGCTGGCTGGCCGGGCGCATGTCGGGTGAGCTGTTCTTTCGCATTATGATGGCGTTGTTGGCGTTGAACTCTTGCTGGTTGGTGTGGCAAGGGCTCAGTGGAAGCTAGGGCCTGTTAACACTGTTTCGATCACGCTGTTGTGAGCTTTGCAGCAGCAAAGAGCTAAATGATGTTAACAGGCCTTAGTAAGAAGGCCGTGCTGGCAGTTGGCCAGCGCCGTGGTGATGCAAAGGACGTGTTTCTATGCCAGGCAACTAACGTTGCGCAGAACTTAGTTGGCTGCGATCAGGGCTTCGAGTTCTTCAAAATGCTCAACGATGCGGTCGTTATAGCTGACTACCAAAAAGGGCACGGTGTTCTCGTTGTAGTTGCGTACCGAGCGCTCCATAAACTGCCATTTAGCGGCAATGTCTTCCATGATGCGTCGTGCTTTTTCGCTGTTGATCAGTGTGTCGAGTTGATTCAGTTGCGCCTGAAAGTCTTCTGCCATGGCTTCTAGGCTGCGACCTTGGTAGCCCATAAACACTTGCCCCAAGTTTGTGGTACCACGCGCTGAATATTGTGACGTGATCTCTTCCATCAACAGGGCCAAATCGCGACTCTTTTGCACCAGTTGGCTGGGTTCGATGCCGCTGTTGTCGCGCAGTTTGGCATAGGCACCAGACGCCTGCTTTACGATGGCTACGTTCAATTTACCCATCTCATCCACTAGCCGTACGTTGGGGTAGCCTCGCGTGTGCATGTCGCTGCGATTTTCATCCATCAGACGGCTGAAGTTGTCCCAGGCTTGTTCGATTTCATCCAACTCGGTGCCTATGCCATTGGCACTGGCCAAGCGTTTTGCGCTGCCCAGCGCTTCTTTAAAACGCTCCATGCTTTTGCCTATCCGGCGGTCGTATTTACTGTCGGCATCCAGCCCGGAAAACATATAAAAGTTGGTGACCGCGTTGGTGGAGGCCAAGCGCATGTGCTGCAAGTCGAGCATCAGTTGCTGGGGGGTTGCGAATGCCGAACTGGTAACAGCGGACAGAAGCAATGCAAACAGAAAGTGCGTTAGTGACTTCATGGCAATTCTTCTTGTTGTTTTTGTTATGTCACTCGAGTGTATGGCATCCGACTCACATTGCCCTATGGGTAATTACAAACAGTAACAAAAAAGTAGGATGCTATTTTGAGAATGCGTGTCAGTTAGCAGACATCGCATGGGTGTGGTCTGGTCGTCGACACTTTCTTTGCCAAAAAAGAGCGTCGCTGCGGGTAGCTTCTGCGCTTTACCACAGAGGTAGGCGGTAAAAACTCGTAGTGGGTGTCTATTGACATTGCTGGCGCTTTCACCGATTGTGTGCCACTCAGTTTCAAACGCTCGTATGAATTGTTCGATTTGTGGGCAAGAGTGTTGTTATAACGGGGCTGCCAAGCTGGTCAAGCACCCAGGCAAAATGCTGGTGTCGTGTGTTGGAACACCAGTCAAAAGCTAACCACCATGTGGAGAACAGTTGATGATTTACGAAGGTAAAGCCATCACGGTAAATCTGATCGAAGGCGGCATCGCCGAATTGAAATTCGATCTACAAGGCGACTCAGTCAATAAATTTAACCGCGTTACGCTGGAAGACTTGAAAGCTGCTGTTGAAGCGATTCAAGGCAGTGGCGACGTTAAAGGCGTGCTGGTCACTTCTGGTAAAGATGTATTTATCGTAGGTGCGGATATCACCGAATTTGGTGAAGCGTTCAAGAGCAGTGAAGAAGAGATCGCTGCCTGGGTGGCGGAAGCCAACGTGGTCTTCAATGCCATCGAAGACTTAAACGTGCCGACGCTGACAGCGATCAACGGTATCGCTCTGGGTGGTGGTTTCGAAATGTGCTTGTCGACTGACCTGCGTGTCATGTCTGACAAAGCCAAAGTCGGCTTGCCAGAGGTGAAACTGGGCTTGATGCCTGGCTTTGGTGGTACCGTGCGTTTGCCACGTGTGATTGGTGCGGATAACGCCATCGAGTGGATCTGCATGGGCGCCGAGAATAAGCCTGAAAAAGCGCTGAAAGACGGTGCCGTTGATGCCGTCGTCGCTGCCGATAAACTGCGCGACCAGGCCATTGCTATGTTGCAATCTGCCATCAGTGGCGAGATCAACTGGCAGGCGCGCCGTGAAGAAAAAACCGCCAAGCTGAAGCTCAACGCGATGGAGCAAATGATGGTGTTCGAAACCGCGAAAGGTTTCGTTGCCGGTCAGACCAAAGGTCAATATCCAGCGCCGATTCAAGCCATCAAGAGCATGCAAAAAGCAGCAAATTTTGCTCGCGACAAAGCTTTGGATGTTGAAGCTAAAGGCTTTGCCAAACTGGCAAAAACCTCTGAAAGCAACGCCTTGATTGGTTTGTTCAACAACGATCAGCTGCTGAAGAAAAAAGCCAAGGAATACGACAAGCAAGCGAAAGATACCAACAAAGCGGCGGTATTGGGCGCGGGCATCATGGGCGGCGGTATTGCGTACCAGTCAGCGCTGAAAGGCACGCCGATCATGATGAAGGACATCGCAGAAGCCGGCATTCAGCTGGGTCTGGATGAAGCCAACAAGCTGCTGTCCAAGCGCGTTGAAAAGAAAAAAATGAAGCCAGCGCAAATGGGTGAAGCGTTGAACCGCATTCGTCCAACCTTGAGCTATGGCGACTTTGGGGATGTGGATACCGTGGTTGAAGCCGTGGTTGAAAACCCGAAAGTGAAAAAAATGGTGCTGGCCGAGCTGGAAGACCAGGTTCGTGAAGACACCATCATCACGTCGAACACCTCGACCATCTCTATCGACCTGCTGGCGGAAGATCTGAAGCGTCCAGAAAACTTCTTGGGCATGCACTTCTTTAACCCAGTGCACATGATGCCGCTGGTGGAAGTGATCCGTGGTAAGAAGACCTCTGAAGAAGCGGTCGCTACCGTGGTGTCTTACGCCAAGAAAATGGGCAAAACGCCGATCGTCGTTAACGACTGCCCAGGCTTCCTGGTTAACCGCGTATTGTTCCCTTATTTTGCTGGCTTTGCTGGCTTGGTACATCACGGTGCTGACTTCCAGAAAGTCGACAAAGTGATGGAGAAGTTTGGCTTCCCAATGGGCCCTGCCTACCTGCTGGATGTTGTCGGTATCGATACCGGTCACCACGCCAACGAAGTGATGGCGGAAGGTTTCCCTGATCGCATGAAGGCTGACTTCAAGACTGCCATGGACGTGATGTACGAGCTAGAGCGTTACGGTCAGAAGAACAGCAAAGGTTTCTACGTGTATGAAACCGATAAGAAAGGCAAGCCGAAGAAAGTCGTCGATGAGGCGGTTTACGACCTGCTGAAGCCAATCGTGGCAGAAACCCGCGAGTTCACCGATGAAGAAATCATCGAACGTATGATGATTCCAATGTGCATCGAAGTGGCGCGCTGCATCGAAGAAGGCATCGTTGATACACCAAACGAAGCCGATATGGGCCTGATCTTTGGTATTGGCTTCCCTCCATTCCGTGGTGGTGCATGTCGTTACATGGACTCAGTGGGCATGGCGAAATTTGTTGAGATTTGCGACAAGTACACTGAGCTGGGCAACCTGTACAAACCAACCGATCGCATGCGTGAAATGGCAGCGAACGGCGAAAGCTACTTCGGTTAATAGGCGCACTAGGAGATTTTCACTATGTCTTACAATCCAAAAGACGTTGTTGTTGTGGATGCAGTGCGCTCACCAATGGGTCGTTCCAAAGGTGGCGTATTCCGCAATGTTCGTGCAGAGACCATTTCTGCCAACCTGATTAACGCGCTGTTTGAGCGCAACCCAGACGTTAACCCGGCGCTGGTCGAAGACATCATCTGGGGCTGTGTCAACCAGACCTTAGAGCAAGGCTTTAACGTCGCGCGTCAAATCGGTCTGATGACCGTGGTGCCTAAAGAAGCGGGCGCTTTGACGGTTAACCGTTTGTGTGGTTCTGCGATGTCAGCGATTCATACCGCAGCCCAAGCCATTCAAACCGGTAACGGTGATGTGTTTGTGGTGGGTGGTGTTGAGCACATGGGCCACGTCAACATGCAACACGGCTTTGACCACAACCCAGAAGCCTCTAAGTACTCTGCCAAAGCGTCCAACATGATGGGCCTGACGGCAGAAATGCTGGGCAAGATGCACGGTATTACTCGTGAGCAAATGGATCAGTTTGCTGCGCGCTCACACCGTCGTGCTCACCAGGCGACTCTGGATGGCAAGTTCAAGAACGAAATCGTGCCTATGTACGGCCACGATGCGGATGGCAAAGAAGTGTTGGTGACGGAAGACGAAACCATTCGTCCAGAAACTACCGCTGAGAGCCTTGGCAACCTGCGCCCAGCGTTCGATCCGAAAAACGGTACCGTGACTGCGGGTACGTCTTCTCAGATCACCGACGGTGGTTCTGCCATGCTGCTGATGAGCTACGAGAAAGCTCAAGAGCTGGGTCTGAAGCCTCGCGCTCGTATCCTGGGTATGGCTGTTGCTGGTGTTGATGCCGCCATCATGGGTTACGGCCCTGTGCCGGCGACCAAAAAAGCACTGAAGCGTGCTGGCTTGGAAACCACCGACATCGATTACTGGGAGCTGAACGAAGCGTTTGCTGCTCAGTCTCTGCCATGTGTTAAAGATCTGAAGCTGAAAGATATTGCTGAAGATCGTGTCAACATTCATGGTGGTGCGATTGCGCTGGGTCACCCGCTGGGTTGCTCTGGCGCACGTATCTCGACCACGCTGATCAACGTTCTGGAGCAACAGGACGCGAAATACGGCGTATCGACCATGTGTATTGGTCTGGGTCAGGGCATTGCGACCGTGTGGGAACGCATGTAACCCGAACTGCCCGGAAGACAAAAGCCCGGCATTGCCGGGCTTTTTTGTGTGTGCTCGGGTCATGAAGTGTGACCACCCGTGACGAACGGGTAATGAGCCAGCACGCGATAATGTTTCTTTGTTAACCGCTAAATTCCGTTTTTTGTCCGTCTTGTGGTGCTATGGTTTTGTTTGTTGCCAGCGCTTTAAGTACGTTCAGTGGCTGTTTGTTGGTGTTTTGGCATTCGGTTTAGCGGTGTTAAATACGATAATTTGTTGTGATTCGCCGAATTTTATACGGCAGCGACCAGGTGCTTTGCTGGACCTGATATTCGTTTGCTGGTTTAGTCTGCGCCAGTCATAACAACGATAAGAGCAAGAGTATGATTAAAGGTGCAATGCTGCAGCAGCAGCCAGAACTGGGATCCGCCCGCAATACCCTGTGGTTTTTACTGCCATCGTTAATCGGTGTATTTCTATTTATGATGCCGTATCCGACGGAAGGCGGCTTTACTATTCCGGTTGCCATTCTGGCATCACAATTCAAAACGCTATTAGCACCGGTGATGGCCGAGTTGTTGTTGGGCTTGGTGTGTTTATCGGCGCTGGCGACGGCAGTGTTTCGCTGGTTGATGCCAACAACGGAGTTGCCGACCTTTTGGAACGATTTGCTGCGCCCGACGCACTTTTGGAGTGCGGTACGAGTCGTGGGTGCGGCATTGGTTGCTCTGGTGTATTTCCAAGTGGGTGCAGAGGCCATTTATTCTTCCAATACTGGCGGGCTACTGTTTAACGATTTAATGCCTTCGCTGCTGGCGGTGTTTGTATTTGCTGGCTTATTCCTGCCGCTGTTGCTGAATTTTGGCTTGTTGGAGCTGATGAGTACCTTGCTCACTCCGATTATGCGTCCGGTTTTTCGCTTGCCAGGTCGCAGCGCCATTGACTGTGGAGCGTCTTGGTTAGGTGATGGCAGTGTTGGCATCTTAATGACCAGTCGCCAATATGATCAGGGTTTTTATACCCAGAGAGAAGCCGCCATTATTGGTACCTCGTTTTCTTTGGTGTCGATTTCTTTCACCTTAGTGGTGTTGGCTCAGGTTAAATTAGAGCACTTGGTTTTTCCGTTTTATGCCACCATCAGCGTAGCCGGAATCGTTGCAGCCATTGTTATGGCGCGAATCCCTCCTTTGTCGCGCAAGCCGGATGATCTGGTTGATGGCACAAAAGCCGCACATGACCGTGATGAAGTGCCCGCGGGTGAAACCTCATTAAGCTACGGCATTGCCCATGCGCTGCAAAAAGTAGACGAAATGGACAGCCCAGCTCAGCAAGTTAAACAGGGCTTACATAATGCTCTGGAAATGGTGTTGGGCTTGCTTCCAGTTGTTATGGCGCTGGGAACGGCGGCTTTGGTGGTGGCGGAATACACGCCGTTATTTAATTGGCTGGGTAAACCCTTTATTCCGCTGCTGGAGCTGTTAAACGTGCCAGAAGCGGTCGAAGCGTCGAGAACCATTTTGGTCGGTTTTGCTGATATGTTCTTGCCTGCGATTTTAGCCGCCGATATCGAGAGCGATAAAACTCGCTTTATCATTGCTGCCTTGTCAGTGACGCAGCTGATTTATATGTCAGAAGTAGGGGCGTTGCTGTTGGGCAGTCGCATTCCGGTTAACTTCATTGAAATGGTCATTATCTTTTTGCTACGGACCTTGATCACACTGCCTGTGATTGCCTTAATGGCGCACTGGTTGCTGTGAATGCAAAAAAGCCCCGCAATGCGGGGCTTTTTTATAGTGCTAGCGTTAACGAATGGCGACGCCGACGGTCAGTTGCTCAAACCAATTAAAAAACTCATCGACGTGTGCTTGCTTAAACAGTCGTCCGTGTTGCGGTGCCATGATGTCGATGTCCAGTTGGCGCACACGCCTAAGCCAATGATCTTTGGCCTCATTGGATGGCATCCAACGCTGGTGAAAGGTCTTCATGTGAGCGCTGTGCTGGCTCATGTTTTCCACCCACAGTGGTGGCTCGCCAGGTTCCAGTGCGGCACCCACATCGCCACTCATGAGGATTTTGGCTTTCGGGTCGTACACGTGAAAGTTGCCAGAGGAGTGCAAATAGTGAGCCGGAACAAACTGCAACTGAATGCGGCCTACCGTCAGATTTAAGCCCTCGTCTGGAATGGCACAATAACGAATGCGCTCCATACCAAAATGGCGAATGAATCCCTCCCACAGCCAGGGCGAATACAGGCTGGCGTTGGGCAATGCCTGGTCCCATAGCCCGAGGGACGAAATGATGTCCGGGTCTTGGTGAGAGGCAAATAAATAGCGAATCTGATCGGCTGGCACGTATTTCAATACCGCCGATAGCATGGGAGCAAACAACTCAATGCCGCCAGGGTCGAGTAAAATGGCTTCTTCACCGCTAATCACCAAATACTGATTGGTGTCGATAATGCCTTCGGCTTTATCCGGGTCGCGGCCAAACATGATCCAACGATGGTCGCCTTGCTCGTAAATGGTGGTGGCTAACATACGGTGTCCTTATCCCTCTATTTATACTTGGCGCTGGCTTAATAGTTGTCTGGCCTGCTGTAAGTGCGCACGAATCTGACTGGCAGTGGCGTTAATGTTCTCGGCAATCACTTCCAGCTGATCGCGAAACTCGCCGGCCGAGGCCGCTTCAACCTTACTGGAGGTGGCAATCAGGTTGGCGGTGCGAATGTGTTTCTCGCTTTCATCCAACTCTTGCTCTAGCAATCGTAGGCCTCGCCTAAGCCGCTCTGATAAATCATCGCTGCGTAGCTGACACTGACGCTGGCTATGCGCCAGTGAGGCACGGTGTTCGCTATTTTGCGCCATTACCCAATCGAAGCGACCGTCGGCCATGTTGCCGCGCCACAGTGCGACCGCGTGTTGCGATACCTGCTCCGATAGCTGGTTGATGTATTGAGATTGGCGAATGATGTCGCTGGCCAGTTCATCAATGAACTGGGTGATGGCCCTGAACCCCACGGTTTTCGAGCCTGCTCGCACTGCCAAAGCTCGGGCGTTTTTGGCGGTCAGCGCCAAACCGCGAGCGTGGTGCTGGGCTTGATGGAGCTGAGCGGCAATGCTGGCGGCGGTAACAAAGATCGGTGTGCTCATGCGATTTCCCTTACGCTTCCAACGCAGTATAGAGGTCATGACGCATTGCGCCTGTCTGGGTTGCTACCCACTTCCACACCGGCAGCATGGGTGCGCAGCCAGCCACGTACGCGTCGTAGAATGACACTGGTGGCAGCTTCATCGGTGGCGCGCGCTGGCAGTTCGATTTGTTGGTACTGCTGGCGTTGTCGCCGCCGCATGGCGCCGGCTCGTCGTGCTTCTTCGTGCTCGTGTACCTGGCGTAGATCGGTCAGCAGGTCGAGTACAGCAATGTCCAGCTGCTGTAACTGATCGCTCAAAGGAATCTGGCTGTACGGGTCTTGCTGCGGATCGATCAACACCAAGGTATGCCCCGGTTCACGCGCCCGAGGGGTATCTTCATCGTTGTTGTTATCGGTCTCGTCCGTCGGCGGTGCTGCTAGCATAAAATCGGCTGCCCAGCTGGCGCTGATGCCATTGGCCAGAATTACCAAATTGTATTGGCCACGTTGATTGAGATAGCTGACGGCGGCTTCGATGCGGGCTCTAACTTGCTGACGATAGCGTTCATCCGCTGTGGTCTCTGGCGCTGTGCTTGCCGGGCTTTCCTCCGCAGCCACTGGCAGATCCGGTAAGCGCTCTAGTGGCGGCAAACCCGGCTCATTGTTGCTATCGCTCTCAGCTGTGCCTGAAACGCTGATGCCGTTACTGTCCAGTGGCTCGTTGGCGGGTGCCGGCGCTTCCTCTTTGGCCGGGGCATCGACAGCCGTCTGTTCTGGCTCAGCGCTAGGCTCGCTCTTCGATGTGGTGGGGGGGACCACGTCACTGGCGCTGGGCAGTGGGGCGGCGGGTGGCTCAGGCAGCTCAATGGCGAGGGTGGTCCAGCCATAGCGGGGAAGGTACTCCCGCAGAGGCGCGACCAAAGCGGGCCAATGACCGTGTTGACCATGGTCATGCAGCAATACGATGCCGCCTTGTGGACGGCCACGGCTTTCCGGCAAATACAGGCCGCTGAACGCCTCGGTATTTGCCACCAGCTCGATGATTTCATAGCCTCGCCCCAGGCGCTCAAGGTGATCGATGACGGCTTGATGACGTTGCTGCTGGGTGTCGGGCGCAACGCGTGATGGCGCTGTCGGTGCTGGTGCATCAGGCGCTGGTGCATCAGGCGCTGGTGCAGAGGAGGCTGGTTCAGTCTGAGCAGCGGTCTCTGCTGCTTGTGCGCCATCCTCGGCTGCAGCCGGGCAGATGAAGGCGAGCAAAATGAGCAAAATAAATGGGCGAGCGTGCATGATAAAAAGCCCTGTCTGTGTTGTTCGTGCCAGTGCTCAGTTATGCAAAGCGCGGGCCGGATGAAAAGCGTGGCCAGCCTGAGTACAATGCCGGCTGATTTCGACTACCGGACATGCCCGATGAAGCAACCTTTGATCGCTCCTTCTATTTTATCCGCCGACTTCGCCCGTTTAGGAGAAGAAGTCGACCAGGTACTGGCCGCTGGAGCAGACGTGGTGCACTTTGATGTGATGGACAATCACTACGTGCCCAATCTGACCATTGGCCCCATGGTGTGCAAAGCGCTGCGCAACCACGGTGTCACGGCGCCCATTGATGTGCACCTGATGGTTAGCCCAGTCGATCACATGATTGGCGATTTTGCCGAAGCCGGTGCCAGCTACATTACCTTTCACCCCGAAGCCTCCGAGCACATTGATCGCAGCTTGCAGCTGATTCGTGATGCCGGTTGCAAAGCAGGCCTGGTGTTTAATCCGGCGACGCCACTGCATTACCTGGATTACGTGATGGATAAGCTCGACGTGATCTTGATGATGTCGGTTAACCCAGGCTTTGGCGGTCAGTCATTTATTCCCGCGACACTGGAGAAACTGCGCCAAGCGCGCCAGCGCATTGATGCCAGTGGTTATGACATTCGCTTGGAAATCGACGGCGGTGTCAAGGTTGATAACATCGGTGAAATCGCCGCTGCCGGCGCCGATATGTTTGTTGCAGGCTCTGCTATTTTTAACGCCCCAGATTACTCCGAGGTTATTAGCCAAATGCGCGACGAAATCGCTGCCCATGGCTGAGTGGCACAGCGCTGTTGGCGAACGCTTTACCCCTCAGGCAGTGCTGTTTGACCTTGATGGCACGTTAATCGACAGTGTGCCGGATTTAACCCAGGCCATTGACGCCATGTTGCAGCACCTGGGCAATGCCGCGGCGGGCGAGGAAAAGGTCAGCCATTGGGTCGGCAATGGCGCCGATGCACTGGTGCGCCGGGCGCTGTGTGATGGCGAAGAAAATACCGCCATGGCACTGACGCCTGAGCAGGTCGAAAGGCCAAGGGCCTTGTTTGATCAGGCGTACTTGCAAACACTGCAGCACGCCAGCGGTGTTTATCCCGGTGTGGAGGCCTGTTTGCAGGCACTGCCCGTGCCGATGGCGTTGGTGACCAATAAGCCGCGCTGTTTTACCGAACCGTTGCTTGAGTCACTGGGTTGGTCGTCGCGCTTTGCGGCGGTTATTTGCGGTGATGATTTGGCTGAGAAAAAACCACACCCAGCGCAGCTTTGGGTCGCTTGCGAGCGGTTAGGGGTGGCGCCGGCGCAAGCACTGATGGTGGGCGATTCGCGCAATGACATACAAGCCGCCAAAGCAGCTGGCATGGCCTCTGCGGCAGTAAGCTATGGCTACAACCACGGTGAAGACATTGTCATCAGTGAGCCAAACTGGTTGCTGGATGATTTGCGCCAATTGTGCTTCTAGCCTCCGCCAGTTGTGCTCCTAGGTTTATAGCGGCAGTAGCTGTCCCTGAGTTTGCAGCTGCTGTTGCTCGCGCTCATGCCAGCGCTGGGCGCGCTCTTCTCCTAGCCATTGTTGGCGCAACTGATAGCGTCGCTGTAAGGCTTGCTCTGGGCTCATTTGCGGATGTTCGCCGAGGGCGATCAAACGATTGGCGTGATCGCGCGGCTCGACATAAGGCGGCTGGCCGAAGCGCTGCTGGTAAGCCTCGATCTGGCTCTGATACCAAGCCAAGCGCTCATCCGCGGTAGCGCCGCTGTTTTCGATAAACAGTTCAGTACGGTGCTCAAAACGTAGACGCTCGCGCTGAGGAGAGAACAGGGTTTGGCTTAGCTGTTGGCCATAAACGGCATCCTGTTGTTGCCAAAACGCCTCAAAAAAGGCCAACGGCGTTTCAAACTCTGTCACCGGATAATCGTGAGTAAATTGCTGAAAATCCAGCTCGCTGTGGTAGCGCATGAGTGTTTCTGCCTGCACTGCAGTCAGTTGCCACTGTTGCTGCAGCTGGGCACTAAGCAATTGACCACAATCGGGCAGGCTGTTTGGCAGTGAGTCGCTGTGGAGTAGGTCGTTATCGAATAGGTCGCTGTGCTGCAGTCTGGCTTCACAGTCCCGCTGCAAACGCTGCAGAGCTTTGGCCGGTGTCACCAACCACTCGGATTGCTGCCAAATCAGTTGCTGCAGTTGTTGTTGCAGCCGCTGCTGGCTGGCAGCCAAGGCACCCGCGCGCAGCAAGTCATCAGCGTTGCCGGGTACCTTTGCATCGCTTTGCTGCGCTGCGGCCAGAGGCGTTTTCTCGTCGCTGGCTGAATAGATCAGCTGGGGGGCCTGCCATAGCCCCCCAGCGATGATGGCGAGCAGCGCCAGTGGCCAAAGCCTTAGTGACACCAGTTTATCTCCGTCAGACTGCCGTAATGATCACTGTGAGTGTAATAGGCAAGATAGCGTTGACCATCCTGGCCGCGCCACTCTGGTGCCCACACACTGGTATTAACGCCATCGACACAGCCCTGCGGGCCATTGAGCACCAGGCTGTAATCAAACCAGGCGTAATCTTTTTCGGCCAGGCCATTGGGGCCTGTGTCTTCGCAGCAGTCATCCTTGGGCCAATAGGTGTAGCGCAGGCCGTCGCGCACTTGCGTCGCTTGTTGGCGAATCAGGCCTAGCTGCTGCCACTGTGGGTGCTGGGTAACGTCGGCAATGGCACCGCTGTTTTGCAAATCGGTATTAAAGTCGCCGCCGAAAACGATGGCGGCTGGCGGGTATTGCGCTTGATGTTGCTCTACGCGCTGGCGAATCCACTGAATGGCCTCGCTCATTTGCAGGCGCCGAGCGTTGTCATCGCTGCTGTTGCCGCCCAGGTGTTGCTCGCTGCCGTACACCAGGTGGGTGTTGAATACGTACACATAGCGGCCGTCTTTTTCGATGATGGCGCCTATGACGCCTTTGCCTTTAACGCTGTCGATGCCACTGCTGGCTTGGTATTTGTGATAGCCCAACTCTTTGATAAAGCCGTGCTGGGAGAAAATCATCAGCCCAGAGCAGTCGCCTTCGATGTCGCTGCCATTGCAGTAATTATCGCCGCCACCGTAGCTGACGCTAAAGCCACGGGCAGCAAAGTCGTCGACTGGGCCGTCTTCGTACATGTCGTCGTAGTCCCAGGCTTCCTGAATCAGAACGACATCGGCACAGGCGGTGACTTCGCCGAGTGACTGTTCCATTTCGTCGCCAAAGTCGTAAACAAAGCCGACGTTATGAAAAATGTTGTAGGTCACGCTGGTAAAATCAGCGTCGCTTTTGCAGCTTGGGTTGGTTACCCAGGTGGTGGTGAACTGTGTATCAAAGTACTCCAACTCAGACACCTCGTTGTACCAAGCGAGTGGATGAGTGGAATAGTAGCTGTCCATGGCCGGAGTGTCTGAGCTGGCGTAGGCGGCGCTAGAGAGTAAGGCCAATGCAAGGCTGGCGGTGAGACGGATGATGTTCATGCTGAGCTCCGTTGTTGTTTTTTTAGTCTGATTTTGTACCAAAGTACTGAAATGCACAGGGCGCGATGGGCCAGGCCTCAGTCGTACGGCGTATTGGCTCGATTAGTGATAACCTGTGGCCGCCGTCGCAACGAGACAACAAAAGGATGACAGTAGAATGACAAGCCGATTACGGACGCTGCTGGCTGCAGGGTGTTTGCTGTTAAGCGCACAGGCCAGTGCGGAAACAGGTTTTTATGGCGATATCGCGGTGGGGCTGGGGGTGCAAACCATTGATCGCAGTCAGCACGAAGACGAAGATCGCTCCGCATTGACCGATGTCGCCAAAGCTGGCGGTGGTGTGCAAATTACGCCGTTTTTCTCCGTTGGCGCGGCGCTGTGGTTGTACGGCCAGGGTTCAAAAGCGGGTGAGGATGTGGCGCAGTTTGATGGCGTCAGTGCCGGTATTGAGGCGACGGCATACCTGCCGCTTAATGTGTGGCTGGGCGATGCCAATGGCCCGGTGGTTGGGCCTTATGTGCGCTATGGCCATCATTGTTGGGCAGCGTCTGTGGTGGGCATTGCTAAGCCATGGGACGATGACGGCTGCTCGCCTTTGGTGGCGGCGGGTTTTAGTTTTCGCACCACGCGTCGTGCGGCGCTGTATGCCGAGTATTCGCGTACCGAATTTGATGAAATTACCTCCGGCAGCATCATTGCCGGTTTGAAAACAAGGTTTTAATTGTGCTCGAAGCGTTTCTTTTACCTCAGGTCATGACGCCCTTAGTGGCGTTGCTGGCATCGCTGTTTTGGTCCGTCATGCATTTACAAAAGCAGCAGCGTGTATGGCGCCAACAGGAGCAAGATTGGGCGCAACAGCTGCAACAACAGCAGCAGCAACTGGCCGAGAGTCAGCAACAAGCTCAGCAAGTGCAGCTAGAGCTGGCGCGCAGCGAAGAGCGGGCAGAGTCGCTGCAGCAACAGCTGAATCATGCACAACAGCGCAGTCTGCAGTTAGAGCAGTCGCTGGAAGATAATCGTCAGCAACAACAACAGCTGCAAACCGAGTTGGCGACGCAACAAGAAGCACGGCAGCAGCAACAGCAAAGCATGGAAGAAAAACTGGCCTTGCTGCAAAGCAACAAAGAAGAGCTTTTAAAAGAATTTGAGCGCCTGTCTAACCAGGTGCTAGAGCAAAAAAGCCGGCAATTTAATGAGCAGCAAAAACAGTTCAGTGAGCAAAGCCAAACCGGCCTCAATGCGTTGCTGAATCCCTTTAAAGAGCAACTGGACGGGCTGCGTAAAAAGGTCGAAGACGTACACCTGCACGATGCCAAAGATCGGGCCTCGTTGCGCAGTCAAATCAGTGAGCTGCATAAACTCAATCAGCAAATGAGCAGCGAAGCACAAGCATTGACCAACGCCCTGCGCGGTGAGCAAAAAGTGCAGGGCAATTGGGGCGAAATGGTGCTGGAGACGGTATTGGAGCGCTCCGGCTTGCGCGCGGGCATAGAGTATCAGCGCGAACAAAGCCTGCACGATGAACAAGGCCAGCGCTATCGCCCGGACGTGATTATTAACTTGCCAGAAGGCAAGCACATAGTGGTCGATGCCAAAGTCTCACTTACTGCCTATGCCGATGCGGTCAATGCCAGCAGTGACGAAGCACGCGAGGCGGCGGTGAAGCGTCATATTGAATCCGTTCGCACCCACATTAAAGGCTTGAGCAGTAAGGCATATCAGCAATTAGAGGGCATTAATTCGCCCGACTTTGTGTTTTTGTTTATGCCGGTGGAGCCCGCCTTTATGCTGGCTTTCCAGCAGGACGAAAAGCTGTTCAGTGACGCCTTTGAGCAGCGCATTGTGGTGGTTACGCCCACGACGTTGCTGGCGACATTGCGCACGGTGGCCAGTTTGTGGGCCATCGAGCGGCGCAATCGCAACACCGAAAAAATCGCCGATCAGGCACGCTTGGTGTACGAAAAGGTCGTCACTCTGGTGGAGCACATGGAAAAACTGGGCAAGCAGCTCAACACCGCGCAGGGCACTTATGACGATGTATGGCGCTCGTTGCGTGAAGGGCGCGGCAACTTACTCAGTCGCGCCGATACCTTCCAGAAGCTGGGTGTGCGGGTGAAAAAAGAGCTGTCGCAGACTTTGGTAGAAGAAGCCAATGCCGAGGCTGAGCTGTATGAATCGCTGCAGGCACCGCTGCCGTCCTCTGAGCAATAGTCGGGCGCTAACTCACCGCTTGGCGTTCGCGCCTGCGCCGCGCTCAGGTATACTGCCGCCTTTTTTCTGTCTGAGTCGCGTATGAGTGAGTTTGACCAACAGCCAGATCGTATTTATCAACATCGTCAAGGCGAGGTCGGGGACTTTGCCTTCGACAGCGCGGTGGCGCGCGTTTTTCCCGATATGATTCAGCGCTCGGTGCCGGGCTACGCCGAAACCGTCGCCATGTCGGGCATCATTGCTGGTCGCTACGCCCAGGCCAATACCCGGTTATACGACTTAGGGTGCTCGCTAGGTGCGGTGACGCTGGCCATGCGCCACGGCGTTAAAGCTGAGGGCTGTCGCATTATTGGTCTGGATAATTCCGATTCCATGATCGAGCGGGCGCGGCATTATGTGGCGCTGGACGATGGCAGTGTCGAGGTAGAGCTGCACTGTGCCGACATTACCCAAGTTGAGCTCAGCAATGCCTCCGTCACGGCATTAAATTTCGTGCTGCAGTTTATCGCACCAAGCGAGCGCTTAGCGCTGCTGCAAAAAATTGCGGCCGCAACCTGTGATGGCGGCGCGCTGATTTTGTCAGAAAAATTGTGCTTCGATGACACCGAGCAGCGCATTCAAACCGAGTTGCATCATGATTTTAAACGCGCCAATGGTTACTCTGATTTAGAAATCGCGCAAAAACGCAGTGCCATTGAAAATGTGCTGATTCCTGAGACGGAAGCTGTGCACATTGAACGGTTAAAACAAGCCGGTTTTCGCCACGTTGTGCGCTGGTATCAGTGCTTTAACTTTGCATCTTTTCTAGCGATTAAATAATGCCTGACGTAAACGCCCCGCAAGCCACTGCGCACACTATGCTGTCTTGGTTTGATGATTTATTGGCTTGGTTGCCGCAGTCTCCCTTGGCGCCTTGGGCGCAGCAATTACCGCAGCAACTGCAGCAAATTCTGGTAGATAAGCAACACGGTGATGTACCGCGTTGGCTGGATGCCCTTGAATCACTGCCAGCGATAGATTCGGTACAAGCCGACTTAACGGCTGACGACATCGCGTTAAGCAGCCCAAGTTTAAGTGCACAGCAAGCGCAACAGGTCGAACAAGGTCTGCGTGGTTTGATGCCTTGGCGCAAGGGACCGTTTCGCTTTTTTGATACCCACATTGATACTGAGTGGCGCTCGGACTGGAAATGGCAACGGGTGCAGCCGCATATCGCGCCGCTGAAAGGCCGGCTTATATTGGACGTGGGCTGTGGCTCGGGTTATCACCTGTGGCGCATGTTGGGCGAAGGCGCGCAACGGGTCATTGGCGTTGATCCGTCGCGGCTATTTTTGATGCAGTTTCAGGCCTACAAAAAATATCTGCAAACGCAGCAAGCTGAGGTGCCTGCGCACTTATTGCCGCTGCGCATGGAAGATGTGCCGGCCAAACTAAAAGGCTTTGATAGCGTTTTTTCGATGGGGGTTTTGTACCACCGTAAATCGCCCATTGAGCATTTGCAGGAGCTGAAAGATGCCCTGCGCCCAGGTGGCGAACTGGTGTTGGAAACCTTGGTTATCGACGGCCCGTTGGGGCATTGCTTAATGCCAGAAGATCGCTATGCCATGATGCGCAATGTCTGGTTTATTCCATCCGTCGAGACCTTGTTGTTATGGTGTCGACGCGTGGGTTTATCTAACGCCCGTTTGGTAGACCTAAACCAAACCAGTTTGGAAGAGCAGCGGCAAACGGATTGGATGCGCTTTAACTCGCTGGCGGACTTTCTTGATCCTGACAACCCTAAGCTGACTGCAGAGGGTTATCCGGCGCCTTTGCGAGCGGTGATTGTGGCTAACGCCTGATAGAATTTGTCAGGCGTTAAACCTCGTTTATGGTACTATGGTATGGCTGGAAATGCTCCAGAAAACACGTGCCCGGTGCTTGAAAATGATTGTCGCCTGACATACCTGTTGTGCCATGTCATACGTGCCAGGGGCTGCTCTTGTGTCTGACGCTGGCCTGGTCTTTCATGAAAGACCGGGCTTATTCAAGAGAGCAGCGCCATGTCAGATACTGCACACGACTCCCTGTTCGTCTCCTGCCACTGTTTGCGCCCCCGCTGGCAGGTGTGTCTGGATAGCCCGGTGGGGCACTGGCAGCTGCAAGCCTGCGATCATTCGCTATGGCAGTGTCATCATACCGATCAACCTCATGCGCATGCCGTTGATGAGCAGTGGCCCTCTTGGCTATTGGCGTTGGTCGCTAACTGGCAAAGGGGCTGGCAAACTGGACGGCTGTTAGGGATTCCACTCAGGAACCAAGGCTCTGATTTGCAGCGCCAAATCTGGTGCCATCTACTCACCATCGATCAGGGCGATGTTCGCAGCTATCAGGAGGTAGCGACCGCGGTCAACAAACCGCAGGCTGTGCGGGCGGTGGCCAATGCCATTGGTCGCAATCCTTGGTGGTGGTTGGTGCCGTGTCATCGAGTCATTGGCAGTGATTACCGCCTGCGGGGCTATGCCGGTGGCCTAGACCTCAAGATTAAGTTGCTGGCTTATGAAGGCTTGCAAGTTGGTCAATCTGAGCAAGCTGAGCGTGCCCGTATTCTCGCCTGACTCTACCGTATGAAGGCAATAGCAAAGCTCCTAGGTTTGCCTGTCTGATACCGCTAGGCTGAAAAACTTATGCAAGACCGTTACACTCCCTCTCCCAATCGCTCCCGGCGCAGAGAATTGATCCGTCGTCGGGTGCAGTCATTCAACTAAGCGATCACAGCTGTTGGCCACATGGTCTTGGGCCTGTGCAGGAAATAACTATGTCTTGGTGGACGGAGTTCCCGCAACTCAGCCGGGTAGAACTGATGCAATTGCGCAAAACGTTGGACGATGCGTATCTGGAATTTTCACGCGAGTATGGCGGTGCGATAGAAGCTTTCTTTGACCCCTTGCTAACTTTTTTAGTGTGGTTTGAAAAGCTATTGATTGCTGCGCCTTGGTGGTTGGTGATTGCGGCATTGATGGCCATTACCCACATGGCTGCACGATCACTTAAGTTGACCCTGGGCGTTGGCATTGCGCTTTTTGGCGTGGGGTTTTTGGGCATGTGGGAAGACACCATGAGCACGCTCAGTATCATCACCGTGTGTACCTTGCTAGCCATTTTGATGGGCGTGCCGACGGGTATTCTGATGGCGCGCAGTGATCGTGCGCAAAAAGTCATTACGCCGGTGTTGGATGTTATGCAAACCATGCCGGCGTTTGTGTATTTAATTCCGGTGGTGATGCTGCTCGGTATTGGCAAAATTCCAGGCGTGATTGCAGTGGTGATTTATGCCATTCCGCCTGTGATTCGTTTGACCAATTTGGGCATTCGTCTGGTCGATCAAGACGTTTTAGAAGCGGCGGATGCCTACGGTGTGCGCCCCTGGCAGCGGCTAATAAAAATACAATTGCCTTTGGCGCTGCCCAATATTATGGCCGGTATTAATCAGACCATTATGATGGCGCTGGCGATGGTGGTGATTGCCTCCATGATTGGCGTCTCGGGCTTAGGTCAGCCGGTTTTAAAGTCCATTACCAATCAGTACTTTACCCTCGGGCTGTTAAATGGTGGCGCCATTGTGGTGTTGGCGATTATTTTTGATCGCGTGTCTCAAGCCTATGCGCGTCGCTCCCAGCGCTACATGAAGGGGGCATAATGGGCTCGCCAGTAATAGAAATTCAGGGTTTATACAAACTTTTTGGTGAGCACGCCAAGCAGCATTTGGCGCGAGTAAAGGCCGGCGACAGTAAAGAAGAGATTCTCAGTGCCACAGGTCATACGCTGGGATTGAAAGATATTAATCTATCGATCAATGCTGGCGAAATCTTTGTCATTATGGGGCTGTCGGGGTCGGGCAAGTCGACTTTGATTCGTCATTTTAACCGTTTGATTGATCCGACCGAAGGCAAAGTGGTGGTTGAAGGCCAAGACATTATGGCCCTGAATGCCCGTCAGCTGCGCAGCTTTCGTCAGCGCAAAATGTCGATGGTGTTTCAGCGCTTTGGGCTACTGCCGCACTATACGGTGCTCGATAACGTAGCGTTTGGCTTAGAGGCACAAAGTCAACCTAAGCAACAACGCTTGGCCAGCGCGCGGCAATGGCTCGAAACCGTGGGCCTGAGCGGCTATGAAGATCAATGCCCAGCGCAATTGTCAGGTGGCCAACAGCAGCGGGTAGGGTTGGCCAGAGCCTTGTGCACCGATGCGGAAATTTTGCTGATGGATGAAGCGTTTTCGGCGTTGGATCCGCTGATCCGCAGTGAAATGCAAGACCAGTTGATTGAGCTGCAGGGGCAGCTCAAAAAGACCATCGTTTTTATCACCCACGACCTCGACGAAGCCTTGAAAATCGGAGATCGCATCGCGATTTTGCGTGACGGTGAACTGGTGCAAGTGGGTAAGCCTGCGGATATTTTGCTGCAGCCTGCCGATGACTATGTCGAAAAATTTGTTCGCGACGTTAATCGTGCCCGCGCCTTGAGCGTCGAAGCGGTCATGCAGCCGGCGGAACATTGTATTGCTGGCGCTAGCCTCGACGCTGCTTCGGCTTATCTTCATGATCACGACTGCCAGTACGTGCATTGCCTTGATGGGGTTAACTATCAAGGCACGTTAACGCGTGCACAGTTAGCAAGGCTGGCGCAGTCAGGCGTCGATGAGGCACTGGGCCCGGAGCATTTTGAACCACACGCCACCGTGGCCCCGAACGCGGTGCTGGAAGAGGTGATTGCGCCAGTGTTGGGGCAAGATATTCCGCTGGCTGTGGTAGACGATGGCGGGCGTTTATGCGGGCAATTGTGCCGTGCCGATGTGGTGCAGGTATTGGCGCGCATGGAGCGGGAAGACTGACGCCTTTGGGGCGTTGGTTGCGCCTAAAGTAATTGCAATCATGCCGGTCATGCTCGACGTATGGCCGGCTTTTTTATGGAATGAGCCGATGCAAACGCAAACTCGTGGCATTATGGTGGCCACCATTGGGGTCTTGATACTCAGTTTTGATGCGTTACTGGTACGCTTGGCCGATAGCCCGGCCACCACCGTGGTATTTTGGCGCGGCTTTTGTCTGGCCATCGCTGTTAGCGCATTAATTCTGGTGACTGGGCGGCTTCACCAGTGGCGGCAATGGTTTCTGGCCGGGCCGTTGGCCTGGAGTGTAACTGTGCTGTACGGACTGTGCATGACCCTGTTTGTCGCCAGTATTCATCATACGTCGGTGGCCAACACCGTGGTGATTCTTGCCAGCTCTTCTTTATTTGCTGCGCTGTTTTCTATTTGGCTGATGGGCGAGCGGTTATCACACGCCACTTGGTTGGCGATCGCCAGTGCCTTTGCCGGCGTGTTGCTGGTGTTTGGCGGCTCAATCACCCTGAACAGCGCGCAATGGCTCGGTGACGTGTTAGCTTTGGCGTTGGCCATGGTGATGGGATTGAGTTTGACCCTAATGCGCAAACAGCCTGAGCTGCCGCGCTTGCCCATGGTAGCGGGCAGTGGCGCCGTTGCCGCTGGCTTAATGACCCTGCTGGCCAGCATGGGGTGGGTCGGCTCGCCGTTGGAGGTGTCGTCGACAGGGCTAGGTTGGTTGGCGCTGATGGGGTTGGTGCAAATTCCCATTGCCTCGATTCTCTTGATGCAGGCAACAAAGTTTTTGCCCGCGGCGGAAGTCAGCTTATTTTTACTGCTGGAAACCATTTTAGGTCCAGTGTGGGTGTACTGGGTTTTGAATGAAGCGGTCAGCGACACCACATTATTAGGCGGTAGTGTCGTGCTACTCACATTGGCACTGCACTCTGGTTGGTCTTTATCACGGAATCATTATGAACGGGCGAGTACTTAATCCAGCTTGGCTGGCCGTCGCAGGGGCGGTGGGCATGGCCACCATGGGCGTTATGTCGCGCAATGCGGGCGTGGACGCAGCGGTCATTACCTTCTATCGCCTAGGGCTGGGGGCGGTGTTGGTGTTTGCGTGGCTGCTGACTCAGCGTTGTCAGTGGCACAGGCCACGCGCTTTAACCTTGCTTGGAGGTGTTTTTCTCGCGGGTTTTATTGTGTTTTATGTTGAAGCCATGAATTACACCACCATGGCCAATGCCATCTTGGTGGTGTACCTGGCTCCTGTATGTGCAGCAATTGCCGGCCATTTTATTTGGCAAGAGTATATTAATCGTTGGCAGCTGTTGTGCATTTTCGTGGCGTTATTTGGCTTCGCCATGGTGATGGAGTTTCGCTTAGACATCAGCGGCAGCGATGCAAAAGGGCTGGCCTATGCGGCGTTGGCGATGCTGGCTTACGCGGCTTTTATGCTATTAAATCGCCACAATAAAGATACCTTGCCAGCGTCGCAGGCAACGCTGTGGCAGCTGGCGGTAGGCGGTTTTTTAATGCTGCTCTTAGCTGGTCCGCAGAATGTGGTGGTACCGCTGGATGTGCTGCCTTGGGCATTGGCAACGGCGCTGATACCGGGCTTTTTGGCCATGGCGTTAACCGTAGCGGCTATGCAGCGTTTGCCGACCGCGGTGTTTGGCACTCTGGCCTACAGTGAGCCGGTGGCCGTGGTGGTATTCGGCTGGTGGCTGTTTGCTGAGCAATTAAGCGCCCTGCAAATGGCAGGTTGCGGTGTGATTATTGTTGCAGGCATTTTTCAGGCACGCTTTGCTAGAGCTGAGCGCCTTGTGCCGGCTTCGGGGTTGCACTCTTAGTTAGAAAGCGGAATACTCCGGTATATGAAGAATTTAATGACACCCACGCAAACCTCATTTGAGCACGTACTGAAAACAGTGCGTGTTGCTGGTGCGTGTGTGTTTTTTGGCTGGTTTGGTTATGGCTATTTTTGCCAGTACCCGGGCCGTCGCTAATAAGTGATACATCGGCAGTCCGGGCAGCCCGGACTGCCAACGGAAAACCCCGAACGGCAGTCGAGCCGCTCGGGGTTTTTTTTTGCCATTGCATCACATGATGACTCAGAACATGAGGAAGAGTTATGCAACACAGTGCAAGCAAGTCAGTGTCTTGGTGGTATGCGTTTGGAATCTGCTGGCGATTTTATCGTTATTGAATTTTTTAGTTCTAAGCCGATTTCAATTACTCAGGAGATACATTTATGACTGGCTGCACCCATGCACTCGCTTCCAATGACGAGTCATTAAATCCTATACCAACGCAATTTAGCCCGGTGGCTTCGGTTGCTGAGTTACGCCAACAGCTACCACTCAGCGCGGTTGTGCAGGCGCAAGTAAGACAACACCGCCAAGCGATTCGGCGCTGTTTATCCGGCGACGATCGACGATTATTGGTGATCGTTGGCCCCTGCTCATTGCACGATGACAGCGCTGCGCTGGAATATGGCAGCAAGTTGAGGGCGTTGAGCGAGCAGTTGCAGGATCAACTGCTCATTGTCATGCGAGCTTATGTTGAAAAACCACGCACGCGTGTGGGTTGGAAAGGCTTGGCCTATGACCCTCTGCGTGATGGCTTGGGCAACATGGAGCTAGGGCTGATGCACTCCCGACAGCTGATGCGTCAACTGCTAGAGCTTGGCCTGCCGCTGGCGAATGAGGTGCTTAACCCGTTAGTGTCGCCGTACTTTGAAGATTTGATCAGCTGGGCAGCGATTGGTGCTCGCACAGCTGAGTCCCAGCCGCATCGTGAGCTGGTCAGTGGCTTGCCACTGCCCGTTGGGATTAAAAACAGCACGGATGGCTCCGTCGATAATGCGATTAATGCCATGGTGGCGGCGCGCCACCCTCATCACACATTGGGCATTAATGATGATGGTCAGTTAGCCATGGCGACGACAGCAGGCAATGCTGATACCCACTTGGTCTTGCGCGGCGGACATGGGCTAACCAACTATGACTCTGACTCCATTATTCAAGCCGCGCAGACAGCCGAGGCTGCGCGCTGCAGCGCCAGGGTGCTGGTGGATTGCAGTCATGCCAACGCTGAGAAACAGCACCGTCGGCAAATGGATATTGCCCGTCAGGTGGTGGCGCAACGGCAGCAGCAGGTACCGGTAGTGGGCATTATGCTGGAGAGCTTTTTGGTTGAAGGCCGCTGTGATGATGGCTCAGTGCATGGGCAATCTATTACCGATCCGTGTTTGGGCTGGGAGCAAACAGAAACCCTGCTGAGGGAGCTGCATCAGCAGTTATTGGCCACTACCACAGAAAAAAGCTGGCTTGCTTGTTAAGCACATGGGCCGACCAAGCTTGCTGCGCAGGGCGCCCAAGGGCGCCATAACACACATGCAGGGGCAGTAAATGCTCGGCCCGCGGGTGGCAATAATGAGCGTGTGGCGCTTGCTGCCAATGACACAGTTGCTCGGCGCGCTGCTGTTCGCTGATGTCAGTGCGTTGCACTGTGTGTTGCAGCCAGGCTTCAAAAGCCAGGTTTTTGTCATCCGTTTCCGCGCTGCTGAAAAACGCCTGCATATTATGAAATGAAAACCCTGAGCCAATGAGCAGCATTTTTGGCCATTCAATGCTCGCCAGCGCATGGCCCAGCTTAAGGTGCTGGTCTGCACTTAAAGAGGGATGTAAGGACACTTGCACGCAGGGAATACTGGCGTCTGGAAACATCAGGCTCAACGGTACAAATACGCCGTGATCCAAGCCACGTTGTGTCGTTTGCTCGGCGTTGATGTCGTGCTCATGCAGTGCAGCTGTCACCGCATCGGCCAGTGCGGGTTGTCCGGGGCAAGGGTAAGCGAGCTGATAGGCGGCGGCAGGAAAGCCGCTGTAGTCATACAATAACTCGGGGGCTGCTGCGGCGTTGATTTGAATGGGGTCAGCTTCCCAGTGCGCGCTGCAAACTATGATGGCATCTGGCTTGGGCAGTTGGCTGGCGATGTGTTGCAGTTGGCTGACCAGTTGGCTGTGCTGTGGGTCATCTAACAGTGGCAGCGGGCCGCCGCCGTGGGATAGAAAAAGACTGTGCCGAATGCTCATAATAAGCCCCTGAAGTAGAGCCGTTTATTATGCTTCGTTGTCGCACGTAGACTACCGCCATCACTGCACAATGATTGTTCAAATATTGGCGGCTCGCTTTTATGACTCCTCAGATTGGCTGATTTTTTTGGGAATAATCAAGCGAAAGGCGGTGCCTTGCTCACTGTCATCCAGCGTGATGTCGCCTTGCAGGCGCTGTTTGACGATGTTGTAAACCAAATGCATGCCAAGGCCTGTGCCGCCCTGGCCGCGCTTAGTGGTGTAAAATGGATCAAATATTTTCTGTTTGGCTTCATCAGATAAGCCGCAGCCGTCATCGCGGTAGCAAATAACGACGTTGCCGCGCTCTTCGGCGCAAATAATATCAATGCGACCGTCGTTGCGGTGCTCGAAACCGTGCAGTAATGAGTTCATCACCAGGTTGGTAATGACCTGAGAAATGGCACCTGGCAAGGTTTGCAGGCGCAAACTGCTAGAGCAATCAATATTGACCTGGTGCTGTGTTTGCTTAAAGCGCGGTGACAGGGTTTCCATGACTTCATGCAAATAGTCATGCAGGCTAAAGTCGCGAATGTGCTCACCGGTTTGGTCTTCCGATACTTGTTTAAAGCTTTTGATCAGGTGTGCCGCACGCTGCAGGTTTTTATCTAGTATGCCCAGGCTTTCATCCATCATGGCGGTAAACTCGACAAAATCCTGCTTGCGAATGTTGCCGCTATCAAAGCGCTCACGCAGCTCTTTGTAGTTGTCGTCTATGTATGAGTGGATGGTGATGCAAAGGCCCAATGGGGTATTAATCTCGTGAGCGATGCCGGCCACCATGCCGCCCAGAGACGACAGTTTTTCGGCCTCGATCAACTTGCTTTGGGTGCTGTGCAGCTCTGACAGCGTGTGATTGAGTTCGTCGACGGTTTTTTGCAGATTTTCAGTACGTTCAATGACTCTGTCTTCGAGCTCAGAGTTCACGGTTTTAAGCTGTTGCTGCGCTAAGGTACGTTGTTGCAGTTCATTGTTCATCTGCGCGCTCAGTGAATTGAACGCATCGATCAAGGTGTCTATTTCATCACCGGCCTGGCTTTGGCGGATAGATAGCGGCTCGTAGTTTTGTGTTTGTAAGCGATCATTGACCTCTGCAGCCATCGACAACACGCGGCGATTGATGAGGCGATGGACCACGGCGCCGAGCAAGCTGGCCAACAGCAGCATGCTAAATAACTGAGCGACAATGCTGGATAGCGCCGCTTGAAAAGCAGCGTCGAATACGGCTTCCCGGTCGAAGGCAATTTCCAACTTTCCTAATACGCGCTCATTAAAGCGAATCTCCATCTCATGGATGTAGTCATGGTGTGGCCGAGTTCCACGTTCGATATTGAGATTCAGGTTGTCGGTCACCCGTACATAGGCAATGGCATCGAGGTTCTCAATGCCTTGCACTTGGGTGCGGATTTGCACTTCGTCGTAAAACCACAGGCTGAACCCCAGTGACTCCAAATAGCTGGACCGGATGTCGCCAAGGCGTTTTTCGAAGGTGTCGAGCTGTTGCTGGTAGTTCCAGAAAGCAATGCCGGCGCCGACCGAAATGGCCAGAGCCAGTGAGGCTGCCGCAAAATACAAAATAATGCGCCACACCAAGGACTGATGGCGGTGGCTGCTTTGAATCGGAGTGTCAGAAGCGGTGGCTGGCATGCAGAGCGGCGCCTTAACAACATAGGTGTCGTTAGTGTAGACGAAGGGGCACCTGGCTTCATCGGGATTTGTGGAGGAGCAAGCACTTCGACAGTGGCGGGCACCAAGACTGGTGCCCGTGGTTGCTTAGGTCGCTGGCATCATGCGCTTGTGCATTACGGCATAGTAGAGCAGTGGAATGATGACCAGTGTCAGAGCGGTCGAAATTAAAATGCCAAAAATCAATGAAATAGCCAGGCCATTGAAAATGGGGTCGTCGAGGATAAAAAATGCGCCGATCATTGCTGCCACGCCCGTCAAAACGATGGGGCGAGCTCGCACGGCCGCCGAGGTGACGATGGCATCCTTAAAGGCCATGCCTTCTTGGTGTTTTTGATGGATGAAATCGACCAGCAAAATGGAGTTGCGCACTATGATGCCGGCCAGGGCGATCATGCCGATCATGGAGGTGGCGGTGAACTGCGCGCCAAACAATGCATGGCCGGGCATAACGCCAATGATGGTCAATGGAATCGGCGCCATAATAATCAGCGGCACTGTATAGGAGCGAAATTGCGCCACGACTAAGAGATAAATCAAGATCATGCCAATGCCATAGGCGATACCCATGTCGCGAAACGTTTCATAGGTGATCTGCCACTCGCCGTCCCATTTAAGGGTGGTATCAAAAGGCATCGGTGGTTGGCGGATGAAAAACTGCGGCCAGCTAAGGCCTTCATCTGCAAGCTGTAATGCGATATCGAACAAGCCATACAGTGGGCTGTCGAGGTCGCCGGCCATATCTCCGGTTACGAAGACAACGGGCTGCAGATTTTTGCGATAGATATTTTTCTCTACTTGCTCATGGTGCACGCTGACCAGATCACCAATGGCAACAAACTGGCCTTCGGCCGCACGGATTTTCATGCTCAAAAGGGCATCCAGGTCGCCACGGTCACCGTCGTTAAAGGCTAAGCGTACCGGCAGCGGGTATTTGGACTGGCCATTGTGCAGATAGCTGACGTCTTCGCCGCCTAAGGCGGTATTGATGGCTTGTACCACCGTGGCTTGATTGATGCCCAGTTGGGCAGCGCGCTGGCGGTCGATGCTGATGCGTCGCAGCGGCTGATCGTCTTCGATCCAGTCATCGACGTCGACGATCCCGGCGGTGTTTTCGAAGATTTTGCGTAAGCGCTTGGCAGCATCCATTTGGCGCTGATAGTGGGTGCCATACACCTCTGCCACAATCGGTGCCATCACCGGCGGCCCTGGCGGCACTTCAACCACTTTGACGTTGGCCTGATAACGCTCGCCAATGGCGCGCAGGGCAGGGCGCACGGACAGCGCAATGTCGTGACTTTGGCGCTCACGCTGGGATTTATCCACCAAATTGACCTGCAAATCGCCCTGATGAGGCAGCGAGCGCAAGTAATATTGGCGCACCAAACCATTGAAGTTAATTGGCGCGGAAGCACCGGCGTAAAGCTGGATATCCTTAACTTCTGGCACTTGGTTAAGCTCCGCAGCGAGTGCCTCCAGCACCGCTAAGGTTTGCTCCATGGGCGTGCCCTCTGGCATATCGACCACCACTTGAAACTCAGATTTATTATCGAAGGGCAGCATTTTCATCACTACCAGCTTGGCTGCTGGTAATGCCACGGCGAGGCCAATGGTGGCGATCACCACGGCGAAGAGCAGCCAGCGGCGACGGCTGCTGTCGATAAAAGGGCGCATCAGGCGGTTAAAAAAATCGTACAGACGACCATCCATTTCCTGCTCATGGGCCGAGGCATGATCGTTGGTCGTCGGTTTGGCCTCGCGCTCAAACTGACGCCGCAACAAGGCATATGACAACCAAGGGGTCACCACGAAGGCGATGATCAGCGAGATCAACATGCCGGTTGAGGCGTTGATTGGGATGGGGCTCATGTAAGGGCCCATCAATCCAGAAACAAACGCCATCGGCATCAGCGCAGCAATCACCGTAAAGGTGGCGAGAATGGTCGGGCCGCCCACTTCGTCAACGGCTTGGGGAATAATCTCCAGCAGTTTTTGTCCGCCGAGGTGCATATGACGATGAATGTTTTCGACCACCACAATGGCGTCATCGACCAAAATGCCGATCGAAAAAATCAGTGCAAATAGCGATACGCGGTTGAGGGTAAAGCCCCATACCCAAGAAGCAAACAAAGTAATGGCCAGGGTGATGAATATGGCGCCGCCGACAATCACTGCTTCGCGCCAGCTCA
Source organism: Bacterioplanes sp. (assembly GCA_965233665.1). Lineage (GTDB taxonomy): Bacteria > Pseudomonadota > Gammaproteobacteria > Pseudomonadales > Oceanobacteraceae > Bacterioplanes. Next base: position 54,024 of record CBDDTG010000029.1, on the reverse strand, counting down.
TGGTTGCCAGCACCAACACCACGACCGCTGCAGTGGCGAACAGCAGCTTGGCCATCAACTGGTCGGATTTGGTTTTGGCTGTTTGACCATAATCACGGGTGATGTCCACCTGAATGGCATCGGGAATCAAAGTGCCGTGCAATTGTTGCAGCCGCTGGCGAATGGTGGTGGTGATATCGATGGCGTTGGTGCCCGGCTGCTTGGCAATCGCCAGAGTCACGGCTGGCTGGCTGTCGCTGCCAGGCCTTAGAAACTGCACTTGCTGTTGCGGTGTGTCGGCTCGCTGCTCAATGTTGGCGACATCGCGCAGGTACACCAAACCGTCATTGGTTTTGCCGACAATTAGGGCGCCAACATCGTCTTTGGTTTGTAAGAAAGTACCGGCTTGCACACGCATGATCTGGTTGTTATGCAAGGTTGATTGCAGTTGGCCACCGATATTGGCGGACTGCAACGCGCGGCGCACATCATCAAATGCCAGACCATGGCCGTTCATGCGCGCAGGATCAAGCTCGACATCCACCAGGCTGGTTTGTTGGCCCAGCGTGTAGATGTCGCGGGTGCCGGACACGCGCTTAAGCTCGTCTTCCAGTGTGTGGGCTACCTTGGTCAGGTCCGCACCGCTGATGCTGTAATCCGCTGACCATAAGGTCAGGCTCATGATAGGTACATCATCGATGCCCATGGGTTTGACCACAGGTTGCATCACACCGAGGCCCGGAGGAAACCAATCGCGGTGGGAGTGCACCTGGTTGTAGAGATTGACGATGGCTTGCTGGCGTGGGATACCCACTTCAAATGCCACCGTTAAAACGGCCTGACCTGGTTGGCTAATTGAGAAAATATCATCCACGCCAGCCATTTCAGACAGTACTTGCTCAGCGGGAATGGCGACCATTTGCTCGACTTCTCGTGCGCTGGCGCCGGGAAAACCGATGAAGACGTTGGCAAAGGTGACGTCAATTTGTGGCTCTTCTTCTTTGGGGGTGACCACAATGGCAAACGCGCCTAGCAGCAAGCCAATCAAAGCCAGCAGGGGCGTGATGGCGGAGTTTTGAAAAGCGCTGGCAATGCGACCAGAAATGCCCAGGCTCATAGGCTGGCTCCTTGTTGTGCCAGATGGGCATAGGCGTCACTGTGATAACGCTCACCTGCCGTTAAACCGGATAACACTTCTTGCCAAGGTCCATCGTCTTGCTGAACGATATTGCCCAGTCGGACCTGTCGAAGCTGGGTGCCTTGATCGGTTTCAATAAACAGTGCACTGATTTCACCGCGCTGAAAAACCGCACTGGCAGGCACCAGCAAGACGGCTCGCTGACCACTGCTGATGGCTACCTTGGCCCAACTGCCAGGCATGAGCGCCGCATCGTCGGCCAGTCGCGCTCGCAGGCGCACACTGTGATGCTGTGAGTCGGCATAGGGGAACAGAGTCGTGCTCAGGGTGGAATAGGTTCCTTGAGCCGTTTCTACGCTGACCTTGGTTAGCTGTTGCGCCAGATACTGCGGAATATCGGCAACGGCACGCAGCGGCACCGGTGCAAAGCCCGACATGAGTGCTTGACCAGGAGCGACCCATTCACCCAGTTCTACGTGGCGTGCTTTTACAATGCCGCCATAAGGTGCCGTGACGCGGGTGTAGCTCAATTGCTGGCGCGCCTGAATCAAGCCGGCACGGGCGGCTTCCACCGCCGCTTGGGCACTTTTGGCCGCGGCCATTGTGCTGTCGAACTCGCCTTTCGATAATGTGCCTTGCTGATACAGGCGTTGATTGCGTTTTAACAGCACCTGAGCATCTTCGTTATTCGCCAGTGCTTTGGCGAGGTTGGCTTCTGCCTGGGAAACCCCTGCGCGCTGCTCGGTATCCTGTATCTCCAGCAGCAAATCCCCCTTATTTACCCGATCGTTCACATCAAAATACAGCTGGGTGACAGCGCCAGCGGTCTGGGCCGAAATGGTGCTCTCGTTAACTGGCTCTATGCGGGCGTCAATGCGTACGGTTTGGTCAATGGTGGTGCTAACTGCCGTTAAAATGTCGGCCTGGCTAAATGGCACGAGTAATGCGAGTGCGGTTAGCAGCGTCTGCGTCATCACACGTAAAAAGGCATTCATGGCAACTCCTCGCTGTAGGTTGCGGCGGCACGATTACTTAATTGTATATTACTTCATGGGAATATTGTAATTGTTTGGCGGGTTGCTATCAGCATGATTGGAATTTTCGATTGTGAACATGGGTTAAGTTGACACACACTATAGCCAAATTGCATGGCCACAAGCGTTGAGCGGCTAGTCTCAGCTCATCGTTTGATGGCTTATTAATAAGTTTTATAGTTGGCCAAGCAAGGCCAGTAGAGGAGAGAACGTTATGGGTCCGATGACGATTTTTGGCCGTGAGGGCTGTGGCTACTGCCGCCGCGCGAAAGAACTGTGCGAGATCCGAGAGATCCCTTTCAAATACGTTGATATCAATGAAGAAGGGATCAGTAAGGCTGACCTAGAAAAGACCGTGGGTAAGCCAGTGGAAACGGTGCCGCAAATCTTTAACGGCACCGAGTATGTGGGTGGCTACACCGAGTTGGCGGCCTTGCTAGGCGCTCAGTGAAAGCATTGCCAAGGCGCTTGCCAAGCGTCTGGCAGCCGTCCCCAGCAGATTGGGGGCGGGCACAGCAGGCGAATTAGCTGGCCGCTGTCTTCAAAATCTAAGCCATAGGCGTGTAAGTGGGTGCGTTCAGCCGCGGCCCCACCGTAACGCGCGTCGCCATCAATGGCACAGCCCAGGCTTTTCATCGCCACGCGCAGCTGATGCGTGCGCCCAGTTTCCGGCTTTAACAAATACTGTCGACGCTGAGACTCAGCATCAAAGTGGCTGATAAAGCGCGTGACTGCTGGGTGGCTTTGCTGGCGTGTCAGTTTCCAGCTGCCATTGCGCGTACGTTCCATGTCACCCTTTACCCAGCCCTGTTTCTTTTTTGCTTTGGCGCTGCTGACGGCGACGTAGTATTTGTTAATTTGGCGCTGCTCAAACAGCTGACCGAATCGCGCTGCCGCCACTGCACTTTGGGCGATGATGAGAATGCCTGAGGTAACTTTGTCCAACCGGTGAACCGGCCACAGCGGTTGTTGCCACTGCTGGCTTAGTTGAGCAAGCAGTCCTTGACCGTCTTCATTGTGCAAGCTAACGCCCGCGGGTTTTTCAATGGCGAGCCAGTCATTGGCGCGATGCAATAGGTTGATGTTGGGCAGGCTCAAGAGGCGCTTTGCTCCATCAGCTCCAGCAACCGGCGCACCAGTGCTTCAAACAGTTGCGCTTGGGTATTATCTTGGTCGGCTTTGAGGCTATACATCAGTCGCTCTATTTCTGAACGCGACATGTATTGCACCGCAACTGGGTTGAGCATAAAGGTTCCTTAACGGTCGAGTGGTGAAAGGTGTTAAAAGCGATAGCTAACCATTGCGCTGGTGGTCATCACAGTCGGTGTTTTGCCAGCCTCACGATAATCATCGGCCAGGCGATACCCGGCTGCGATATCCAGCGTGACGGCACGCCATTGATATCCTGTGCCTAAATGCCAGCCCCAGCCATTGTGCACTTGATGACGGCTGCCGCTGCTGCGCGCTTTTTGCCAGTGCCAAGTCGGCCCGCTGTATAAGCGCCAGCCTGCGCTGGCCAAGCCCCACCCCCAGTACAGCTGTGACTCCACGCCTCGCAGTAAGAAGTCTTGCTCGCCATTGAGGCCAACGATCAAAAAGCGTGAACCCGCATGCTCGGATTGCGGAAACTCAGCCATCAAGGCATAGCCATAATCGCTTTGATCCGGTTGTCCTGGGTCAACGGAAAACTGCCATACACCCGCGCCAATACGGAAGTTCGTGTAGTCCTGTGCTTGAACCGCCATGCCGCAAAGCAGCAATAGCACACCACAGCAACGAGCCAACATAGACTGAGCTCCTCTGATAATTGGCTGCAGAGGCTATCCCAGCCCCTGGCAAGGCGCAAGCTGTGGTGTTTGGTGGTGAGTCGTCGCCGATGGTTTCAGTGCTGACGACACAGGCGTATCATGGCGGCAGAGATTGGGGGATATCATGCAACGCATTGTTTTGAGTTGGCTGTGGCTGTTGGTTGTTATGCCTTCGCTAAGTTGGTCGCTGGATGATTTAAGCCAGTTGGCGAATCCGGTGCTTGATGCCAAAACCGCCGTTGCTGAAGGGCGCATTGAGTTTGTTGGTATTCAGTTGAAAGAACGCTTGGAAACGCCTGGGCTGACGGATGTGCAGCGCAGCGAGCTGAGCCAAGATTACCCCATTCGTGCGCTTAACCGGCGCTGGAAAACGTATGAAAACCTTGAGGAAGATCCCGCCTTGCTGCGCAGCTTTCGCGGTTATGCTTTGCGCTATAACCTGACCATGTTGAAAGAAATGCGTCTGCACCAGCGTCGCCAATTACAAAAGTACCGCTACTGATGGACTGTCGCTTAGGTTGTGGCGCCTGCTGCATCGCCCCGTCTATTCATGTGCCGATTCCGGGTATGCCTAAGGGTAAGCCGGCAGGCGTTCCTTGTGTTCAGCTCGATGAAAACGGGTTATGTCGTCTCTTTAACGACCCCAGTCGTCCGGCTATTTGCGGCGCTTTTAGCGCCGAGCACAGTGTGTGTGGTGAGGACCGTCAGCAGGCATTGAGCAACTTGATCGAGCTGGAGCAGCTGACCTCCTAAAGCCTTTTACAGTTTAAAGCGCTTCACCAGCGTCGCCAGGTACTGCGCAACGTCTACCAGACGGCTGGCGATGTCCGTTGTTTGCGCAGCGCTTTGGGTGGTGTTAACCGCATGTTCGGAAATGCTTTCAACACTGGTGGCTACCTCTTTACCCACGGTCACTTGATCGGACATTCGCTCTAAGGTTTGCTGATTCAGCTTGGCCATTTCTTCGACGTGGCTGACCATGCTGTGCAACGCAGCCGCCGCTTCATGCACTTGCTCCATGCCACTTTCTGACGTGCTTTGCGCATCTGCCATGGAGGAGACGGCTTTGCGAGCTTCATCCTGTAATTGACCAATCATGCCTTCGATTTCTTGGGCCGATTCGTGCGTGCGCTGCGATAAGGTGCGAACTTCATCCGCCACGACGGCGAAGCCGCGGCCGCTTTCACCCGCGCGGGCAGCTTCAATGGCGGCATTCAATGCCAATAAGTTGGTTTGTTCGGCAATGCCTTTGATAACGCTCAATACGTTACCCACATTGGCACTGCGTTCATCCAATGACGCGATGACCTGTGCGGTGGAGCTAATGGCCTGATTCATGCGCTCGATGGTGGCCGATGCTTGGTCTGTTTTGGCCACTCCGGAGCGGGCGACCTCGATGGCGCTGTGCGACGCGGCTGAGCTTTGCTCGGCGTTGTATTGCACGCTATGAATGGATTCATGCAAGCGCTCAATTAAGGTGTTGACCTGGTCGGTTTCCTGGCGCTGTAAATCGACCGCATCCAGCGCCTGTCGCGATGATTGGTCAATGTTCTGGGCGGATGATTCCAGCTCCGTTGCGGCTTTCACCACCTCGTTTAAAGAGTCAGAAAAGCGCTTAATCATCTGATTCAGTGCTTGGCCAGCATGACCGATTTCGTCATTGCTGCTGACTTTGACCCGGTGAGTGAGGTCTGATTCACGCTCCATGTGCTCTAACGTGCGGTGCATCTGTCGCACCGGACTGATGATCACCCGACGCAGCAGCAAAGAAAGAACGACCAGGGCCGCAATAAATAAAACGCCTTGCGCGACGCCCATGGTCACCATGTTATTGCGGATTTCAGCGTCTAAGTCATCCAGGTTGTAAGTGACGCGAATGGCACCCAGTATGTCGCCCTGTTGCGCCTGATGGCAGGTTAAGCAATTGGTGCCGCGGTAGTCTTCTTCGGCAATCACTGGGGTCACAAAGGTTATGGTATGGCCATCCGGGCCATAGTCCTGGTGGAAAATCTCTTCGCCGGCCAAGGCTTTGCGATCCAGATCATCTTGGGCATATTCGTGTGGGAAGCCTTCGCCATAGTATTTATCGACCAGCGGCGCTCTCAGCATACGGGCTTCAGTGATGTTTTTATCCGACAGCATTTTCTCGCGCACCATTTCGCGGTTGGCCATGGCGCCAGAAATCATTAACAGATTCATGGTGTCGAGATAACTTGATGCTCGATCTTTTAGCTGGTTGTGCACCATGTTGCGGCTTAAATCACGCTCGGCATTTACCGCGATACTGATGACGACTGCCAGTACCAGCACGAAAATAGAGCCCAGAGCGAGGTACACTTTGCCTTGTATGGTTAACGCCTTGCGCGGCATGTTGCATCCGATCCTGCTGGTTGAGTCAATAAAGGTTAGTTCAGCTGTCTAACACCTGCACAAAGTTGGCGCCAGGGTAAAACTGGGTAGACAGCTTATGCCAGTGTAAGGTGTATCGGCCAACGAACGATTAATTTAAGTCATAAGTAGGAAAGATCATGTACAAACTCGCCTTCTTTGTGCCAGAAGCGGACATCGAGCCGGTTAAGCAAGCGGTGTTTGCCAGCGGTGCTGGACGCTTGGGCAACTACGGTGAATGCTGCTGGCAAACCTTGGGGCAGGGCCAGTTTCGCCCAATGCTAGGCGCCAATCCGGCGATTGGCGAGGTGGGGGCGCTTGAGCGGGTCACCGAATGGCGGGTCGAAATGCTGTGTCCGCCCGATTGCATTGAGGCGGCGCTGTCTGCTTTGCGCCAGGCGCATCCTTACGAAGAGCCGGCGTATGAAGTCTGGCCGCTGCTGGATCTATAAGCGCAAGGCCTGCTGAGGCAGAATGTCGAACACGTGTACAGCAGCCGTGTCGCGTTTAAAGAAGCGTTGCAGGGTTTGCTTGACCGTCGGAAAGGCCAGCTCTTGCCAAGGAATGTCCTGCTCGGCAAACAGTGCGACTTCCAGGCTCTCATCACCAGCGGCAAACTGGCCGTCTTTTAATGTAGCGGTAAAGAAAATATGCACCTGGTCAATGTGCGGCACTGTGATCATGCTGAATAGTTGGCCCATCTCAACCTCGGCGCAGGCTTCTTCCTGCGTTTCCCGCTGTGCGGCTTGCTCGGTGCTTTCGCCATTTTCCATAAAGCCAGCCGGTAAGGTCCAATAGCCACGCCGTGGCTCGATGGCGCGTCGGCAGAGCAAAATCTGGTTTTGCCACACGGGAATGGTACCGGCCACGATGCGTGGGTTGTCATAAAAGATGACGTCGCACCGGTCACAGATAAAACGCTCTCGGTTGTCTCCGTCGGGTATACGCTTGCTGACCGTGGCGGCGCAATGGCTGCAAAACTTCATGCTGCATCTCCTTATTAGCCACTGGAGTGTAACTAGGATGGAGATGTCAGAACAGTCCTTGGGGCTCCCCAGAATAAGTCAGTTCCTGCTCTGGATCGCCAGAGGGCTCCAGATCACAAAGCCAATTTGCCGCTCTAGCCAGCCACATCGAAAATCAGCCCTAGTCTTGAGCTTCTAACGTCTGTGACTGTTGGCGTTCAGCGCGGTTTTGTAAGCACGTTACGGTGGCGCTAGCGCCGTCATATGGCTGGTAGTCGCCAATCAGAGCAGACTGCAAGTCGCCGAGGCTGTCATGCATCATGCCTGACAATTTAAGGCATGCTGCCATGGGGGTTTTGCAACGTTGACGTTCCATATCAATGCGGAACTGCAAGCCTTGCAAGCGGTGCTTGAGGCGTTGCGGCGATTGATCGATCAGCTGCTGAACCATATGTTGACGCAGGGCTTCCAGTGCTTCGGGTTGCTGCTCTGCCAGGCGGTGCAGCTCATCCGGGTCGGGTAACTCAGTCAGCTCACCGCGTTGGGTTGGGCTGGCCAGGGACATGGGAAATTCTCTTGTCTGAATACCTGTTCAGAGTACGAAAAAATTATTAGAAAAGCACTTTGAAGACCGCACTTAGCGGCTGTCTTTCATCCTTGATAGGCGACTCCTAACGCCTGTTCTAGCTGGTGCTGTGGCGCCAAACTCAGTAAACTGCGCTGCATGAATCAAGCGCTGAAGCCCTATTTACAAGGCCGCTGGCAGCAGCAGGCCCGTCGTCGCATACATCAAACCGATCTTGCCGCGGCGGCGGTGCTGGTGGCGCTGACCGATGAGCCGGAGCCGCGGTTATTGCTCACCCAGCGTGCAGCGCATTTGTCATCACACAGCGGTGAGGTGGCCTTTCCAGGCGGCAAGCAAGACCCCGAGGATGACAACCTAATTGTGACGGCGTTGCGCGAGGCAGAAGAGGAAGTTGCCCTATCGCCGCAGGACGTCACTGTGATAGGTGAGCTGAATCAAGTCGTGTCCCGCTTTGGTTATCTAGTAACGCCGATTCTGGCGGTGATTCCCCCGGGGTTGACTTTGACGCCGAACCCCGGCGAGCTCGATGCGGTTTTTCTACCGCCCGTTAGTTTGTTTCAGCAGCCTCCGGTAAGTTACTTCGAGCGCGGTCATGTTCGCATCCCCAGTTACGACTATCAGTCATTCCACATCTGGGGCCTGACGGCGATGATGATTACCGAATTTATGAACCATTACTGGGATTGCCAGATCGACTACCGCATCGGCTGATCTTTGGAGGTAGGCATGTTTTATCAACTGGGCGAGCGCCGCCCCAGCATCGCATCAGAAGTCTTTGTAGCGGACAACGCCTCTGTTATTGGTGATGTTGAACTGCGCTCTCGCAGCAGTGTTTGGTTTGGCGCGGTGCTACGCGGCGACAACCATCGCATTACCGTGGGAGAAGAGAGCAATATCCAAGACGGTGCCGTGTTGCATACCGATGCTGGCATAGAGCTGACCTTAGGGCGTGGCATTACCGTCGGCCATCAAGCCATGCTGCATGGTTGTGTGGTGGGGGATTTCACGCTGGTCGGTATTCACGCCGTGGTACTTAACCGTGCGCGCATTGGTCACCACTGCATCATCGGTGCGCACACCCTGGTACCCGAGGGGATGGACATTCCCGATGGCTCCTTGGTGGTTGGTGCACCGGCAGCGATTAAACGGGCGCTATCGCCGCAGCAACAGCAGTTGCTAGAAGCCAGTGCTGCGCATTACGTGGCCAATGCCAAACGCTATCGACAGGATTTAAAGGTAATTGAACTATGACCGCCGTTGCTTCTCCCTGCGTCAGCATCTGTGCCCTAGATGAAAACGACGTTTGCCTTGGCTGCTATCGAACGGCGGCTGAAATTACCGTTTGGGGTCGCCTAAGCGATGACGACAAACGCCGTGTGCTTGAAAAGGTCGCCCAGCGCGAGCGCGCCTCATTTAACTTTATTGCCACCCAAGAGCCGTTATGAATCAGGAGCCATCATGAATCATCCATTTGCTGCGCAGCCGCTGCTGGGCACGCCCTTTTCTGACACCGCCACGCGGGTGTTGTTGTGCGGTGCTGGCGAACTTGGCCGTGAGGTGGCAATCGAGCTAAAACGTCTTGGCTGTGAAGTCATTGCCGTTGACCGTTACGCCCATGCACCGGCCATGCAAGTGGCGGATCGCAGTCATGTGGTCAATATGCTCGATGGTGACGCATTGCGAGCGGTGATCGAGCAAGAGCAACCAAGCTTGATCGTGCCGGAGATCGAAGCCATTGCAACCGATGAGCTGGTGGCGTTGGAGCAGCAAGGTTTTTGTGTGGTGCCAACCGCCAGAGCCACGCAGCTGACCATGAATCGCGAGGGCATTCGCCGCTTGGCAGCAGAGCAGCTGAACTTGCCCACCTCGCCCTATCAATTCGCTGGCGACTGGTCTGAGTTTGTTGGCGCTGCCGAAGCGATTGGCTTTCCTTGTGTGGTCAAACCTGTCATGAGTTCGTCTGGCAAAGGCCAAAGCTTGATGCGCAGTGCCAACGAGCTGGAGTCAGCCTGGCAGTATGCACAAGAGGGAGGCCGCGCCGGCGGAGGTCGTGTCATTGTTGAAGGATTTGTCGCATTCGACTTTGAAATTACCCTGCTGACGGTGCGCAGCTTAGATGCAAATGGCGACGTGCAAACACAGTTTTGTGCACCCATCGGTCACCGCCAGGAAAATGGCGATTATCAAGAATCGTGGCAGCCACAAGCCATGTCGGCCGCTGCGCTGCAGCAATCGCAGTGGGTGGCGGATAAGATCACCGCAGCGCTCGGTGGTTTGGGCTTGTTTGGCGTTGAGTTGTTCGTTTGTGGCGATGAGGTGATTTTCAGTGAAGTGTCACCGCGCCCACACGACACCGGCATGGTGACCTTGATATCGCAAAATCTGTCGGAGTTTGCCTTGCATGCCCGTGCGATCTTAGGTTTGCCGATTGCCGAGATCGAACTCTTGGGAGCCAGTGCTTCTGCCGTATTGCTGCCGCAGGCGGACAGCAAGCAACTGCAGTATGTGGGGCTGCGCCAGGCTCTGGCCCAGCCGGGAACGGATTTGCGTCTGTTCGGTAAGCCGGAAATACACGGTCGTCGTCGCATGGGCGTGGCCTTGGCAAAAGCCGACACCGTGGATGCTGCGCGCAGTAAAGCGAAGGCCGTTATTGCGGCGATTGAGACACGTTAGGGCAGTCTGCAGGGCTGTTGATTACTCGCACCACAGAGCGGTTGCGGCCGCCATTTTTGGCTTCATAAAGCGCTTGATCGGCAGCTTGCACCCAGCCCTCTGGTTGCAGGCCTTCTAGCCAGCGCTCTGGTGATGGAATCCAGGCAACGCCTGCCGAAATGGTTAAATCGTCGCTGGCGTCGGAAAAGCCATGGCTGATATGCAGCTGCTCAATCACCTGTTTGATGCGCTGCTGCAGTTTTAACAGCTCGTCGCGATTGCGCACGTACGCGATTAAAATGAATTCCTCGCCGCCATAGCGCGCGGCCAGCTCGTCGGCGCGGCGAGCGCAGTTGGCCAATGCTTGGGCAACCAGTCTTAAGGCTTCGTCGCCGGCAATGTGGCCGTAATGATCGTTAAAACGCTTAAAGTAATCGATGTCGCACAGTACCAGTGCCATGCCATCGGAATGGCGCTGCAATCGCTGCCAGGTATTCAGCAGCGCTTCATCAAAGTAACGACGATTATGAATGCCGGTGAGACGATCGGTGTTTGACATCTCCAACAGCTTGGCTTTTTGCCGGTTGATCTCCTTAACCACAGCGTTGTAAGAGTTCTTCAGCTCGATTAACTCTTTAATTTTAAATGGATCGCTAAAGCGTATGGGGGAGAACTCGCCCACGCGACGGTTGTCGCGCAGGTGAGCCGTGGCGTGCACAATCGGGCTAATAATGGCCTTGATAAAGACGAAAAACAGCAGGCTGGGCAGCAACGCCAGCATCACAAAAGAGCCAAAAACCGTTGGTTTGAACAGCGGTGGTAAAGAGCTGCCATGATCAAACACCAACATAATAGAAGGGCGGCCAAATACGTCCATTAAGCAGCGTTGATGTTGCTGCTGGGCCGCCTCAAGGCGGCTGTAGAGGGGCGGGCAGTTGGCCGGTGGGTTGGAGCTGGCTTCAATTTTGAGGTGCTGGCCATAACTCAGCGCTCCCCAAAAACTGTCATCGACGCGGCGTACCATCAACAAATAGCCTCGAATGTCGCCACTGCCGTCAGAGCGCAGCACGGCTGCCACGGCCAGGATGTAGGTTTCGCCTTCAATGTGCTGAAAACTGGTGGGCTGCTCAGCGAAGTTTGGGTTGCCTGAATGAATTTGCTCCGTTAGCCATTGCTCCAGCGATGGCAGTGAGCGCTGAATCTCGTTGCTTTCTAATAGGTGGCGCATGGATAAACGCAGCTCGCCTTCGGTATTCGCCAGCAGTACGTGTTGAATGTCCAGGTTGATCATGGTGTCGGCGATGAAGTTCGTGCGCACGTAGCGATGCTCCGGGTTGAGGGGCAGCGGTGCTTGAATAAACTCATAGGTGTCGTCCCAGCGGGCATAGTCAACGGCGAATGCCAATAAATGCTCGGACTTTTGCTCCAGCTGGCGGTTTACCATGCGGATTTCGTGCTCTTGATAAGTGCGCACGATTTCTAGCTCCTGGGGGTAAAACCACCAGACGCGCACCGCCATAAAGCCGAGAAATAATAAAACCAGATACAGCAGTGTTGCCAATACGGACAACTTGCGAATAGTAATCATCGGGTCGCCAAAACCTTGATCTCCTGCCCCAGTGTAGACTCTGGCAGCCGCGTCATGAGTGGCCGGTGTGAAGCCATGTCATGAAACCTTTGTAAACCTGTTGCTGCAGGCTTGACCTGTGAGTTACTCGCAGGTTTAAAGTGGCATGGTCTACTTACAAAAGGGCTGAGTAATGAGAGTTCAGCAGCTGGCAAAAGACACCGGCGTTAACGCAGATACCATCCGCCACTACGTCCGCATTGGCTTATTAAAGCCGGGTAAAAGTGACAATGGTTATCACCAGTTCACTGTCAAAGACGCGCGGCGACTGCACTTTATTATGCAGGCGCGGCAGTTGGGCTTTACCCTCGACGACATCGCTCAGATTTTGGCGGAGGCAGAGCAGGGCGAGTCACCGTGCCCCACCGTACGTCAGTTGATCGAGCCGCGTTTGTCTGAGGCGCGCAACCGTCTGGCGGCGATGCAGCAACTGGTTGAGCGCATGGAGTCGGCGGTGGCGCAATGGCAGCACCAGCCGGACTGTCATCCGTGCGGTTATCACATTTGTCATTTAATCGAGGGGCCTCATGAGGATTTGCCCACAGACGCGGCCAAAGCATCAAAGGAGACAGGGTCATGACACATACTTCATCCAGCTGCTGCGGTAGTAAAGAATCGGTTGCCACCACGCCAAGCTGTAGTGGCAAAACAACCCCGCAGGCGAGTGGCACATGCGGCGGCAAATCTGTCACCGCAGCCGGTTGCTGTCCGAGCAGTGCCGCGCCCAAAGACGACGGTGGATGCTGTGGCAGTGAGCAAAAAAAACGCATCGATTGGGTGATGTGGACCTGCTTGCCTTTCGTCATCGCCGGTTACGGTGGCTATTTGGCCTTCGGCCACGATGGAATGCCTGCTTGGCTGGCCACCATGTTTCACACCAGTTTTGAAATGGTCAATGCCATGTGGTGGGGCATTTTGATGGCGGCATTTTTTGTCGGTTTGCTCACCCGTGTGCCGCGTGAGCTGGTGATGTCGGTCTTGGGGCGCGGAGGCAGTAAGCGCGGATTGCTCAGAGCAACGGCGGCGGGCCTGCTTCTGGATTTATGCAATCACGGCATTTTGATGATTGCCATGAAGCTCTATGAACGTGGTGCCAGTATCGGTCAGGTGATGGCGTTTTTAATTGCCAGCCCCTGGAACTCGCTGACCTTAACCTTAATTTTAATTGGCCTGATCGGTTTGCCGCTGACGCTGATCTTTATCGCCGGCTCTATGGTCATTGCTTTACTCAGTGGCTGGGTGTTTGACCGCTTGGTGGATCGTCAGGTGCTGCCTGCCAATCCACATCAAGTGGAATTTCAGCAGTTGCCCTTTTGGCCGACGTTAAAAAGCAGCTGGAGTGGCTACGACTGGCGCCCTAAAGCCTTGGCCAGCTTGTTTTGGGAAGGTTTAAAAGATTCGCGCATGGTATTGCGTTGGGTGGTGTTTGGCATTGTGCTGATTGCCTTGGTGCGCGCCTTTGTGCCGCCAGAAGCCTTCAGTACCTGGTTTGGCGCCTCGGTCGGTGGCTTATTTATGACGTTATTGGTCACCACCATTTTGGAAGTATGCTCAGAAGGTAGCAGCCCCATCGCCGCCGATTTAGTCAATCGCGCCGGTGCGCCGGGCAATGCCTTTACCTTCTTAATGGCCGGCGCGGCAACGGATTACACTGAAATCATGTCATTAAAAGACACCACCCGCAGCTGGAAGATCGCCTTATTCCTGCCTTTGGTGACCGTGCCTCAGGTATTGCTGGTGGGCTATTTGCTCAATCTGTTTGGGTAGCGTTGCCTACTTGATTTTGCTGATAGGCCATTGTTGATATGGCAATAAAAAGGGGCCTGGCCCCTTTTTGTTCAAATGCGTTATTCAAATACGATATCGAGAATATGGCCGGTAACTTTTTTGGGCTCGGTGGCGTACCACAGTTCATGCCGAACAGCTTGCGGCCAGGCGTGCTGGCAGCGTTCAATCAGTGCCTCAAAGGTGGGTCTGCCAGGGTCAGCGAGAAGCACCCGTTTAACGCCCGCACGCTTGGCGCGCTTAATCAGGCGAAATAACTCGTCGGTGAGACTTTCCCAGAAGCAAATATCAGCACCGATTAAATAATCAAACTGCGCCAGCTTTTTGCCCTTCATATCATTAAAGGCGATGCACCACGGCGTAACTTTCACATCATTGGCGGCCGCCATCACCTCTAGGTAGGGAAATACCTGATCGTCAATGTCAGCGCCCGTGACGCTCGCCTTCAGTTGTTTGGCGCAATATATAGAGGCTGGCCCCCAGCCGCAGCCCAGCTCCAGCATGCGCAAACGTTTGCGCACGCGCTGGTGTTGCAGGTAATCCATGATTAAAAAGCTGGAATCCCAAGTTTTATGACCGTGCACATTAGGCTGGGCGACTTTCTTTAAGCGTTTAATCAGCGAATGACTGGCAGAAAATAAATAAACGCCGTAGGCTTTTTTAACATGCTGGGGAAGCGCTTCAAGTTGTGGCATGGAACAGATTAGGTGGCTAATGGTCTGCTTAGTGTAGCTTTCTCAGATCGCAAACTTAAGAGGATACGCCATGTGCAAGTGGATATTTGCCCTAACCGCGCCGTTGCTGCTGTCAGCCTGCTCATCGGTATCGGTGCACGATTATGCCGAGCGCCAGCCCAAGTTGGATCCGCGTGAATTCTTTGATGGCAAATTATGCGCTGACGGCGTGGTTCGCGATTGGAGCGGCGAGCAAATTCGCCAGTTTAACGCCAGCATCCTTGCTACATGGGACGAGCAAGGGGTCGGCACATTGGATGAAGTATTCCAGTTTGACGATGGCCGCGAAACTCGCATCTGGACTTTAACCCCCACCACCAACGCCGATGGTCAACGGGCTTACCGCGCTAAGGCCAATGATGTGCCGAAGCCGACCGTGATGAACTTTGCCGGCAACGCCATTCATATGAACTACACGCTGCGCTATGGCAAACCGGGCGATACCATCGACCTCACCATGGATGATTGGATGTTTAAAGTCGCCGACGGCGTTGTGGTGAATGAAACCACCATGAGCAAATGGGGCTTCGATGTGGGCCAGGTGTTGCTAGTGATGCGTAAGGTGGATGACGGGCATGAGTGTATTGGGAAGTGACTCAGTTTTATTGGCGGATTAATAAGCTGGCCTATTTCTGCTGCCTTATTCACACGCCTTTTGTACCTGTGTTCCCGTTCGTACTGTTGCTCTGTACAACGCGCTGATGGCAGTTTAGCGGTGTGGCCGAGGGGGAAAGAACTGACTATATTGTGCTTTTTGTAGAGACTGAAAAACGCCAGCAGCTGAGCATCGTTGGTTGTCAATCACTTACATGGGTAATACATGAATAAATCCCTATTTGCGCTTGCAGTTGCATCAATGATTGCGGGCTGTGCTGCCACACCCAGTTATGCACCTGAGCAGCTGGTCAGCATGCAGCCGTATTACGATAAGATCTATCAGGCCTGTATGGAATCGCGTGCAGAGAAATACAAAGATGCAACACCGGCAGTGTGTGAGGGTGATACTGAGTACGCCATTGAGCTGCTTCAGCAAGGTTATTCCAATAACGTCGACGAAGAGAAAGTTGCCTCAGCGTGCGCTCAAAAACCAGATGCAACTGCCTGTATTAAAACGCATCAACAGCGCTATTACTCTAGCGTTGTTGATCGCATTATCCCTAAGCTATTTGGTCGTTAAGTCGGTTTTGGGATGAGCACAGGCGCTGGCGGCTGTGCTCGGCTTGCGCTTCTTTAGAGCTTTGCTGAAGCTGGCTAGGGCTAAAAGGCGCTTTTAGTCGCTACTCATTTCTCACACTCATCCCTCTCACTCATCCCTCTCACTTATCCTATTGGCTTTATCACCTGTGTTTCAGTCGCTCAGGTGAGTAATGGCTACAAAGTGAACTTTTTCGCTCACGACAATGCTCACCTTTGTCGCTGGTTGGTCTACGCGGCATGCCACAGACTGACGGCACGTCACAGTCCCTGGCCTGGCCATCAGTCTTTGTGCTGTGCAGTTGCTGATTCGATGGCGTGTGTCCGCTGCCAAGTAGGCTAGCCGTTGAGTCAATAACAAGCCTTTCAGTCAATTAAGAGTGGCATTGTATGAGACCAAGCGACAAACGCATCGCCAGCGTTGGCGGTAGCATCAACTCCGGTGGCAAGCGTCGGATAACAACCTGGCTGTGCGGCCTTTCTTGCGCGCTGTTGCCGTTGCTGGCTGAGGCCGGTGGAAGGGTGTCAACACCGCTGCCAACCGAGCTGCCGTTGGCCAGCATGGATGATTTAGAAAGCGCTTATCAAGGGGCGTTTAAAATCGACTACCGCGATGCGGTTTCCAAAACCGCCTGGGCCAATGGTCGGCTGGCGTACAACCCTCAGTCAAACTCGGTATTTATTGATTCGCATCGCTATGACGATGCCATTGCGGAATTTTGGCTGCCTGAGGTGCTGGGTAAAGGCTCGGATCCGGCCGAGTTACCCAATGCAAAAGTCAAACAGGGCTTTACGCGGGTACTGCAGGCCGTGGCTAACCCGCAAGGCATTGATGAGCTCGGCGGCATGGCGTATGTGAATGGCGAGCTGCTGATTCAGGGGTATCGCTGGAACGATGTGCGCGCTGATAACGACCACACCACGCTGCTGGTGCGCTCGCCAGAGACATTGGCCGATTCACAGGTCGATGGTTTTTTTGCCCTGCAAGGGGGCAGTGCCACGTTAAATTATGTCTCGCCGGTGCCCGAGCTGTGGCAAGGCGAGCTGGGGGCGACGCATTTAGCTGGCAATGGCGCTGGTATTCGCGGCGTGACACGCGCCAGCTTTGGCCCCAGTCTTTATACTTTTAACCCGGCGGCTATGAGTGGCACATCGGGCGCGGTGGAAACGCAGCACTGGCTGGGCTATGGCAGGGAGACGGCGTTATCCAGCACGCTCTATAGCCATGACGGCAGTTGGGATGCCTACAACCACACCGGTTTGAATTCAGACTTTAGCCAATCCAATAACCTGTGGACGCATATGAGTGCGGCCTGGTTTGCCTTTATTGTGCCGGGCAGCCGCACTTTTGCGGTGATTGGCCATTCCGGCATGCATGAATCGGGTGGCGGCTATCGCATTCAGCAAACCGATGGCCACCAATGCCGCGGGACTTGCCCATACGACCCAGCCGACGAATACCCTTATGTTTGGCTGTACGATTTAAACGATATTTTAACGGCCAATGCCGCCCATGAGCCGCTGCCGTATGCCTATGGTCGCTTCGACAACCGCTTCGCTTGGGGAGCGCCAACGGCTGGTGCCTTCGATCCAGTCTCTGGCCAGCTGTTGTTGCTGAATCGCGCGGCCACTAAGGCGGGCAATGGCGGCAGCCCAGTGGTGGCGGTGTATCAATTTGAGGGTGCAGAAGTGCCAACGCCTGTGACTGAGGCTGCGCCTGCGCTGGCATTTAGTGACTTAATCAGTGGTCCCAATAATGGCCTTGGCGATGGCAAGGGTGACGGCGCCATCGTGACCATCTGGGGCCATGACTTGGGCGCGGGTTCGGATGAAAACCGCCGCTTGTTGTTTGAAGACAGTGCCGGGGTGATGCATGAGCCTTATGTTTATTACTGGAAAAATGCCGACGGCACCTTGCCCTCTGGGCCGGCCAATCTTTACGCCTCCCACGGCATGCAGGAAATCGCCTTTTCTGTGCCCGGCCAGGCGAGCCTAGGCGCTGGCAATATTTACGTTGAGAGCCAGGGCGTGCGCTCTAATCCGCTGCCTTTTACCGTCAGGCACGGCGATATTTACCATGTCACCGCCGCGGGCAGCGATTCAGGTGATGGCTCATGGAATAACCCTTGGCGCAGTGTGGCCCATGCCGATGATCGCGCCACGGCCGGGGCGACGATTTATGTGCATGATGTTGATACCGGAGATGCGTCGACGGCCAATGGCATTTATTGGAATAACTCGGCGGCCAGCAGCACATTGGATGCGCAGTTTGCCATGGCAGCCTACCCAGGGTTTCATCCCTCGGTGACTGCTCAGCGCGGTATTGAAGCCTACAATGCCGATGCTTTGGTGGTGTCCAAATTTGATGTGTATGCCTCTAATTACACCGCGGTGGATGAGCTGGGTCAGCCGACGGGGCCAGTGATTCATTTCAAAGGCACCTATGGCATTCGCTCGAGTAAAAATGGCCGCGCGGTGGCCAACCGCATTGGCGATATTCCCGGTGGCTGTGCCAGCAAAACCCAAGGCGCCATTGTTGGCTCGGCCAAATGGGGCAACGACCGGGTGTCGAATTTTAAAGTGCTGGGCAATGAAATTTATGACTACGGCTGCAACGGCTCTAACAAGCTGCATCACACCACCTATTTAACCGTGCGCAGTGAGGGGGCCGATGTGCAGGTTGAGCCGTGGGAGTTTGGCTACAACTACTTGCACGGCAATAAAGCTAAATTTGGCATCCATCAATTTGATCAGGATGACGGCTGTGGTGATACCACCGGGCCGATTCGGATTCACCATAATGTCATTGTTGATCAAGCTGGGGCTGGCATCAGTGTTGGCTCTCAGTGTGATTGGTCGATGGACGTTGAAATTGATAACAACGTACTGATCAATGTCGGCCTGGCCGCTGATTGGGATGGCGTTAATCCAGATACTTCCAATGAGCCGGAAAATGGCGGTATTGCTATTCGCGACTCTGGCCTTTTGGGGACCATGTTGATTCGCAATAATCTGATTTATGGCTACTCCGCCGATGGTCAAACCCGTGGTGGCCGCGGCTGCTTAAATCTAAATGGCAGCAGCGATCATGTCGCCATCGTTTGGCGCAATAATATTTGCTACAGCGAGCAAGGGCAGCCGTTTATCGGTGCCGGTTATCGCGGTGACAATAAATTCGACAACGTTAGCGGCAGTCATAACGTCTGGTATGCCCCAGGCTCAAGCCAGCGTGCCCCGGTTTGGGATAATACCGCCATTACTGCCGATCCTTTGCTTGACATCATGGGCGCTCAGGTGCGTGTGCGCCAGGGTTCGCCTGTGATTGATCAAGGCCTGGCACCAATATGGCCTGCCGACGTTTATGGGCGCGCGCGTGATGCGGCCGCTGATATCGGCCCGGTAGAATACCAAGTACCGCAGTAAGTTCAGGGCTTTAAAGCCTGCCGGCCGGTGAGATAGTCCCGGCCGGACAGCTGCCACAGTGTCTCTAGCAGAGCATGGATATGCTCAAACTGCTCGCTGCTGAGCGGCTGTAATAGCGGCAGCAAAATAGCAAAATTGTCATTTTGTAGCTGGCGGTAGCGAAACACAGGAGTGTCGCGGGTTAACGTCATGGGGCTGATGCCGCTGGCCGACCAAAAGCGCATGATCAGCAGCATACTGAATTGCACACTGATGCCGTGAGCTTCGTAGCGTTTGTAAGCGGCGTTAGAAATGCCCATATGCTGCGCCATGGTTTCCTGCGACAGTTGGTGCTCGCTGCGAAACTGGCGCAACTGCTGAGAAATGGCGGCGTAATAATGATCACCAATGCAGGCGCGGCAGGTGTCCAAATCGGGGTCGCGGTAGGGCTGCAGTACACCAGTACTGCGCTGGCTGGTTAGCCCTTCCAAGGTCGCCTGCAACGCCTGCAGGGCATAAGCGGGTGCTTTATTGATGAAATAAAGAATGCGCACCCAAGCCGGGTGCCAGGGAATATCCACCCAGTTGTGATGACCGCTGCCGGTAAATAACCAATGCGTGGGAATACCCGTTTCTAGTGACCACAGAATGGCGGTATGTAAGCGTGGTAAATCCCGGCCCTCTTCGTAGCGACGGTATTGGCTGCGCGATACGTTAATTAACGCGGCCAGCTCTGACTGGCTGATTTTAAGTTGCTGGCGCACCACTCTTAAATTAGCGCCGATTTGATCGCATACGCCTTGTTCAATGGCGTCGTAATCTGCCAAGGCGTTGGCTGGTTGCTCGCTGTCTGAGGTCATATTGGCCCTTGTCGTCCGTTATGCTGCGGCCAGCTTAGCGGATTAAAGCAATGAGGTGCGATAGTCGTGCTGATGGGTGGATCACACTATTGAGTAAAACACTTGTCCGTTCGTGGCAGGCTGTAAGCAGGGTTTAGCACGCTGGAAAACCGATTTATTTTTGTCTCTTAACGGAAGATTTATGAGTACTCACACAGCAAATAAAAAAATCACCACAGCCAAAATTCGTCAGATGAAAGGCCCGGGCAGTATTGTATCTTTAACGGCCTATACCAAGCCCATGGCACAAATGATGGATGCGTTTGTCGATTTGATTATTGTCGGTGACTCCACTGGCATGGTGGCGTACGGCTTTGATTCTACTTTGCCGGTCACGCTGGAAATGATGGCGGCGCACGGCGCGGCGGTGGTACGCGGCGCAGAGCGGGCCTGTGTGGTGATTGATATGCCGTTTTCGAGCTATCAAGAATCACAGCAGCAGGCGTATCGTAATGCGGCCAAGATGTTGATTGAAACGGGTGCCCAAGCGGTGAAACTCGAAGGCGGGCTAGAAATGGTTGACACGGTTGAGTTTCTGGTGAAACGCGGTATACCCGTGATGCCGCATATCGGTTTGCGCCCACAGCATGCGAACACCCAGGGCGGTTTTAAAGCCCAGGGCCGTGACGATGGCGCCGTAAAACAGCTACTGGACGAAGCCAAAGCCTTTGAGGGCGCGGGGGCTTTTGCACTGCTGGTCGAAGGGGTATTTGAATCCGCCGCACGCCAAGTTACCGAGGCCATCTGCATTCCCACCATAGGTATAGGTGCCTCACCCGCGTGCGATGGTCAAGTACTGGTAACGGAAGACATGCTGGGGTTGTTCTCTGATTACACCCCGAAGTTTGCCAAGCAATATATGGATTTAAGCAAACCCATCAAAGAAGTATTTGCTGAGTATGCCCGCGAGGTTAGAGCGAGAGAGTTTCCAGCGGCTGAGCACTGCTTTGGTGTAAAATCGAGCCAATAAATCTCACTGTTCAATGCAGTTCAGGAATAAGCCTTTGCACCACGGCTTGATAATATTCACCAGGCAGTGGTGCAAGCCTATGTGCAAACCGCGGCCGTAGAAACTCTGCACGACGAAACGTTACAAGGCATTATCGCGCCTTGGAGCAGCGAACAGGGCAAGATCGCATTTTATCGGCAGAGGTCACAGGCGGATTCCAGCTATACCGACGAAGTTGAGGCTAGCTATGCGACCATTACAGTTCCAACTTTGATCTTATGGGGGCGCGAGGACAGTTGGATTCCGGTTGAGCGCGGAGAAAAACTCCAAGCCATGATTCCTGGCTCTGAGCTGAAAATTATCGACGGAGCAGGGCATTTGGTAATCTAAGAAAAGCCCGAGCAGCTGTACCAGGCAATTATGGAATTTGTTGGATAGCAGCGCTGAAGGGCAAAGTACCGGGAGTAACCGAATTGCAATCAATAGGCTGTGTTAAAAACCTTGGTGGCTGCCAACAATAAATGCTCATGGCTTGCCATTAAACGGAAACCGGTAAGACGCTGGCGAAGAGACAAGGCACCCAGAGCCATTGGCCGCATGCGTTAACACCTATACAGGGAGACAGATATGATTAACCGGATGATGACCGCTGTTTACGTCAACGACCTTGCTCGGTCTCAGGCGTTTTACCAGGATGTATTAGGGCTCAAGGCCGTGTTTGCTGCGGACTGGATCGTGCAGCTAGCGGACCCAAGCAGCGGCGATGTGTGCCTGATGCTACAACCTAAACAGCATGAATTGGTACCGACGAGTTTTCAAAAAAATCCGCAAGGTCTGAGCCTGGTGTTTGTCGTCGATGATGTCGATGAGCGTTACCGCTACGCACGCTCGCAAAACTGGCCCATTGTGCAAGCGCCGCGCAACGAAGAGTATGGTCAGCGCCGTTTTTTGCTCGCTGACCCTGATGGCGTATTAATTGACATCGGCACCCCTTGTGAACCATCGGCCGAGTTTGTTGCTCAGTATTTTTAACTTTTAAGTGAAATTATGGAAAAATTTATTGCGATCGCTCTAATAATGCTCAGTTTTGCGGCTAATGGCGAAAAGGTTATAGATCATACGCGACAGCGTTCTATTCCTGATGGGGTTTCCTATCCGCAAGGCCTAGGACCATGTACGCAGCAATCGAAATGCCCGGTGGCTTTTGTTAGTGCAGGTTATGGTGTTTCCCATACTCGTTATCAGTTTTTAGTGGATGTATTAACAGAACAAGGTTTCTTAGTGGTGGCGATAGGACACGAGTTAGCAGGTGATCCACCTTTATCTGTCACTGGCAACCTGTTTGAAACTCGCGCAGAAAACTGGGCGCGTGGCGCGCAAACGCTAAGTTTTGTTAGGCAAGTCCTATCCAGCAAATACCCTAGCTATGACTTTGATCATTTAACCTTAGTGGGGCATTCCAATGGGGGCGATATTTCTGCCTGGCTGATTCGACAGTCACCTGATTATGTGGAAGCCATTATTACCCTAGATCATCGCCGAGTGCCGCTACCAAGGTCAGAGAAAATTAAGGTGTTGTCATTACGTGGTAGTGATTTTGAAGCCGATGAGGGTGTGTTGCCCAACCCGCGCGAACAAAAACTCTATGCGAGTTGCATTATTAACATGGCTAACGCTCGCCATAATGATATGACGGACCTAGGCCCTGAGCGGTTGCAACTGGATATGCAAAGTATTATTCGTCGATGGTTGCAGGATTATTCGTCTTGCAGCCTTTCTGCTTAGTTGATGGGGATTTTGGAGATTTTATGGGTAAAGCAACCCTGGTATTTGACGACATCATTGCTGAAGTGGGAGATGACTTCAGGTGCGGAATGCAAGTGTTGCTGACGCTGCTAGAAGCAGTGTCTGAACATTTCGAGGGCGAGGTTACTAATGCGTATGCATATGCCAGAGTATTCTGGCATTCCGGAGGGGAGGAGAGTGCTCTGGTCGCGCATCGAGTCGCATGCTGGCAGTTCTTGGCTCAAATAAAGGAAACGCCGTCTCCAAGCACTGTAGTAGGCAATGCTGTTCGTTCCCTGATTTGTGTGATGTATGTAGAAACTGAGTATGACGATGTAGGTGATACAGTCTGGTGTTTCTTGGAGTTTATGCAGGAAGCTGGGGTGAGATCAGAGAATTTAGTTGGGCTATTGCGGGGGTGTAATGGCTAGTCCTAAGGTTGCCTTGATGGCTAGTTATACCGTTATCCATAAATCCTACCAATCCAGTCTGACATTTGCCCTTTCCGGGCGTACAATCGCGCCATCGAGAGTAAAGGTTGTGATCTAAGGGGATGCACCGTGAGCCAAATAACCCAGCCTCAAGTTGAGCAAGCCATTCAGGGCTATACCGACCCGTATCTAAACAGCGATCTGGTCAGTGCCGGTGCGCTGCGCTGCGTGAGCATTAGCAATAACAACGAGATCGAAGTGGAGTTGCACTTGCAGTACCCGAGTGGCTTCTTGGGCAATGGCGTCGAGCAAATGCTGCAAACGGCCATTGAAAACATCGACGGCTGCCAATCTGCCAGCGTTAAAATCAGCTGGGAAGTGCTAGAAAACAAAAGCCAGAACAGCGTTGATGCCATCGAGCAAGTAAAAAACATTGTGGCTGTGGCGTCGGGCAAAGGCGGTGTTGGTAAATCGACCACCTCGGTCAACTTAGCGCTGGCACTGGCCAAAGACGGCGCCAAAGTAGGTTTATTAGACGCCGATATTTATGGCCCTAGCCAGGGCATTATGCTCGGCGTAGACGAAGGTACACGACCCGAAACCATCGATAATAAATGGTTTGTGCCGATTGAAGCCCATGGTATTAAAACCATGTCGATGGCGTATTTGGTCACTGAGTCGACGCCTATGGTGTGGCGCGGGCCTATGGTCGCCGGTGCGTTGCAGCAAATTCTGACGCAAACCCAGTGGGGCGAGCTGGATTATTTAATCATCGATATGCCGCCGGGCACCGGTGATATTCAGCTGACTTTAAGCCAAAAGTTTCCTGTATCGGGTGCGGTCATTGTGACCACGCCGCAGGACATTGCTCTGGCTGATGCTAAAAAAGGCATTGAAATGTTCAATAAGGTGAACATTCCGGTAATGGGCATGATTGAAAACATGAGCATGCATATTTGCTCCAACTGCGGCCATGCCGAGCCTATTTTTGGCCAAGATGGCGCCGATGAGCTGGCGCAGCGCTACGATACCCAGGTGCTGGGTTCGCTGCCGCTGTCTAAGTACATTCGCGAGCAAAGCGACGCCGGAACGCCGGTCGTGGCTGCTGATGATTGCTCGGAAGTGTCGATGATGTATCGCCACGCTGCGCGTCACTTAGCCGTGGCCCTGATGCATCAGGCGCAAAACCGTCAGGCGATGCCGAGCATTGAGATCAGCGACGACTGAGTGCTTAAGATGACCCAAGTGTGTAAGTTTGCGCACTTGGGTTTTTTATTTGCGCACTTGGGTCATTTACCCGGCGCGTTCTCAGGGTAAACTGCGCTCATCACAATAATTCCTTAGGTAGCCCTTGATGAGTCAGTATCCGCATCTGTTTGAACCCCTGGATTTGGGTTTTACCCAACTGAAAAACCGCATCATGATGGGCTCGATGCACGTCGGCCTAGAAGACCGCCCTTGGCACTTTGATGAAATGGCCGCCTACTTTGCCGAGCGTGCGCGTGGCGGTACCGGCCTGATGGTGACGGGTGGCTTTTCGCCCAACCGCCGCGGCGATTTGCTGCCATTTGGCTCCAAGCTGATCAGTGGCTGGCAGGTGCCGTTCCATAAAAAAGTCACCTCAGCGGTGCATGAGGCGGCGTCAGACAGCAAAATCTTGCTGCAAATTCTGCACGCCGGACGTTACGGCTATACCCCCTTTAACGTTGCGCCGTCGGCGATTAAATCGCCCATTACGCCGTTTAAACCAAAAGAATTAAGCGCCAAGCAAATCGAAAAAACCGTCGATGATTATGTGCGCTGCGCCAAGCTGGCACAAAAGGCCAACTACGATGGCATCGAGATCATGGGCTCGGAAGGCTACTTTATTTGCCAAATGCTGAATAAGCGCGTCAATAAGCGCACCGATGAATGGGGCGGCTCTTATGAAAATCGCATGCGCTTCCCACTGGAAGTGGTGCGTCGCATTCGTGCTGCCGTGGGTGAGCAGTTTATTTTAATGTTCCGCCTGTCGATGCTGGATTTGGTTGAAGACGGCTCAGATATGGCCGAAGTGCTGCAGCTGGCAAAAGAGCTGGAAAAAGCCGGCGTTAACCTGATTAATACCGGTATTGGCTGGCACGAAGCACGGGTGCCGACCATTGTTACCTCGGTGCCACGGGCCGCATTTACCGACGTAACGGCTCAGGTAAAAGCTGCGGTGTCTGTGCCTGTGGTGGCGTCGAACCGTATTAATATGCCGGATGTAGGTGAAACCATCATTGCCAGCGGCCAGGCCGATATGATTTCTATGGCCAGGCCCTTGTTGGCCGACCCTGAGTGGGCCAACAAAGCGCGCGAAGATCGCGCCGACGAAATTAATACCTGCATCGCTTGTAACCAGGCTTGCCTGGATCACACCTTTGAAAACAAACGCGCCAGCTGCTTGGTCAACCCGCGCGCTGGCCATGAAACTCAGCTGCTCTATACCCCAGTGGCCCAGCCGAAAAAAGTCGCCGTGGTCGGCGCCGGCCCGGCTGGTTTGGCTTGTGCCAATGTTGCGGCTCAGCGCGGCCACAAGGTCACCTTGTTTGAAGCGCGCGGCAATATTGGTGGTCAGTTTAATTACGCCGCGAAAATCCCCGGCAAAGAAGAGTTTTACGAGACCATTCGCTATTTCCACAAAATGATCGAAGTGCACAATATCGACTTGCGCCTCAACACTTGGGTCGATGCTGAGCAATTAAAAGCTGAAGGTTTTGATGAAGTGGTGGTGGCGTCTGGTGTTGAACCGCGGGTGCCGAATATGCCGGGTGTCGATCACGCCAAGGTGGTTACATATCAAGACGTGTTAGATAAAGGCCTGCAGCTGGGCAAAAAGGTCGCCATTATGGGCGCTGGCGGTATCGGCTACGACATGGTCGAATACCTGACCCACGAAGGCCCGTCCATTACCTTGGATAAAGACGCCTGGATGAAAGAGTGGGGCGTGGATGGCAGCAACTCGGTGCGCGGCGGTTTAACACCAGCGCATATCGAAGAGTCGCCACGCAAAGTCTATATGCTGCAGCGCAAAGCTTCGCGCTTTGGCAAAGGCTTGAATAAAACCACCGGCTGGGTGCACCGTGCGGTGGTGAAAATGAAAGGCGTTGAAACCATCGGCGGCGTTAGCTACGACAAGGTCGACGATGCCGGCTTGCACATCACTATTACCAGTGGCAAAGAGGGCGAGGAAGTAAAAGAAATTCGCGTGCTCGATGTCGACCACGTGGTGCTGTGTGCAGGCCAAGTGTCGGTAAACAAACTGCACCAACAGCTGGAGCAAGACAGCAGCAAAACCTTTGGCTTGCACTTGGTGGGCGGTGCTGAGTTTGCCGGTGAGCTGGACGCCAAACGCGCCATCAAGTTGGCCAGTGAATTAGCCGCACAGCTGTAGCTCAGACCGGCAAGGCCGGCGCTGCTTCAGCGCTGGCCCGAGCCTTGACCGGCAGCAACAGGCATAAATCAAACCCTGGACCATCGCCCCACTGTATATTGCCGTTCAGTACCTGGGTCACCAGGTTATAGCTTTCATACAGTCCTAAACCACAGCTGCCCGCTTGCTGACGGCGGGTGGTATAAAACGGTAAGAACACCAGCTCGCGCTCATCGGCGGCAATGCCACAGCCGTTGTCTTGGTAGTGCACGCTGAGCTGCTGGCTTTGTTGACTGACCTGAACATCAATCGTGAGTTTATGAGTGCTGGCCAGTTGTGGGTTATGGCGCAAGCTGTTGTCGAGCAGCTGGTTCAAGACCCGCTCTAATGCATCGCTGTTGCCTTGCCATTGTGAAGCGTCCGTGTCGACGCTGACGGTCAGCGCCAGCTCTGGGTCTAGCCGCAGGGTTTCACGGCGCCAGTGGCTGAACCAATGTTGCAGCTGAATCAGCTCCGGCGATGGCTGCTCGTCGACTAATGCTGAGTTTTTCATCACCTGATTAAGGTCTTTTAGCCGAATAACCCCTTGGTCGATGTGCTGGCTGGCGGCTTGTAGCTGCAGGCGCAAATCATCGTCGCGCACCGCAGCGATGTTTTCGGCTAAAAAGCTTTGTGCCATTTGAATATTGCCCAATGGCGTGTTCATTTCATGTGCCACACCCATCACCAGTTGGCGCAGTGAGTGGGTTTTTTCTTCCTGTATGCGGCGCACGTCTAGCTCATGCTGATATTGGCGGGTTACGTCCTGCGCCGAGCCAATCCATACGGTGTTAGAGCCGGCCAGCTCCCCATCGCGCCGCCGGCGCATGGTAATGCTGAGCCAGCTGCGCTGCCCATCGTGGCCGCGTTCCAACACATAGCGCTGCACCTGCTCATCTTGCTTTAGGGTGTGCCAAAAAGAAGGCATGGCGCTGACATGAAACAACTGGCCAAACGGCGGTAAGCGCTCGGTGTCGCAGTGTGCCAAGCCAAGCATGCGCCGCCATGATGGGTTGGATTTGGTAAAGCGCCCTTGATCATCCAACTGAAACTGGCCCGACAACGAGTTGTGATAAAGCTCTTCAAAGCTGCGCAAATAATGAATCGCTTGCTCCTGGCTTTGTAGGCGCTGTTGGCGGGCTGCCAGTTCATTGCGTTGCAATCTGGCAATGCGCTCCCCTAAGGCCATTGACAGCAAAATGATTTCGATAAACGACCCCAGCTGATAGCTAAACAGGGTAAAGGTATTAGTGGGCAGCCAGCCCAGCGAGCGCACATTGGTGATGACCATGCCGACGATAAAAACCAACCAGGCAATAGAAAAATAGCGCGCCGCCGTTTCCCCGCGGCGCCACAAACGCAGGCCACAGGTCAGTGCTGAAACACTGATAAAAGTGCTGAGCAGGTTTTGAAAGGCGAGTGCCCAGCCGTAAGGAATGGCCAATGACAGCAGCATCGACAGTACGGCCAAGCTGGCATAAACGCTGAACGCGCCATGCATAATGGGGCTGTATTCTGCCAGGCGTAAAAAACGGCTGACAAAGGCGCACATGGCCAGCTGATTAAGGCCAAAAAACAACGGCAGCGCATATTCATTAAATACGGGCCACTGCGGCCATAAAAACTGAAAGGCGGAGCCTTCGTAGGTCATGTGCAGCAACAAAAAAGACAATACAAAGCCGGAATAGAACAAATAGCTGCGATCGCGGGTGGTGACGAAAATAAACAGGTTATAAAGCCCCATCACCAGCAATGCGGCCAAAAAACCGCCGCGCAGCAAGTTATAGGATTGCAGCGAATCGTGCATCTGAGCGTCAGGCAGCAACCAAGCGGGCAATTGGTGCGTGCCTTCGTTGTGCACCCGCAAGAAAAGCTCGACCTCGCCTTGGCCTTTTATCGGCAACAGTAAATCGGCATGTTTAACCGCGCGGGTGTTAAATCTAAGGCGATCGCCGCTGGCCTGATGATCACACTCGGCGTTGTTAGTGTGTGGTGGGCATACGTACAAATCGACGCGATCAAGCAAGGAATAGCGAATCCACAGCCATAGGGGCTGCTCGGTTAAGGTAATGCGACGTTGATACCAGATGGCGGCATCTGTGTAACCAAAGTTAGGGTGCTCGGCTTGGGTCGGCTGCCAATCCTGCCGCTGGCGCACCTGGCTCAGCGTGAGTTGGCGGCTGTCATCAATCAGTTGCTGGGCGCCCAGGCCAAAAGCATGTGCTCTGCCTGGGTTGGCCTGATCGCCGCGGCTGGGCTGATTGGCGTGGCTGGCGTGCAGGCACAACAGCCCCAGGCAAAAAAGTAGAAATTGCTGCACCTGACATTCCTTTTATTTTTATACGCCAGTGAGTCAGTAGGCCAGTGCAAATATCATCAGGCTGACCCAGGCTATCATGCCGGCTATTAGTATGGCCCACTCCGTCGCAGTCAGGTCAGTATTTTGTGCAAAAAAGTGCAGCCGGCTGTCGTGCAGTCGGTTAATGGTCAGGTTGACCTGAGCATTCGGTAGGGTCAGCAGCAATGCCAAAAACCAACCGTCGCGGTCGCCGGTGGCAACAAACCAGAGGCTTAATAGCAATGGCAGAATGAACAACAAATACGCCCGCAGCGGCTGCCAACGTGGCTGGTCGCCATCGTCAACGGCCTGGCGGTAGACGCGGCGGTAAAACCACCATTGGCTCAGCGGCCAAATGGCCATCATCAGCCAGGGGTTGGCGCCGCCGCGCCGCTGTATCTGATGCCAGTTGCACCAGCTCCAATAGAGGTTATAGAGGCCAAAGGTGGCCAGTGACAGTTCGATGAACTTCTCCGTGCCGATGGGGAAGAACAGGGCCTTGTCTTCGACTTCCTGGTGTTGCTGCATGCCTAGCTCCAGTCGCTGGCCGGCGTCCGTATCGTCATGCCGGATTGTCCTGATACTAACGAGCGCGGACTTGTTTGGCGAGTGCGTCACGGTTTGCCTGTAGCGCTGGCGCCAGGGTTTGAGTATCGTTGCCGGTTTGATGAAGGTTTTAGAGTAACGGCTGGGTATGTTTTTTGATCAGGAACGGCTGCAGTTTTTTCGCCCACTGACGGGCAAGTACCGGGCTCAGGTACAGCATTGCTTAAGCGAGCTGTATCGGCGGCTGTACAGCTCCAGTAGCGCCGATTACGGCCAAGCCATCGGTCGTGACACCGTGATTGAAGTGTTTCAAGAAGCACTGGTGCGGGCGCCGTTGCTGGCCGAGCCAGGTGAGGATGGCGATGGTGAAGGGCGGTTTCGCAACAGTCGCGAGCAGGCCGGTTGGATTCTCAACCTGCTGATCGAGCATGGCTGGCTGGAAAAACAAGTCGACGAAGCCAGCTTGCAAAGTACCTTTGCTTTTACCCGCTATGGCCGCTTGTTTACCGAGCCCTGGCTGGCCGATAGCCGCACCTCGGCGCGCACCCGCCATCGCAATACCCGCAATACCCGCAACTCGCTGGAGGCCTATTTAGAGCGCGGCGATGTCTATGACTTGCTCGATGCCTATGAGTATTCGGAGCGCATCATCAGCGACTTTACCGATGTCATTGCCGAGCTGGAGGAGCGCAAACGCGATCTGGTGCGGGAGATGGAAGATCAGCTGCTGGTGCAGCGCGCCAGCGAAGCCTTTTTCGACTTTATGGAAAAGCGCTTTCAGCCCGATTTGTCGGTGCGCCTGTCGGCGGATAACGTCGAAAAACACCGCGATCGCATTCAAAGCCTGATCAGCGCAATTCGCCGCCAAGACAAAGATCACAAGGCCGCCATTGAGCGCCGCTTGCGCGAATTATTGCCTGAGCTAGCCCAGCCAGGGCAGTCGGTGTTGTGGTTGTTGTTGGACGGCATCGAGCAGCGTTTGCGCAATGCCAGCGACATCATGCTGCCCGCTTTACGCCGGGCGCTGCAAAGCTTTACCAAGCGCGCCGACATTATCATTCGCCAAATGAGCTACTTGGCCTCGCAGCAGCACAACGATGTGCTGGCGGTGTGCAAGCAGCTCGCCGCTGCCAGCCCTGAGCAGCAAGATGCCTTGCTGGCCAAGGCTGCCAGTCAGATGACGGTGCCGCACATTGCCCTGGTCGACCCAGCGCAAGTCCGCCTTGCCAATGCCCGCCAGCGCCGCCGTATTGATGCCAGTCTGGATGAAGGCAGTGGTGATTTTGACGTCGAAGCGCGGCGCGATATTTACATTCAGCAGGTGCTGGATCAAGCCTTCTTGGTGAATCAGCAAGCGGTGCGCAGCTACATTCGCCAACACCTGCGTGAGGGCAAGGTGGTCTCCACCCGCGAGTTACCCATTGACAGTGCGCAAGACTTTCTTGCCGTCGCCCATGCCATTAGCTTGGGTGCCGCCGACGCGTTATCGAGTGAATTTCAGTTCCAGGTGATGCCAGACGACAGCGCCAGTGACGAGCCTGGCGAATATTTCTTGAGCAAAGATCATTTCACCCTGGAACTGGTACAAAAAGAGCCCTGATTATGTTGCAAGCCATAGAGCAAGAGTTAGAAAAAGAAGGCCTGGACCAGCGCGATTTTTCCGAATTATTGGTGCGCCTGCTGGACTACGGCGTGATTTGCCGCGACGAAAGCCAAATCGAACAACAACTGTACGACCGCTACATTCGCCTGGAGGCGTTGGTGGCGGATTATTTATCTTTGATCGGCGTGCGCGTGCAGCATGATCGACGTTTTCAGTTTGTGCGCTTATTTCCACCGGGTGCTCAGGTTCCGGGCATGGAAGAGCCACTGCAAGCGGGCGGCCAGGCGCTGCGCCTTAAGTTGAATCAGCAGGAAGTGGCGCTGATTTTGGTGCTGCGCGCGCAGTACGACAAAGCCCTGCGCGAAGGCCAGGTCGATGAGCAAGGCTGTGTCATGGTGTCGTTCGAGAGTCTGAGCATTGCCATGAAAAACCTGCTGAAGCGCACCTTGCCCGAGCAGCTGACCGAGCGCAAACAGCTGT
The DNA here is from genome assembly GCA_965233665.1 of Bacterioplanes sp. Taxonomy (GTDB): domain Bacteria; phylum Pseudomonadota; class Gammaproteobacteria; order Pseudomonadales; family Oceanobacteraceae; genus Bacterioplanes. Next base: position 22,268 of record CBDDTG010000029.1, on the reverse strand, counting down.
TTCGCCGTTTAAAGCAACTGCGTTTGGTACAGCTGGCCAATGAAGAGCAGCTGGCCGACGGCGATGTGTGGCTGCGCATTCGCCCGATGATCATGAGCTACGTCAGCGATGACGTGCTGTCTGAGTTAACCCCGCCACCGGCAGACAACGCCGCCGATGAGGGCGAGGAAGAATCGACCGCCGCAGACGCTGCTGAAGACATCGCCGCGACTGCCAACGCTGAAGATGGTGTGGCTGAACAGACCGCTGTCGTTCAACAGGCCGATGACGTTCAGCAGGCTGATGATACGCAAGCCAGCGACGTTGTAGCGCAGGCAGAGAACGATAAGCCCGCCGTTGAGGAAACCCCACAACCTGCTGGTGAAAAAGCCAGCCCAGCCAGTTTATTTGGAGAATAAGCCCGATGTTTTTGAAGAAATTCGTTTACGTCAATTGGGGCAATATTCCCGCCACCGAATTTGAGTTTGGCCCCATTAATTTGCTGTCTGGCGGCAATGGCTCGGGTAAAACCACCGCCGCCGATGCCATTCAAACCGTAATGACGGCGGCGCACGATACCCTGTTTCATTTTAACCCCGGCCAAGACGAAGCCACCCAGCGTGGGCGTGGTAAAAACGTGCGCACCTTGGCGTCCTATGTGCTGGGCTGCGATGATGGCAGCTACGCCCGCCCCAACGGTGCGGTGGGCTATTTGGCGGCCGTGTTTCACCCCACGCAAGGTGAAAGTGGCGAGCCTTTTACCGCCGTGATTGGCGTCAGTGCCAGCATTGATCGCGCTGGCGCGCAGCCGGTGGCGCGGCAAAACGATTTGCAGTTTTATATTGTCGCCGGCGAGCAGCTAACGCTGTCTGATTTTACCGTCGATAAAGATGGCAGCCGCCAAGTATTAGAGTTAGCGCGCTTTGCCCGTCATTTGCGCCAGCGCGTGGCACTGGAAAACATCGAAAAATACGACACTAAAAAGCAGTATTTGCGGCGTTTATATGGCGCCTTGCGCGGTCGCAACGATGCCGTGCCAGAGCGTGAGGCGATGAATGCCGCGCGTACCTTTTCGCGCTTTATGGCCTACAAGCCGGTAAAAAGCATCAATGGCTTTGTGCAAAATGAAATTCTTGAAGCCAAAGATTTAGGCGACGCCATTCGCAGCGTTTCAGATTTGATGAAAACCATTCATGCGATGGAGTCCGATGCCAATGTATTGGCCCACACCATTGAGCGGTTAAACAATACCCGTGGCGCGGCTAATCGCTACATCGATCAGTGGATCGACTACAACGTGCTCGAATACACCGCCGCTCGTAGTCGTTTTTTGCACGATCAGCGCAATTATTTAGAAGCCAAAGAGCAGCAACAAGACATTCGCGAGCGCTTTGCCCGTGCCGAAAAAGATCGCGGTGTGGCTCAGGAGCGGCGCAAGCAGCTGCGTGAGCAGCTGATTTCGATGGAAGCCCAGCGCCGGGGCATTGATGCGCTGCAAGACAAAGACGCAGCCGAGCAAGCCATTGCCGATGGCAAGCAGCAGTTGCAGAAGTTAGCCATGCCGCTTTTGGAGCAAGAGCAATTACTGCAAGCCAGCCTGCGCGCCACAGAGTTGGTGCATGGGGCGCTGCAAAAAACCGCCGTGGCGGTAGACATACCCAGCTTAGGGCAGAAAAAACTGCTGGAACAAGCGCGCGAGGTCCTGGCAATAAAAGACCAAGGCGCATTGGACTTGCGCAAACTCATGGGCCGCGACTGGATCGATTTATCGCCACTAGAGGCCCACCTGGATGAAGCGCGCCAGCAACAAAGCTTATTAAATCAATGGCGCGAGCGCTTTCACTCCGGCGAGCTGGAAAGCAGTGGCCAAAGCTTGCGTGATCAAATCGCCAAGTTGGTTGATCGGCGCGAACAAAAGTTGCAGCAATTAAACAGTCGCATGGCGCAAAAGCAGGCGGATATCGACAGTTTGGAGGCGCGCCAATTAAATTACCCCGGCCATGTGCGCCAAGCGCTGGAAGTGTTGCGGCGGGAATGCCCTGAGGCCAGTCCGCAAGTATTGGCCGACTATGTGGAAGTACGTGACCCACAATGGCAAAACGCCATCGAAGGTTACATTGGCGGTGCCCGCTTTAGCATCTTGGTGGAGCGTGAATACGAAGCCGAGGCTGCGCAGATTTTGCGCGCCATTCCTGGTGGCAGCCGCGCGCGGGTAATTCAGGGTGAAAAAGCCCGCCGTGATGCCGAGCGCCGCAGTTTGCCGACCAACTCCATTTTGCACTTAATGGACTTTGAACACGCCACCGCTAAGGCGTTCTTGGCGGCTAGTTACGGCAATGTTGAGCAAGTTGAAGACACCGACACCCTACGCTTAACTCGCCGCGGTGTAACGCGTGACGGGCTGGGCAGCGGTGCGTATTCGATTTATCGCTGTGACTTAGACGACAGTGAGCTGGTGTTTGGTTTGGGGGCGCGTGAAAAAGCTCTCAGTGCCAAGCGCGCCGAACTGGATGCCATTGCCGAACAAGCCAATGAAGCGAGTTTTCAACTGCGCCAGGTTGAGCAATTGCTGGATGCCATCAATTTGCTGCGCCACGTGACGTTTGCCGATCAAATGCAATCCATGCTGGATGTGCATTATCAAATGCAGCGTGCCGAGCAATCGCTTAATCAGGTGGATGTGTCGGATTTCTCTCATTTGGAGCATGAATTCCAGGCATTAAAAGACAAAGGTGATGAGTTAGACGGGGTCATCAAAGACCTAGATGGCGAGCTGGGGCGTTTGCAGCAACAACTCAACGACAGTGAAAAGCTGTGTCGCAACCTCAGTGACATGCAAGAAAAAACCGCCGAGCACGCCGAGCAAAAAGAGCAAAACCTGCGACAAATTGTTTCCGTCTGGCCGGAGTTTGAGCTGGAAAAACGCCTGCAAGAAGCAGACGACGAAGCCAAAAACAGCCCACCGGAGGCGGTGGAAAATCAGCGCAAATCCATTGCTCAGGAGTTGAACTCCACGGCCTATGAGATCGAGCGCAACATCAATGAGCACAACCTGAATTGTCAGACCATGGATGCCATCGTCTATACGCCGGATTACCGCGATGAGCACGGTGTCGAGTTTTTCCGCTGCGTGTGTGCGCTGGAGCGCGAAGTGGAGCGCATTCATAACCGTCTGAAAAATAACATTCTGGTCAAAAAGCAAGACCAGCTGATTCAGCTGCGCGAAAGCTTTAACAATGCGTTTGTCACTAACTTGTGTCACTCCATTTATCAGGCCATCAATGATGGCAAGCGCATTCTAGAAGACCTCAATAAGGAGCTGGCCCACCATGAATTTGGTGCCGACCGTGAGCGCTACTGGTTTGACTGGGGCTGGGTGCCGGAATACAAAGAGTATTGGCAGTTCTTTGAAGAAATCATCAAAAATCCCAACCTAGGTGATGGCACCACCTTGTTTAATGCAGACCTCTCCGCCAGTGGCAAGCGCGTGCGCGATCAGCTGATGTCGATGCTGCTGGATGAAGATGAGCAAAAGGCCATGCGTGAGTTGGAGCGGATTTCTGATTACCGCAACTATCGCGCTTACGAGATTTATAAGCAGCCTGCCAATAAAGACCCCATTGCCTTGTCGCAATACGGCACCGGCTCGGGCGGTCAGTTGGAAACGCCGGCGTATATTATTCGCTCGGCGGCCATTACCTCAGCCTTTCGCTTTAACGAGGGCGATACGCACCTGCGCATGGTGCTGGTCGATGAAGCTTTCTCGAAAATGGACGAAACCCGCTCCAAAGAAGTCATTCATTACTTGACCGAGAGCTTAGGGTTGCAGCTGTTGTTTATTATGCCCACCAGCAAGTCTGGCCCCTTTATGGACTTGATCTCTAATCAGTTTGTATTCAGCAAGGTGCCGTTAGTTGGCGGCCAGAAAAAGGGCGAGTTGCAAACTCGGGTGCTGGTTGATCGCCAGCAATGCAACCAAGAAAAAGTCAAAGAATTGTGGGCCAATCACAGGCGCACCATTCGCCACCAAGCCGCACTGGATTTTATGGAGGAGTTTGCCTGATGGCCTACGGCGATGGCGATACTTCGTATCAAACGGCGGGCGAGCAGGCGGGCGTTCGCGCTCTGGTGGATGCCTTTTACGACGCAATGGAGAGCTTGCCTGAGGCACGCACCATTCGTGACATGCATCCGCAGGATTTAACCGAATCGCGCGATAAGTTAGCGCGGTTTTTATGCGGCTGGCTCGGTGGCCCCAAACTGTTTAGCGAGAAGTACGGTCCGATTCGCATTCCCGTGGCCCATCGCCATTTGGCGATAGGGCCATCGGAGCGTGATGCCTGGTTGTTGTGCATGCAAGTGGCAGCCGAGCAACAGCCTTGGCCGGATGACTTTAAACAATATTTATTGGAGCAATTATATGTGCCTGCGGAGCGCAGCCGTAATCGCTCTGATTAGTCTGGCCAGTGTTGCTACGGCAGGTATTTATCGTTGGACGGACGCCAATGGCAAGGTTCATTTTGGTGATCGGCCGCCGCCGCAGGTTGAGCGCCAACAGGTGGAAGTGGAGTCATCGCCGGGTTGGCGTGGCTTTGATATTCAACTGACGTATTCCAATGGTTTTTCTACCGCCGCTGCTGCGGGTGAGCCTTTGCCGCAATTGGATGCTAAGCGCATTGAGGATGATGTTAAGGCACCTCTGAATAATTCTGCACAGCTCTGTGCGAGTGCAGCAGGCTTTCAGAACAAGGCGGCGATGGCAGGAAATGGCCAGCCCTTTTCAACATTGCCAACGACGTTATGGAGGCCTGCTGTCCGCGCCCTGCGGGGGTCGGCAGAGAACTCTGGCTCTGTGTCGCCGATTCTTGCTGTAGCTGGCTAGAGCGGCAAACCGGCTTCGTGATCCAAAGCCCTCTGACGACCCAGAGCGGGCACCGGATTATTCCGAGGTGCCTTGACCGCGTTTATCGGTTCTTTGACCGCGTTCTGTTTATCGACTTTTATCGCAAGGTGCCGGTTAGCATTCATGTATTAACCGACGTGGGCGAGTATCGTCGCTATTTGGCGGCTAAAACCAACAGTAAGGTGCCACCGTCGTTGGGGGTGTACCTGCATGATCACCATCAAATCGCGGTGTTCCTGCATCCAGAGAGCTAGGGCACCTCTGAATAATTCTGCACAGCTCTGCGCGAGTGCAGCAGGCGTTCAGAACAAGGCGGCGATGGCAGGAAATGGCCAGCCCTTTTCAACATTGCCAACGACGTTATGGAGGCCTGCCGCCCGCGCCCTACGGGGAATGCCAGAGAACTCCAGCTCTGTGTCGCCGATCTTTGCTGTAGCCTTGCTAGAGCGGCAAACCGGCTTCGTGACCTGGCGCCCTCTGGCGATCCAGAGCGGGTACCGAATTATTCAGAGGTGCCCTTAGGTGGGATTGAGAGCACCTATCGCACCATCAAGCACGAAACCAGCCACGCTATTTTTGCCTCCATCGCCGAGCGCATGCCTGCCTGGTTAAATGAAGGTTTGGCCGAGCAAATGGAAACCCTTGAGTACGACGATGGCGGGCGCTTTGTGATTCATCAGCATGCGTTAAACCACCGACAAATCGCGGCTCAGCAGCAACTGATGCCGGTGCGTGAATTTGTCGAAATCAATAATGTCACCTGGCGGCAGCAGAATCTTAACCAAGCCATTCATCAGGCCATGGCAGGGCAGCTAGTGTCCTGAGTCAGAAGTTCGCATATTTTCAGAGCGAATGGAAAGCGCTAGTACAAGGCGCTGTTTGCAGGAAATATCGGGATCTTTTCAAGAACAGCAACGCCGTAATGGGGCTTTCCATTCGTTCCCTTAGGGCGGGCCCTTCAAACCCTCTGGCTTCGTTCTGCCTCTTGCCAATGGAACCACCATTGCCTGTGAGGCACGCCTCGCCACAGAACTTGGATGGCTCGCTGAAAGCATGCGAACTTCTGACTCAGGACACTAGTTTATTTTAGCCTCAGTAAAAGCTACGGCCGCAGTTTTATTACGCGCCTGGTGCAGGAGTACAAGCGCGGCTATCGCAGAACCGCTTACTCGCTATTGGATCAGCATTACATCGGCGGCGCTAGCGCGCTGAATATTCATTGGCAGACGTGGCGCGGAGAGGGCATGGCTCAGCCAAAGCAGATCGTGTTTCAATAATAAAAATCGAACAGCAGAGCAGAATAAAGCGGCCGAACGGCCGCTTTATTTTATCGCCTAAGAGCGCAAGCTGGCGATGGCCTCTGGCTCACGCTTTTGCAGCGCCCAACCAACAGCCAAGGCCACCAGCGCTGGGGTCAGCCAGGCCATGCCGCTGCTGGCCATGGGCAGTTGTTGATACCAGGTTTCTAAACCAATGGGGGTTAACTTGGCAACGGCCAAGCCGTCGTACAAGGCAATGATGGCCGTTACACCCATGGCCCAGGCAAACACCCGCTGCGGGTCACGCATCCATGGACGCGCCAGAGATAAGCCAATTAAGGTCATGGTGAGTGGGTATAGAGCGACCAACACCGGAATCGACAGTTGAATGATTTGCGACAGTCCTTGGTTGGCCACCAAGGCGCTGAATATCGCCAGCACAATCACAAACACCCGATAAGAAATTTTCGGCATTAATTGGTTAAAGTATTCGCCGCAGCTGGTGAGCAGGCCCACTGCAGTGGTTAAGCACGCCAAGGTGATCACCAGCGCCAGAATTAACTGGCCGGCAGGGCCAAAAATTTCAGTGATGTACACCGCAATCAATTGACCGCCGTTGTCGTATTGGCTGGCAACGCTATGGCTAGTGGCACCTAACCAAGACAGAGGCACATATACCAATGACAAGCACAGCGCCGCAATGACGCCGGCCATTAATGTGTAGCGGGCGATGGACGCACGGTCTTTAATGCCGCGCTCGCGAATGGCTTGAATAATGACAATGCCAAACACCACTGAGGCCAGGGCATCCATGGTTTGGTAGCCCTGCATAAAACCAAAGGCGAAGGCGCCTTGGGCGACGGTCTCGCTGCGGCTGCCGGCACTGCCTTGCGGGTCCAACAAAATACCGGCAGCCATGACAATTAATACCAGGATCAAGGCTGGCGTAATGTAGCGGCCGATGCGGTCCATCAATTTGCCCGGTGACAGTGCCAAATAAGCACTGACAACAAAAAACACCAGGGTGTAGATGGCCAACGCAATTTTCGATTCACTGCCATTGGCAAGCCAGGGCGAGGTACCCATTTCAAACGCCACCGTGGCCGTACGCGGAATGGCGAACAATGGTCCGATGGATAAATAAATCGCCATGCCAAAGGCAATCGCCGCCCAGGCAGGCAGTGGCCGAGTGATTTCACGTAAACCGCCACCGCACATGGCTGCGGCCACTACACCCAGCAGCGGGAGCCCAACCCCGGTTGCTAGAAAGCCTAACGTGGCCGGCCAAAAATCGGTGCCGGCCTGGCGGCCCACATCTGGGGGGATAATTAAGTTACCGGCACCTAAAAACAGGGCAAAGGTCATAAAACCCAGCGCTATCACATCGCTGCGGCGGAATGTCGACATAAATCACCTAAGGGGGCAAATAAAAGTCGGCGATTATATCGGTTGCTCGGGCGCCAATACCAGTACTGTAGTGGATGTCAATAGCCTGTTCGGCTTTTACGGTGTGGCTGTAGGTAGCTTTTAGGTTGGCTCTGCGCAGTTGTTCGTAGTGCTGGTTTGCATCTTTGTCGCAACTAAAGGTGCGCAGTGAGAGTGGATTTTGATTTTAGCGATAGCGGGTGCTTCTGGGGCTTGGTCTGGGTTATTCTTGGCGTGGTTGCCACCGCCATGGAGTTGGTCGCGGCTGGGATTATACTGGTCAACTAAAACTGCCGGATTATAGGTGTTGAAGCATTTCTGTAACGCCTAGGGGATCGCCAAGCTATCATCAAGCTGGTGCTTTCTGAGCTGTTTGAAATATCCGGAATTGTATTGGATGATCGACTTAGGTCTCGCTTAAGTTGAACGGTATCCTGCTATTTGCATCCATTTCGTTTTGAGGCTCCTGACAAGACGCTCTGTCGATGTATTGTCATGAAAGTCGCCGCAGCTGACTGTAGTGGCTTATAGTAAATGGCGATAGGTTTTACTGGTTTAATGGCCGTTGTTGTGAACAACAACGGCAGGAGCATGTCCACGCTTTTAAAGCCATTCTTAACACTGTTGTGTTTGGCTTGCTATCTCATCTTCTTCGGGTTGTCCAGGCAATAAATTTTCTTGTGGAAAGGTTGATCGCAGCTGTCAATTATAGAGATCGTTTACTAGTCTTGGCGTCTATCTAGCTCCCCAAGGTTTAAGTTTTGGGAGCTGTTTTCTGTGGTTTTGCGGTTGTGTCCTTATTTGTCGATTGATCGCACTTTTGGATCTGGTTAAGATTTCTTATTACGTACTGGTTTGCGTAGGTTTTATTTTGATGGCGTGATACTTCGTGGCGTTGGGCTTTTGAGTTTGAAATGTGCGAATATCGCTTTTTGGGGAATTGAATTGATATGGTTGAGAATAAGCATGCTCCCAAAGTTTCTGTTTTTTAATAGCGCTAGGTTTATATTGGTTATATTTTTTGCTGTGTTATCGGGAATCGCTTTTTCGGATGATAGAGTTGAGTATTACTATTTTGATCCTGTTTCGTATCGTATCCAGAATGTACATCAGGTAGTGGGGTCTTCTCCTGGTGAGGTATGTGGCAATTATGGAGGGATGCCGGGATATGGTGCCAGATACGACTCCTCTTCGGCGGTTTATAATGAGTCTTCAGAGTCTTGGGAGTGTGAGCTGACTGTTACAGATAAATTCGGAAATGTAACAAAAACAAGTGTGGCAGTTCAGCAGCAGTGTACGACTAATAGTGGTGCGGATATACTTGGTTTTTCAGGTTTTTCTTACGCTGGTACGACAGCCAATAAATTCTATCAGCTTGCAGGAAATCCTGTATTTTCGCCGCACAAATGCTATTGTGCTGCAAGTTCGTCATATAGTAGTGGATCTCAAGCGTGCGTGAAGGGACGTGATCCAGTCAATAATGGCAGAAGTTGCAATAATACTCCTAATCCAATAAATATTGCAACAGGTAATAAATATTATGAATTGAAGAACAATTTTGATGGGATCCCATTTAATTATTATTATAACTCAAATAGTGGGTTGTGGACTTTTTCCTATCAGCAGTATTTGGACGTGGAATCTGATTATGTTTATTATCATGGAGAGGATGGTAAGTTGATCCGATTTTATTTGGATGCCAAAGGTGAGTATTTTTCAGTTGGATCTAGAAAAGAGAGGCTTGAACGAAGTGGATCAGGCTTTATCTTGTCGTTTTCTGATAATAAGAAAGAGTTGTTTGATCCTGATGGACGACTTATTTCTATTGTCCCCCTTGTCGGTGAAAGGGTTATGGTTGAGTATCAGGCGAATAAGGTTCTTGTTAAGCGGGCAGGCCACACGCTGACGATGATTAAGCCAGATCCGAGTATTTTAATACTTAGAGAAATAGATGTTCGCGGGCAAAAATATGTTGTGAGTGCTAAACACTCTCATAATACTAGGCAGCTGGATTCAGTGGTTTTGCCTGATGGTTCGGTTAAGCAGTTTTACTATGACTATTTATCCGATGTGGGCCCTAAAAAGCGTAAAAATTCCTTTTCGCCAATACTCAATCACCCGATCCTTCGTCGAGTTGAGGGGGAATTCGGTTTTGACTATGCCTTCCTCTATGAGGATGCTGTATTTGCGACTTATGTAACTGGTATTCTCGATAAGTCTGGCCGAAGAGTTTCTACAGTCGTATATGATAACTTGGGTCGGGCTGTTAGTAGTGAAAGAGGTAGGCTCGGCTCTGGTGTAGAGAGGTTTGAAGTTCAATACAACGATGATGGTACTGTTACTGTGACCAACCCCTTAGGTAAGAAAAGCACATATTGGTTTGACGATTTTGAAGGTGCAAAGAAAGTAACAAAGGTTGAGGGGCATGCTTCAGATCATTGTGCTGGAGCTAATAAGCAGTATCGATATGATAATAATGGTTTTTTAGCTGAGAAAACTGACTGGAATGGAGTTGTAACAAAGTTCGAGAGTAATAACAAAGGGCAAGAGGTCCTTCGTGTTGAGGCATATGGAACTCTAGATGAGAGAAAGAAGGTTATTAAATGGCATCCTGACTTTGATCTGCCGGTAGAAGTGGTCGATGAAAAGACTATAACGAAAATGACATATGACAGAAACGGTCGTTTGTTGTCGAAAGTAGTCAAGCAAGTGGGTGCCGAGTAAGTCTATGAGCCGTTTTGTTTTATTGTTTTTATCTCTTTTTTTAAATGCTGTAGTGTCTGCCTCTTCGGTCAAATACACGTATGATCATTTGGGTAACCTAGAAACCCAAGATGGTGCGCGTACAGATGTGCCTGATGTGACACGCTATAGCTACCATGCTGGAACATCTAATGTCGCATCTATAGAAAATGCTCTCGGTCATTTGTTACGCCTAGAAGACTATAACGGAAGAGGGCAGCCTCAGATTATTATCGATGAAAACGAGAATAAGATATTCATCACATACGATAATTACGGCAGTGTTGTTCGTGTAGAAAGAGAGGTTTCTAAACATGGAATTCGTGTGGTTAACTACGAATATAAGTACGATTATCTAAATAATCCGTTATTTACTAAAGTTACTCACGACGATGGCTATTTAATGACGATGGGGTACGATGTAGCTAGTCGTCTAGTTTCTATTCAGAATAAGTCTGGTGAGCGCATCGAGTATGACCTGGATAATGCGGGCAACCCTCTTGAAAGCAGAGTTAAAGATCGAGATGGTGTCGTCGTGTATCAAGTTTTTAGAGCATTTGATGAGCTTGGTCGTGTGATGGAGGTGCTTGACTATGAGGGGAATACTACAAATCTTAAATATGATTTAATGGGTAACGAAGTAGAAGTAGAAGATCCTCTGGCAAGGTTAACTGAGAAAGACTATGACGCCGTTGATAGGTTAAAAACACATACCGACGCAAATAGAGGCGAAACCCGCTACACCTACAATGCCGACGATCAGATCACCTCGGTGACCGACACAGAGGGCAAAATCACACGCTATTTTTACAACTTTGTCGGAGAGCTGGAAAAAATCATCAGCCCAGATACCGGCATAACCACGTTTAAATACGACCCGGCTGGCAACCGCACGCAAAGCACAAATGCCAGCAACGAAGTCACCATCTATGAGTACGACGCGCTTAACCGTTTGGTTAAAACCACCTATCACGACAACAGCACGGTGGAATACCGCTACGATTTGAGCAGCAGTGCTAATTCTGTGGGTCGTTTAAGTGAAGTCAAAGACCGTCAGGGCCATGTGACTCGCTACCATTACAACGGCGCAGGCGAAGTCATTAAGCGCACATTATTGATGGCAAATAGCGCCAGCCAGACCACCACCGAGTGGCACTACGCCGCCAATGGTCAGTTGCAGGCACTGGTGTACCCAAGCGGTGCTCAGTTAAAACCAACCTATAACATTGCCGGTCAAATCACCGCCTTGCACTGGCAGGCCAATGGCGCTGCGCCATTGCAAACCGTGGTATCGGATGTGAATTACCGAGCCTTTAGCAATGCCATTGAATCGCTAACTTATGGTAACGGCTTAAGCTTGCAGCGCGACTTTGCGTTAGACGGCCAACTCACCGGCAGTCGCTTATTGTCGACCTCGGCCATCGACCCTGTGCGTCAGCGTCAATACACCTTGGATGCCATTAATCGCATTAAGGCCATTCAGCAACAAGGCGATTGGGGCAGCCAGCAACATGACTTTGATTACGATTTATTATCGCGCTTAACCCAAGCCAAGCAGCATGGCCAGCAAGATGATTACACCTACGACGGCATTGGCAACCGGTTAAGCCACGACAATCTGGGCGGTGATAACCCCGGCAGCACCACCTATGACTACGCCAGCAACTCCCATCAGCTGGACAGCATTCAAGGTGTGAACGCACAAACCGTGGTGGTCAATGAATTAGGCCAAACCACGCAACTGGGCGAGCGCCAGTTTAATTACGACCCAACCGGTCATATCAGCACTTTGACCATTAGCGAAGGCATTGCGGAATATCGTTACTTCCCGAATCAGCTGCGCAGTCAGAAAATCCAAGGCGATCAAATCACCTATTACGATTACGATTTGCAAGGCCAATTGATCAGCGAGCGCGTGTCTCAAAGCGGCGGAGCAGCTGTCACCACGCGAGAATATCTGTGGCTGGGCAGCGAGCTGCTGGGCTATTACACCGACGGTCAGCTGTATTTCGTGCATAACGACCACCTGGCCACACCACAAGCCATCAGTGACAGCCAGCAAAACAAAGTTTGGAGCCTTGAGCAAAAAGCGTTTGGTGAAAGCACCCTCAGCGACAACCAGATTACCTTTAATATCCGCTTCCCGGGGCAGTACTACGACAGTGAAAGTGGCCTGCACTATAACTGGCATCGGTACTATGATCCCAGTCTTGGTAGATATGTTCAGTCTGACCCAATTGGGCTAAACGGGGGCATCAACACTTACGGATATGCATACCAAAACCCAGTAATGTATACCGACCCGAATGGGTTAAATCCTGCCGCAGGTTGCCTTGCTGGGGCATGGGGTGGACCAATTGGTTGCGGTGTCGGTGCTGGAATTGGAACTGCAATTGCTGGTGGTATAGCGTTGGCTGCAACCCTCAGCACTCCCGGTGATACGCCAACGGACGATTCGGCAAGACAAGCAGAATATCAACGTGCGAAGAACTTCTGTGACACGCCACCACCACCGGGAAGCAATGATTGTTCTATTTTGTCGAAACAAATTGATCACGCAGAACAGTGCATAAGTTTATATGAAGCTTGGGATGCCAAGTGGCTTCCGGGTAGGCATAGCCAAAAAATTCAAACATGGCGCAATCGAATACAAAACCTTAAAGATAAACATAAACGTGAGTGTACCAATAAGTGTCCATAAAAAATGTAACTGAAATTTTGTTGAAATATAAAGACCACCCGGAGTTCTTAGGCATCGAATTGATTGATGTTAATCAGCGAGGTGCGGTTGATGATACTCCGCTCCACACTGCTGCAAGAATGGGCGAGGTTGAGGATGTAGAAATACTGATAGCAAACGGCGCAGATGTAAATATCGTTGGTGATCTTGGTAATACTCCTCTACATCAAGCTGCAATGAATGGCAAATGCAATGTAATAAAGGTATTGCTTAAATCAGGGGCAGATTTACTATTGAAGAATGAATTTGACCAAACACCGCTTAAGGTTGCTGAACTTGGAAATCACAACGATGCTGCAAGACTGCTAAGAAAACGATAAATTTCAGTTTCATTCAACGGAGCTAAAGCTAATCAAGACTAAAGCTAATCAAGACAGTCATAAGCTAATCAAGACAGTCATGATAAGCAAGCTGCCTGATGGCAACGCCTAAATCTGCTGGCTAGGCTATGAGCTGATTCTATTCATTGGGAGTCAGCCATGCCCAAGCCACGCAAGGAACTCGTTTCGCTGGAAGCTACGCCGTATTATCACTGCGTTTCACGCTGTGTGCGGCGCGCGTTTTTATGCGGCTTTGACCAAGAAGGGCGCAGCTTCGAGCATCGCCGAGGTTGGATAGAGTCATTGCTTCTAGAGCAAGCCCAGGCCTTTGCCATCGACATCGCTGCCTATGCAGTGATGTCGAATCACTTTCATGTGGTGCTGCATGTCGCGCAGGATCAAGCTACAAACTGGTCTGTACGCGAAGTGATCGAGCGCTGGCATCGGCTGTACAAAGGCAATGCTTTTACCCAACGTTACCTGTTAGGCGAAGCGTTGAGCTCCGTGGAAGAGCAGTTAGTTGAACAGTACGCCAACGAATGGCGTGAGCGCTTAACGTCCATCAGCTGGTTTATGCGTCGCTTGAACGAAAAAATAGCGCGCATGGCCAACGAAGAAGACAAATGTACTGGCCATTTCTGGGAGGGCCGCTTTAAGTCTCAGGCACTGCTCGACGAAAAAGCACTGGCTGCTTGTATGGCCTACGTGGATTTAAACCCTGTTAGAGCAGGTATGGCGGAAACACCGGAAGCGTCTGATTATACCTCGATCAAAAAACGCAGCCGTAAAGCACAGCAAGCCAGTTCACCCAATCATCCGTTTCAACAAGTTCCTGAGCTATTTAACTTCGCTGGCAATCCTCGTGAAAGCATGCCGGAAGGCATCCCAATGAAGTTAACCGACTACATCGACTTAGTCGACTGGACGGGCAGACAAGTTCGTGATGATAAGCGCGGTTATATTGATCAAGGCCTGCCACCCGCGCTGCTCAGGCTGGGCATTGATCCACAACACTGGCTGGTGATGACGCAGCAATTTGAAAGCCAGTTTAAAGGCTTGGTGGGCAGCGCTCAGCAGCTAAAGGCCAAACTGAGCTGCTTCTTCCGCGACAGCAAGCAACATCGAACGGCTGGTATCGGTGCTTGCCAGCAACTTCTGACCTAGCAGCCTGAAACTCCCTCCGTTAAAAGACGGCTCGATCCACGAGCAAAGCACCTTTGTGCCTAAAGTCCGAGATTTGTGGCATTTTTTCGTCGGAATCACCTTGGGCGATCCGTCGGCAGGTAAGAGCTTGGTCGTTAGCAACTGGGGATTGGAGATAAGCGAGCATTGCTCTTATAGTGACTGTCTCGTTTGCTCGTTTGCTCGTTTGCTCGTTTGCTCGTTTGCTCGTTTGCTCGTTTGCTCGTTTGCTCGTTTGCTCGTTTGCTCGTTTGCTCGTTTGCTCGTTTGCTCGTTTGCTCGTTTGCTCGTTTGCTCGTTTGCTCGTTTGCTCGTTTGCTCGTTTGCTCGTTTGCTCGTTTGCTCGTTTGCTCGTTTGCTCGTTTGCTCGTTTGCTCGTTTGCTCGTTTGCTCGTTTGCTCGTTTGCCCGTTTGCCCGTTTGCCCGTTTGCCTCGTGCCACCCAAGGCTTGCTTGGTTGGCTTAGGCGTCTTTGCTACGCAGTTTTATGTCGAAGCTGTCTTTTTAAACTGCTTCGTGTTCTGGCTGTTGAATTAGGCAGGGCTCTTTGATAGCATTGCGCCAAATTTTGACTGCCGGGGCGTTTAGGCGCTTCGTCAGTTGATACTTCAAACACAAGTTCACAATCAGGCGCTGTTCACAGTTTATATGTTGGAAATAGTAATCGTACGATAACCCTCTATCCCTGACTCTTCTGGAAAGAGCGGTTATCACAATGCACATACTTTCTCTTGGTGGTTATTTTATGTAACTGCCGTATGTCGTATTTGATTGCTATTGGTAAAAACCAACATGAACATTTCCAAACCAGAACAGCGGACGCTCCACGTCCTCGCAAAGGGCGGTCTCATTTCCTTTTCGCGTAACGACTCAGGCAAGGTGACATCCGTTGAATGTTACACCCGCGAGGGTTATGTGCTTGCTGACTGTACGTTGGCAACCTTTCTCAAGCTAAAAGCCAAGCGTCTTATCCAGTCTAAAAGTGGTCATCCCTACAAGATCAATAAGGCTGGCTTAAGGGCCGTGCGTCCGCAGATGGACAATAAGTAGTCATCAACTTTCTGGCTGAGTAAATGCAGCCAGAGTTTCGCCTTTATTAGATTTCACAACATACAGATAGTGCTTAGAGAAAAGCTTATGACAACCGAAAAACAGGTGGCGCACGACACTGCTACTCGGCCGCCGAAGATAGTGCATGGTTCCCCAAGCTATCGCTGGTTTATACTCGCGATAGTGATGCTGGCAACGTTGCCAGTTGCATTTGATGCGACCGTTTTACACATTGCCATACCACGGCTTACTCAGGCCTTGGGTGCGACGACCACTGAGGTTTTGTGGATTATCGATATCTATCCCTTGCTGATGGCTGGGCTTCTGGTACCTATGGGTACGTTGGCAGACAGAGTGGGCAATCGGCGAATTTTAATGATAGGTCTGATGCTTTTTGGTGGTGCCTCGTTATTGGCTGCCTTTGCATCAACTGCAGCCGTTTTGTTGCTGGCTCGTGTTCTTTTGGCGCTTGGTGGGGCAATGATAATGCCCTGTGTTTTGGGGCTTATACGTCGTAGTTTCACAGATGAGGCAGAGCTTGGTTTTGCTTTGGGGTTGTGGAGTATGGCTGGAGCTGCCGGATCGGCTATTGGTCCGCTGATTGGTGGTGCTTTACTGGAGTATTTCGAGTGGGGGGCGGTATTTTTGATCAATATTCCAATTGTGGTGGTGGTTGTCATTGCCTGCTACTGGCTATTGCCGCACGGTGAAGCATTAACTGAAGGCAAGTGGCGAATAGGGCAGGCGCTGCTGCTCACAACGGGTATCGTCACTACTGTTTATGCTATTAAAGCAAGCGCTTCGGCCGAGCAGTCGATTGGGTGGGTAATACTGATGATGGCCTGTGGCGCCCTGATGTTGGCGGTGTTTGTATCGATGCAGCTGCGGTCTCGTGAGCCGATGTTGAACTTGTCATTATTCTCACACCCGGAGGTCGTGGCTGGAGTGGTTATGGCCATCGTAGCCATGGCTGCTGTAGCAGGTGTCGAGCTTACTTTGGCTCAAGAGTTACAGTATGTGCTGGGCAAAACACCCTGGGAGGCGGGTGTTGTGATGCTGCCGTTGATGGTCGGTGTGGCAGTGGGTGGAGTATTGGCAGGATATCTCTCCAAAGTTTTAGGGCTGAGATGTTTAGCCGTTGTTTCGCTTGCCGTTGCTGCCATGGCGTTGGGTGGACTTGCTTGGGCTGACTTTCACAACCCCGGAGTGGTGGTTGCGGCTATGCTGCTGGTCTTGGGATTGATGCTAAGTGCCAGTTTGACGGCTTCATCGATAGCCATAATGAGCGCAGTGGATGAAAGTGAGGGTGGGGCTGCAGGTTCGTTAGAGGCTACAGGTTTCGAGTTGGGTGCCGGATTAGGTATTGTTTTATTTGGCGTTTTTATATCGGGACTTTTTGGTCGCGCAATTCGTTTGCCTTCCGGTATATCCGCTGAGCAATCCGCTCAAGCGAGCAGGTCGCTGGGGGATGTTTATTTGGTGGCAAATCAGCTGGCAGAGGAGCAGGCGGTGGTGTTAATTGAAGCTGGCAAAGAAGCTTTTGTTGCTATTCATTCGGCACTTTTATCAAGCGCGGCGGTTTTCATTCTCTTATTAGCAGCGGCGGTCTTCTTTATGTTGGCTGGTGGTGGCAAAAAAGCTCAGTAACGTATTGGCGGTCAACGGTCGGTTGGCCGCCAATGTTTACCTCGAGGAGACTGGTGAAGTAGAGGCGGCAGCTTGATATAGTCCTTTTGGCGGTCCTGGCCCAGAGTTATATGTTTCGTGGCGCAGCAAGGGCCGGGCATTAAGTTTGATCGGGGCGGTGCTTAATGGGGTCTGTTGTTTATGTGCAGGAGTATTGAGCTCTGTAGCGACTACTGATCAACTTCACCATCTGTGGGGATGGCAGCCATAAGCGTTGCAGATTGAATTCGGCACTCGTGTTGTTATGCATAATGACAGTGTTCTGTTGACCGAAACTTCTGTGTATTTGGCTGTTTATTTTTTTTCTTATGTCTATAATCCCGCCCGAATTTTAGGCTGAGTGAGTCTAATTTTTGCTCAATTCGATTCAAAGTATATAAGGATTACCATGAAAACAGTGATGTTTTTCAGGTCGGCAGTTCTGCTGACTGTCTCGCTGATGCTTACAGCATTCGCGCAAGCGGAAACCGCATTAGATCGCTACTTGGCAAAGGATGATGGCAAGTTCGATTGGGAATATGTTCGTACCGAAGATAAAGGCTTTTACGTTGGTCATGAGGTGCTGGTCACGTCTCAGCAATGGCTTACTGAGAAAGAAACAACCCGCCCGATTTGGCAACACGATGTGATGTTTTATTTCCCGAAGAAGTTAGCGGATAAGCCGTATGGCAAGCTGGCTTGGCGTACCGATTCAGCCATTGTTTACGTGGCGGG
This sequence comes from Bacterioplanes sp., assembly GCA_965233665.1. Lineage (GTDB taxonomy): Bacteria > Pseudomonadota > Gammaproteobacteria > Pseudomonadales > Oceanobacteraceae > Bacterioplanes. The sequence continues at coordinate 4,269 of CBDDTG010000029.1, read as the reverse complement.
TGGAACGCACTTGCGTGACTCTAAATTTGATGACTTGTTCGGCAAGGTGGCGGCAAAGTTTAATAAAATCGTGATTGAAGTTCGCCAAGTCCCCAACGAGCCTTGGTCTTATGTGGTCGATGGTGAAGGTGCCAAAGAGATGCAGGAAGACAATTTGGTCTCGCGCTCTTTTGAATTGTTCTTAGATACGGGCAATGAGGAATGGCCGCTGTATTTGCCGATGGTGAAATCCGTGGTGAAAGCCATGGATGCCAGTACCGAGTTTTTAGATGAGTACCATGGCCTGTATGTTGACCGCTTTTCTATGGTGGGTGGTTCTAAGCGTGGTTGGACTACTTGGCTAACCGCCGCGGTTGATCACCGCGTGCAAGGTATTGTGCCGGCGGTCATCGACGTGCTGGATATTGATGAGTCGCTTGAAAATCAATACGAAGCCATTGGCGACTACTATCCAATTTTGCACACCTATACCAGCAAAAACTTGCCATGCCGTTTCAAAACAGAAGACGGTCAGAAGTTGCTCGACATCGTGGACCCGATCGAGTATCAGGACAGAATGGCTGGTCTGCCCAAATTCATCTTGAATGGCACCTCGGATGAGTTTTTCCAAAATACCAACAGTTTGAACTACTGGGACCAAGTGTCTGGCCCTAAGAACATTCGCTTTGTTCCTAATGCCAGTCACAACCTTCCAGAAGACGCTATTATGTCGGGCTTTGCTTTTGCGAGTAAGGTGTTGGATCGTGATGGCCGTCGTTCAGCGCCGCATATCTTTTGGGAAGCCGATCGCGAAAACAACGTATTGACCGTGTACTCCTCTAAGATCCCAATGAATGTTGAGTTCTGGACGGCTGATAACGAAACGCTGGATTTTCGTTTAAACGTCACGGGTGATGAGGCTTGGAAGAGCAAAGCTTTGCGCGCCAAGCATATGAAAGTTGAGTTCAAAGACCCGGATGGTGATGGCCGCTCTAAAATGTACTACGCATTTTCTAAGCCGCTAGAGGCGCCTGAATCCGGTTATCGTGCCAGCCTATTTAGCTTAGACTTTGGCATGCAGACCTTTACCACGAGCATTCATATGACCCCTGAAGCGAAGCCGTATAGCGGTCTTCACTGTCAGTAAGTAAACAGAAATCCCGCCTTCGTGCGGGGTTTTTAATGCAAGGGCACCTCTGAATAGTGCGGTGCCCAAGCCCTTAAGCTGCCCTGCTTGGTCGTTCCTTGCAGGGTGAGCCGGGTCAATAGTTAAGGCTTTTATGTAGTGGATGTAATAATAGAGGACATAAGCAGGGACTATGAATGTTATTTGGCTCTTGTGGATCATAAGTCAAAAAATCAGCATTATGTTGGGCATAGTAAACAGCTGAACAAAAGCATCTTTGTTAAGTTTTTCAATAGTAAAAAAAGATATGACACCGAGCTGACGTTGCTTGAGGTGGTGGTGCGTCCTGTGCTGCTTGGTTCCTATGAGCACGTTGGCTGCAGCGCCATCCTACTTGAGTATTGTGATATGAAGGAAGTCACCGAGATGTCGATGGCCAGCGCATATGAGTATGGAGGCTTGCTAGGGCGCTTCCATCGAGTGTCGACACAAGAAAGAACACAGCGAATAAAATGCTTATCAGGAGACTTATCAACGCTCTTTGCCAGAATTGATGAGACAATGGAGCGTTTGAGTTCGCACCAGGAATATCGCAAGGTATTTAGAGTATATAGTTCATTGTTAAAGTTTAAGGTTATATACCAGCAAGAGTATGAGGGTCTGGCTAAAGTCGTGTTGCATGGTGATTTTGGCTTGCGCAATATAAAGCGGGTTGGAAATGCGCCAGTTTTAATCGATTTTGAAAGAGCAAAGTACGATATCGCATGGATGGACTTGGTGAAGTTCTTTAATCGTGAGGCACAGAGCGAACACCTTCAGAGTGCGTTTCTTGAAGGCTATCAAGCAGAGCATGATATTGCCATTCCAAGCCCATTGTTACAGAAGGTATTGGAGTTCTATGCAGCGATTGGAATCTATAGCTATACAATGCAGATACCAGATCGTGAGTTCAGGCTGATGGGCGATAGAATGATCGATAACGTCGATAAGTTTTTGTTCCAGTTTAAAAACTCTTCAGGATGAGTATCGGTTCAGCATTTCTACGCAAAACGTGAAAGTCTTTAACGATCTGCTGGGCTTTTGGTCGGGTGCTACGGCAATGCTGCCTCTGCTTGTTAAATGCTTACCGCTATAGAGAAAAAACAGACTGCAACTACTGTTGTTTTCTAGGGCTCCGGCTTTCTGGAATAGAGCTTTAGTTACCCCATGAATTACAGTTGTTATCGACAATCCATTTTAAGCTTTGAACTCGCTCTCGCGCCCAGGTTTTCCGCGCCTTAGTAGGCCGCCTGAGTTGGCAATGGCTGTGCCCGCAGGGGCTGCCTGGACGGCAGCGCTAGCCAACATCCTGCCGGGATGCAGGCTGTTGGCGTTGCGGCGACCACAGCGTTGGCAACTCAGGATTCACGGCCTGCGCAGCGCAAAGCAGGGAGCTCGCCCGCCCGGCGTGAGGGATAAGATCCCTCAAGGAGGGCATAGGGCTTAGAGAATTTTAAAGCTATCTGCGTTGTTTCTGCTGCGTTAAAAAGTGTCTCGATCGTGAGCCCGGTCACATGCTCACTTACAGTTTGTAAGCTGCGCTTTTTTATTACTTTTCGCCTTGCAGAAACTGCCTTGATGTACGCTTTCAGTCGCCCGGTGTGAGGGATAACCTCAAGGAGGGCATAGGGTTTGGCGTTTGGAGGTTAGGTGCCTTTGCCCGTCCTACGCAGTGCCGGGTAGTGTTTGGGGTTATAACGGATTATCAAGACGATCACCAAAGCATACATAAGCGCCAGCACCAGCCAGGCATTATTAAAGCTGCCTAAATAATCCCTCAGTGCGCCCATCAATAACGGCATAAAGGCAGCCAAGCTATATCCATAGCCTTGCACTAATGCAGTCAATGCTCCGGCTTTTTGCGCGTCGGGGTGGTGGTCCATGGTGGTGATCATGACCAGTGGAAACTGGCCGCCAATGCCCAAGCCGAGCAAGGTCATGGGAATCCACACGCTGGTGTGTGAGGGCGTCAACGCCAGCCAGAGAAAGCCGCTGATGGACAGTGCCAGCACGGTAAATAATGCCCAGCGTCGGTCATCGCTGCGGCTAGCCAGGTAAGGGAAAACAAAACCTGCCACCACTTCGATGGCGGTCAAATAGCCTAGCCACAAACCCGACTGGGTCGCATCCAAGCCTTGGTCGAGTAGAAACGGCGGCAACCAGGCTAATACGCATACGTAGCCGGCGGCAGCCAGCGTAAACGTGGTCGTCAGCGACAGCAAACGCGGTGTGGCCAGCCAGTAAGCTTGGGCTGGCACAGAGCCTGAGGTGGGTAATGCGTCGCGCCAATCCGACCAAATAAATAGGGCGATGATGGCCACCACGGCCCAGCTGGCCAGGGCTAAGTGCCAGTTGTCGCTCCATTGGAATAAATAGGGCGTTAAACTGGCGGCGATAGCGGCGCCGGCCATGATGGCGGCCACGTAAAAGCCCATGATTCGGGCGCTGTGCGGGCCGGCCAGCTGTTTGATCACAACCGGCATGGCGGCCTGAATGACGGCGATGCCGGCACCTGCCTGCAGCGAGGTCAGCACCAGTAAAGCAAAGTTCCATTGACCAACATCCGCGCCGCGAAGGCCATTGGCCAGCAGTAATAACCACAGTGAAAGCTGTATTAAGCGATGGGCGCTTATGTGTTGGCGAAGTTTGAGGGTGATAAAGCACCCCAGCCCCATGGCCAATACAGGCAATAAGGTCAGCCAGGAAAGGGCGGTGTAGTTGAGGTGTAAGCCGGCTTGTAAGGTGTCTGCCAATGGCCCAATAGCGGCCAACGCCGGGCGCAAATTAAGGCCAATCAGCATGGCGACGGCCATCAGTTTCCAGTTTGAGCTGAGCGCATGTGCAGCGGTGCGGCCGGGGGCGGGTAAAAGTGGCGCGTTGGTTATAGCCCTCGTCATAAATAGTCTTCTCAATAAGTTAAGTTGGCGCTACTCTAAAAGCTCAACATAACTTGAGGTCAACAAGATGGTGAAACCACTCGCCGCCAGCAAAAGTGCGCTCAGTGTGGGGGATGTGGCACAGCGCTGTGATATTCCGGTGTCGACGGTGCATTTTTATGAGGCCCAGGGCTTAATAAAGAGCTGGCGTAACAATGCCAATCACCGCCGTTACAGTCGCCATGTGCT